>UGTZ01000002.1 GCA_900455085.1 Providencia rettgeri | reverse complement strand
GCGATGATTTCCCCGCCGCCGATGACGATTGGATAAGCACTGCAAGGGGTTTATCTAACTTACGACTGACCGCTGCCAAGTAACCGACCAGTAAGTTAGTCGATTCGCCGACCACACGACGCCAAGTCATCTCTCACTCGACGGATTAACTCAGGGGATTTAAGCAACTCAAGAGCGGCCGTTTCATCATCCGCACTCACGGTCACGGCCGTAGAGGCTTCATCCTCAACAGACTGTCGCTTATCTTGCTGTTGCTCTAACATCAACAATACCCGACCACATTCACGTTTGATGACCGGTTTTTCCAGTTCAACAGACGCGGCACTGATAAAGCCCTGACGATGCCGTGCGTGGTCCAGTGTATCCACGTGGAACAAGCCGCTGGCTTCATCACGCACCTGCACATTAACTTTCATCACCTCTGGGACTCGGTTTTTCTGCCAACCCCGTACCCTCCATACACGAGCCACTACGGAGTCCCCCGCGGAAGTTTGTTCACAGGCAATAGGCGCAGGCGGCGCGTGTGCAGGGACGGCTAAAGCGGAAGTGATAGGGGAGACACACTTCTGCTCATGCGTAAATACCGTATCCGGTGCAGAGCCGCTGTGTGTTGCAGCGCCAGATTTAACGCACTCTCAGCATGACCGCTTTTTAACGCATAAGCATTGGCATCCATCCCTTGCGGGAAATGGACCCGCCATACATCGATGCCTCGCGTCAGTAAATCCGCCGCCACGTTTACGGCACCGGTATCACCCGCCTCATCACGGTCGAAGGCTATCAAGACGCGTTTCACGCCGTGATATTGCAGTGCACAGAGCAAGTCATCAGTGACCCCATTCACCCCCGAAGCTGGCGACCACATGACGAAAACACCCGCACACCAGAACGTCATGGCATCGATAAGCGCCTCACACCAAGATAATGTCGGATGACGCCTGCATGGCTTCCTCATTCCATACGCCGCTTAACGGAGCAGGTAGATACAGATGCTTGGCGCTGCCTTTATTCACTTTAGCGTCTTCCACAGAGCGACGACCGTACAGTTGCATGACCCGCTCCCGTTGTCCGACGGACGCTGCGCCGGACCAGCCGATAATCGGCACCACCACACAGCCTCTAAAATGGTCTTGTTTGGTGCTTTCCCGCAGTACCCCCAGAGAGGCGAGTCTGTCACGCATCTGACGACCGGCTTTGGTGTACGGTGATGGCAGTACGCCGGCGGCGCCTCCGACGCCGTGTTTGCCTGCATAACCCAGCTTAAAATGAGTCACTATTAAGTCCACGGCGCACGAGCCACTCTTGCGCTTCCGGTGAGGTTAAAAACTGTTGATGGTAGAAGTTAACAACCTGATGCAGTAGCGCCTGGCCCGCATTATCAAGGTCCAGCAAGCGCAATGCGAGGCGTTGTCGTGGTGACGAAAGAAGACGGCTGAGAGGACGTATCGACGGCTAAAGAAGTGGTGGAGTCCATCGCGTAAAAACGCCACGGCATCCGGCAACGATTGATGTGCGGTTTTCATCTGCCAGTCGATTACTGAGCCTGCTTCCCCACAGCCAAAGCAGTGATACAGATTTTTATCTGGGCTAATGACCATCGATGGCGTTTTTTCTTCATGGAAGGGACATCGTACGGCATAGTCTTTTCCTTGTTTTTTGACGGTATATCCCTGTGATTTTACTAATGACAGCAGGGATACTGTGCGTTTTAGCGCATCGATTTCTGACTTGGGGATACGAGGCATTCTTTTTCCCTTTAAAATACGTCAAGGTCTATATTGACCTATTTTAATCAGGTCTTTATTATTCATTCAAGATAAATTTTAAAAAGTGAGGGTTACTATGTCATATTCTCAATTGATATGGCTTTGTTTATCCATGACTGATTTTGGCAAAAAACCTCGCACTCATCCGTAAGCAACGTCAGCTTACGCAACTGTCTCTGGCCAATATGTTGGATGTTCAGCCTCGAATGGTAGGACGATGGGAGCAAGGAAAATCCCGACCGCAATTTGAATATATCATCAGATTAGCGCAAGTCCTTGAAGTCACCATTGACCACCTTGTTTATGGTGAGCAAGGACCCAATAAGCCTGCGTTTGATATCAAAAACAAGCGGCTAAAAGAGCTTTGCAGACAAGTTGATGAACTGAGGCCCGATGAGCAAGATATTATTTGTCGTTTTATGGATATGGCAGTCAAACAAAATCAATTAAAACAACTCATTAATTAAAGATACGACAGCTAAAAGTAAGACGGCTAAAAAGAAAAGGTAAATAACGCTGCGCAAAATGCACAGCGTTAGGGGAGCTTTATATTTTTATTAAGTAAAGAATCAAAAGGTTATCATCCCCGCAGGGTAAATAGCCTTCGGCAATTCAACATAATGCTCGGGGATTATGCGCAGTCTGAACACCATGACCACGCACAATCAGCATTATGTCTTGCGCCCTTTGGTGATGACGCTTTTTTTACCAGCTGAATCGGATTGTTGATTATCCGGTTAGCTGGGGATTAAGATAAGAGTTTGATTTAGTTTGTAATATAAGTAGCTAACTAAGCTGCTACTTATATAAACAGTAATTTTATAGATCCTTATATCTGTCAGGAAGATAACTTTTATGTTCCATCGATTTAATTAAAGTTTTTAAATCTTCTAAGTAATGTGATAATTCTTTTTGATTTGAGCATTCTGTTTTTTCATATATCTGTTCATCAGACAAATGAGATAGAACATAATTTAAACAATCTGCATAAATTATAACTTCCGATTCAGATAAACGAATATCAAATAAAGTTACATCAGCCTCTGATATGTAATTTATTTTTAGTATATCCATTCTACCACCTCACATAATCAGAAAATTTTTCTTTAAATTCATCAAGTTTTTCATTACTAGGCCGATTCCATTTTCCATCTCTAATTCGCTGAGCTGTATTTTTGTCACTATTTTTAAAAGATGTGACCACTTCACCATCCGGCTCAATTAGATGAACTCTTCCGTCACTACCTTTAACAACCCAGCGCCCATCATCTTGTATTAAGATATCCGCAGGTCTCGATTTCTGAACATCGTTAATGACTGAGCTAACTGGACGGCCTTCTTTATTTCTGATACCCGCATGTTCGCCTTGTGTAATTTTGTCTAAATAGGCTAGGTCATCTAAAGATGGAGTTTCAGGGATAGGTGTTCCAGGCAGTTTTTCGATCGGTTCAGGGATCTGGTTTCCACCTGTATCTGTTCGTCCAGGTTCAACAATTTGATTCCCGCCCGTATCAGTTCGCTCCTGTTCAGGTATTTGGTTACCCCCAGTGTCAGTTCTTCCTTGTTCTGGTAATTGATTTCCACCGGTATGAGGTTGTAATTCAATGCGGTCTCCCCATGTTTGTGTACCAAACATGAGGTCACCCATGCCTCCGGCAAGAATTTGGCTATCCAACCACAGTATTTGATCTACTGATAAGTTAGCAATTTTAGATGGGTCTCGCTGATCCCTGCATTAGTTGCTTCTTCAATTTGTTCTTTGGTTAAAATGAATGCAGTTGATAATCCTAAAGTCCCTGTTACGGCATTACGGCAACCCGGATTTTGAGCACAAAGTGTAATTGCTTTTTTCCCTGATTCCTTCGCTATCGTACCGCTCAGTGAGTTATTTTCAACTGTCACTCTATGGCAATTTAAATTTAGCCCCCTGCTTTAATATTTATATTGAAACTAGCACTATCGCTCAATGGATAAACACCACTATCCTTTTCAATATAAGGTTCTATTCTAAAGTCTAATGCTGACTTACCAGAAAAAATAGGCACATTTATAACTCCTTTTTGCGAAGGTATTAACTTAATAAAATTAGTATCTCTATCTATTTTATAGCTGACATTTATACCTAGCCCTTTAACAGAAGATGCGTAATATTGATTATTTTGAGCAAAAATACCATCTTTAGTTAAAAACTGGAAAGGAACAACTGTACCGTCTTCAATATATCCTGTACATGAAATATTTATACTTTGACTAATATCACTTTTTGAATCATTTGATATATTAGAAACTAAATACTCTTGATTTGCACTTGAATTAGTTGCAGTACATACCGGAGCCTCGATTTGGCTCTCCCCTGAAAGAATAACTTTATAAAGTGGACCAAAATCAGGTAAATGGCTTGAACTGTTTGGACGCTCTTCAAACTGATAAGTTCGATCAAATTTAAAATTTCCAGTTTCGATTGGACCCGTTTTCACTAAAAAAATTTGATCTCTAATAGTTCTTGTTATTCCTGATACCAAGTTCCGAGCAAATATTCCACTACCTTCAGGTATAGATGCACATAACCAACGAGTTGGATTTGCTGTATTATAATTAAACCAAACAATTCCTAGGCCTGGATAACCAGACTCCATAGCTTCGCATCTACTCACTTCTGATGTGCCCGGGTATTGTTTTTCGATAAAAACCCCTGTTCCTATATTATTACTACCATTATAATAGGCTTGTATACGATTATACTCTGGGGTTGAATCATAATTACATAATATTTGCCTTTCAATTATTTCAGACTCTCCGACAATATCACCCACTTGAGCACCAGGATTAATATTAATAGAAGACAACTCAACCGTAAAATCAGTATCTGGCGTCACAACACAATTTGTAGCTGAAAAAGCAGAACCTGAGGCTAATAAAAGACCTGCTGAAATAAAGAATTTTAACTTCATATATAATACCTCCAACAGGATGAGAATATTTTTCTTTATATTCTCATCCTATGGTCATTTAATTATTAATATTAACCGTTAACGTTAGATTTACTGGCGAAAAGTTTACCGTTGTCGATGATGAATTTCCTGATGATTCAACTGTCGCTTTTATCTCCATTTTGCCAAAAGAAGTACTTGCTACATTAAATTTCAATATTCCATCATTATCGACAGTCAGCGGATTAGAAACACCACTTAATGACAAACCATTAGGCAAACTAACGTTAAATCTAGCCTCTGGGATAACATTACCATTAGCATCCTTAATTACGGCTTCTATTTCATTTAAATCTGTACCATTAGACAATGATAAATCCATTGAATTAACCCAAGTTAATTCAATATTAGCTGAATTAACATCTGGCTCAATAGCATACGGTGCAGATATAACGGCGTTATTCCAATCCGTCAGTTTCACCTCGGCTTTCAAACCGGTACCGGTAGTATTGGCTACATAGGTGCCGGTATACGTGCCATCACCATTATCTACCCAGTTGCTATTGGCTTTTTGGGTCGCATTCGGCACCGTTACCGTATCGGTTAATGCTGACGCTTGGCCGCTGACTAAATTACCTTCAGCGTCTTTCAACGTCACCGTCACCGTGATATCCGTTCCCGCCACATACGTCGTGTTATCGACCACGACTGTTGAGGTACTTTGTGCCGCATCACCGACGGTAATCGCATATGTCCCTGAGGTCACACCGCTTGTCCAATCCGTCAACTTCACACTGGCTTTTAAGCCCGTGCCCACGGTGTTCGCCACATACGTTCCGGTGTACGTGCCATCCCCATTGTTCACCCAGTTGCTACTGGCTTTCTGGGTCGCATTCGGCACCGTCACCGTGCTATCGGTTAAGGCTGACGCCTGGCCGCTAACCGCGTTACCTTCGGCGTCTTTCAACGTCACCGTCACCGTGATATCGGTTCCCGCCACATACGTCGTGTTATCGACCACGACCGCTGAGGTACTTTGTACCGCATCGCCGACGGTAATCGCATACCCAGTTGACTCAACAGCACTTGACCAATCCGTCAACTTCACACTGGCTTTTAAGCCCGTGCCCACGGTGTTCGCCACATACGTTCCGGTGTACGTGCCATCCCCATTGTCCACCCAGTTGCTATTGGCTTTTTGGGTCGCATTCGGCACCGTCACCGTATCGGTTAATGCTGACGCCTGGCCGCTAACCGCGTTACCTTCAGCGTCTTTCAACGTCACCGTCACCGTGATATCGGTTCCCGCCACATACGTCGTGTTATCGACCACGACCGCTGAGGTACTTTGTACCGCATCGCCGACGGTAATCGCATACCCAGTTGACTCAACAGCACTTGACCAATCCGTCAACTTCACACTGGCTTTTAAGCCCGTGCCCACGGTGTTCGCCACATACGTTCCGGTGTACGTGCCATCCCCATTGTCCACCCAGTTGCTATTGGCTTTTTGGGTCGCATTCGGCACCGTCACCGTGCTATCGGTTAAGGCTGACGCCTGGCCGCTAACCGCGTTACCTTCAGCGTCTTTCAACGTCACCGTCACCGTGATATCGGTTCCCGCCACATACGTCGTGTTATCGACCACGACCGCTGAGGTACTTTGTGCCGCATCGCCGACGGTAATCGCATACCCAGTTGACTCAACAGCACTTGACCAATCCGTCAACTTCACACTGGCTTTTAAGCCCGTGCCCACGGTGTTCGCCACATACGTTCCGGTGTACGTGCCATCCCCATTGTTCACCCAGTTGCTACTGGCTTTCTGGGTCGCATTCGGCACCGTCACCGTGCTATCGGTTAAGGCTGACGCCTGGCCGCTAACCGCGTTACCTTCGGCGTCTTTCAACGTCACCGTCACCGTGATATCGGTTCCCGCCACATACGTCGTGTTATCGACCACGACCGCTGAGGTACTTTGTGCCGCATCGCCGACGGTAATCGCATACCCAGTTGACTCAACAGCACTTGACCAATCCGTCAACTTCACACTGGCTTTTAAGCCCGTGCCCACGGTGTTCGCCACATACGTTCCGGTGTACGTGCCATCCCCCATTGTCCACCCAGTTGCTATTGGCTTTTTGGGTCGCATTCGGCACCGTCACCGTATCGGTTAATGCTGACGCCTGGCCGCTAACCGCGTTACCTTCAGCGTCTTTCAACGTCACCGTCACCGTGATATCGGTTCCCGCCACATACGTCGTGTTATCGACCACGACCGCTGAGGTACTTTGTACCGCATCGCCGACGGTAATCGCATACCCAGTTGACTCAACAGCACTTGACCAATCCGTCAACTTCACACTGGCTTTTAAGCCCGTGCCCACGGTGTTCGCCACATACGTTCCGGTGTATGTGCCATCGCCATTGTCCACCCAACGGCTGCTCGCTTTTGGCGTCGCATTCGGCACCGTCACCGTGCTGCTGGTTAAGGCTGACGCTTCGCCGCTGACCGCGTTACCTTCGGCGTCTTTCAACGTCACCGTCACCGTGATATCGGTTCCCGCGACATACGTGGTGTTATCAACCACGACCGCTGAGGTACTTTGTACTGCTTTGCCCACCGTAATCGCATACCCGGCTGACTCAACAGCACTTGTCCAATCGGTCAACTTGACGCTGGCTTTTAAGCCCGTGCCCACGGTGTTCGCCACATACGTTCCGGTGTACGTGCCATCCCCATTGTCCACCCAACGGCTGCTCGCTTTTGGCGTCGCATTCGGTACCGTCACCGTCCCTGTCAACGCGGATGCTTGACCTCTGACCGAGTTACCTTGTGCATCTTTTAACGTCACCGTCACCGTGATATCGGTTCCCGCCACGTATGTGGTGTTATCGACCATCGCCGATGAGTTGGCTTGGTCTGCATTACCTGCGGTGATCGCATATGCCCCCGACGCTACACCGCCTGCCCAATCCGTCAGTTTCACCTCGGCTTGTAAGTTTGACCCTGCCGTGTTCGCCACATAGGTTTTTGTGTACGTACCATCACCATTATCCACCCAATTGCCACTTGCTTTTGGCGTCGCATTCGGCACCGTCACCGTGTCCTGGGTTAACGCCGACGCTTGACCGCTGACCGCGTTACCTTCGGCATCTTTTAACGTTACCGTCACCGTAATATCACTGCCTGCCGTATACGTGCTGTTATCTACCGTCACCGATGAGTTCACTTGCACCGCATTACCTGCGGTAATCGTATACACAGAAGAAGAAACTGTGCTACTCCATCCACTCAGTTGCACTTGCGCTTTTAAATTAGTGCCTGTCGTATTGGCCACATACGTTCCTGTATATGTACCATTACCGTTATCCACCCAGCTGCTGTTCGCTTTTGGTGTCGCATTCGGCACTGTCACTGTAGTCGGACTTAACGCAGACGCTTGACCATTAACAGCGTTACCTTGTTTATCCTTTAATCCAACCGTCACCACAATATCGCTGCCAGCCGTATAGCTCGACTTATCAACCGTAATTGATGACGTTAATGGCACGGCATCACCCGCAGTGATTGCGTACGGTGAGGATGTTTTCGCGCTAGACCAGCCGGTTAACTGAAGTGTCGCATTTAGCTTGCTCCCCGCTTTTTCGGCCACATACGTAGTCGTGTAAGTCCCATCCCCATTATCAATCCAATTTGCCCCTGTTTTAAGACTTGAATTTGGAACCTTAACCGTGGTGCTGGTTAACAACTCAGCTTGACCATTGACGAGGTTACCTTGTGCATCCTTCAGCATCACAGTGACATTAATTTCATCACCCGATGCGTAAGTCGCTTTATCAACCGCAATGGTTGAATTTAACGCGACCGCACTTCCGGAAGTAATGGCATAAGGTGATGACACCGTATCGCCACTCCAATCACTGAGCTGTAATGTTGCCAGTAAGCCAGTCCCTGCCGTGTTCGCAAGATATGCTCGAGAATAAGACCCGTTGTTATTATCTATCCAACGGGTACCGGACTTAACTTCTGCGTTCGCTACTGAGACTGCCGAGGAGGTTAATAACGGAGATTGACCAACGACAATATTCCCGTTCATGTCTTTTAACGTGACGGTAACAAGAATTTCACCGCCTGCAACGTAACTGGCTTTATCAACCGAAATACTCGATGTGGCTTGTACCGGTGAAGTCGCAACTAAGGTAACACTGTCTGAATTGACAGCCAGAGTCTTGCCGTTGACTAACACCGAAATCGGCGCATCCCCAATTTGGGTGCCTGAAATCGTCGATAAATAGTCACCTTGACCATTGTCTTGTGTTGCGCTGATAGTCGTATTCGCCAGTGTCGTACTGAATGCTACCGTTTGGCCTGAAATTGTATTTCCAAATTTATCTTTCAATATTAAGGTAATATTTGCCGTTTCAGCCCCATCCGCTTTAATCGTTTTTGGTGAAACGGTCAGTTTGGATTGGCTCACACTTGGGTTAGCGCTATCCGCCTTAAAGGTCAGCACCGCCATCTCTTGGCTGTTGTTGATGCTCACCGAATAATTTTCCGTCCCTGCTTTGGTGTTCGTATAGTTAATCACCAACTGACCTTGGCTGTTTGTCAGTCCATTCGCCGGCTGTGTACTGTATTTCGCGGCACCTGGAACTGTAATTGTCACCGGGGCATTCGCTAAGACATTCCCATTTCCATCCACGACCGTTACTGTCACGGTATTACGGTCTTGCCCATTCGCTACCGCATTGTCTTTATCAACCACAACGCTGGCGATTTTCGCCGTGCTAATATCCGCAATAAATTGGGCCGTAACCGTTTTTTGCGTCCCTGTACTATTCCCTTTAACTGTTAATACTGAGCTACCTGCCGCCATATTCGTAAATGAGGTCGTCACTTGACCTTGCGTATTCGTCACTTGTGACGGTGTCACGACGACCGCACCATTACTCGCAGAGCTTTCTAAATCAAAGCCTTCCACCACATTACCAAATTGGTCTTTAACCGTCGCCACCGCCACATTGGTGGCCTTTCCGTTCGCCACCGCTTTATCATCGGTTAAGACTAACTCGGTGATTTGGGCTGTACTCGCATCCGCAGCAAAACGCAACGTCGCATTCCGGAAGTTCCCATTTTTCATGGTCGCTTTCAGTACCCCATCACCCGCAATTTTACTTTTTATCGTGATGAGTGCCTGACCTTGGCTATCCGTTCTCACCGTCACCGATTGACCTGACTCACCATTACCGCCCGTCAGCGTCACCTTTTCATTGTCGGTAAATCCACTCACGGTAAAAGTGACATCCTTGTCAACCAATGCTTCCCCTTTTTCATTCTGGATAAGCGCCGTCGCCGTATACGTATCACTGTTATTCGCCAGTAATACCGTATTTGGTGACAACGTCAGCGAAGCGACGGTCTCTTGGGAAGGTTTCACATTCACCCACATGACCGCCGTGTTCGACGTATTCCCTTCATTGTCGGTTCCCACCGCAGAAACGCGGTAACTTTGAGGTTCATTCGCTCGCGTTTGGAATACGTAAGCCGGCAAGGTTAAGTTTATCGTGGTCGGTGATGTGACCTGAATTTGCCCACCTTGCGCTATCAGCTCTGGTGCAGACCACGCAATACTTTTTAACCCGTATTTCGATTTATTGACCGTGGCCGTCACTGGCAATAATGCGGCTGCTTCCGCCGTCATACTGTCCGGTAACGAAATGGTTAATAGCTCTTGCTTACGGTACTGCATAACAATGTTGTAGTTACGGTCAACAAAGTCGTACCGGTTACCGGCCAGGTTACGCATTAAATCCACATACTCTGGGTCTAATTGTTGGTTTAATGGCACGCCAAATCGATAAGTCAATTCCAGCCCTAAGCGACTATCATTCGAGTCGCCTCGAGAGGTTTCGCCTTTCAATGTCATCAGTGGGAACGGGGTATAACTCACCCCCAATGTGGAACGCGATGGGTCATCTTTTAAGTCACTCGCAGAAACGCCACTGTCACTTAGACTTATCCCTTTACCAAAATACTGTTCATACTTGGCATACGCCCCCAATTGCGGGTAGCTCGGCAAATACCCCTCAGCACGTAAATCAAACCCATTCGCTGGACGTTCATCATAATCACGCATCGCGTGTAAGTCCGATTGATGCCAATCGGTTAAACGAAAATAGCCATTCCCGGCAAATTTTAAATAATCAAACCACAGCTCAGAGCCTACCCCCACGCGAGAGTTGCCCCCGGTGATGTCATAATCGTAGAAACTGTTCACGCCCCACATCCAATCCGCTTGGTATTGACGATACCCAAGTCCCAAATTGGTCGTGTTACGGTCTTCATTTGCTCGAATACCCACCTGACTAAACACCAAACTATTCGCTTTATCAATCAAAGGCAGCAGTAAATCCGCATCCCCGGTTTTATCCGTCCCCAATTGAACACGGGCTTTGCCGTATTGATTCAGCCAGTCAGTAATTTGCTGGTTAATCAAGTTTTCCCCTAAACTTCGAGCGTATCCAATGGACGCATCCACCGCATCCCCATTCGATAATAATTGACCGGCTTGCGATGCCCCTTGTGCCACTTGAGTTTCAGGTGAAGCTTTGTTTTCATCTTCTGTTTCTGGTAACCCTAAGGTGGGCAAGGCGCTTAAAATATCGTCCTGGCGAACCGTATTGTCATGCAAAGGCGGCGCAGAAAAATCATTAGGGTCACGAACGGTAAAATTCGGTACACCGAGTGCGCCTAAAGCTGTTTTAGATGATTTTTTATCTGAAGAATTCGGCGAGGTCGTCGATTCAGGTGCCGCCCCCTCATTACCCTCCATCAACGCTTGTATGCCACTCATGGTACTCATCATGTCCAGACTTTCTTGCTCTGCCGCCTGAACGACCGCCGAAAAAGCCACCGAAATGGGTAAGAACAGCTGAATAACCAGCAAAATATAAGCTGTTAATCGCCGGGTTTTTGAATAATACGGTAACGACGATACCTGAGATGACATACCTAACTCCTAGTGATAGCACAACGTTCACTTGCCAGGGAGCCCCACCAAGTGAACAAAAAAGAAACAAAGAAAAAGTCTATCGTTTAAATAATTAAATATCGGATAACGCCTTGAGTCGGTCTTTCACGCCAATAAAACCCGCGTATTGGACTTTGGCACACAAGGTGTCCAGTTTTTTGTTCAGTGTCATGGAGAGCAGCTCTTTTGAGTCTTTATCCATAATTTCTTTATTAATATTTAAGAACGTATAGTTTTGGTTAATTTTGCTGTAATCGGCTGAATAATTATCAAATTGCCCTTGATTAAGTCCTTTAAGAAAATTAAAACTGTCCACACAGGCATTGCGGGTTGACGCAATGACAATCCCCTGAGAGCGTAACTGTTTATTTTGACCATAAGCCGTGGCCGCTAAATTAGTTTCATTATTGGTCGATACCGTCGCCGTTTTCGGGGCATTCGGCTTTGAAATCGTTGAAGTCACTTTTTTTTGAGGCACCGAGCTGCATGCGGCTAAAGCCAATGATGCAAAAGCGACGAAAGCCAGACGTTTTTTCATGTTAAGACATCCCATATTATGGTTATAAAAATACCTGTCGATATTTAAAATATCGATAAAGAGATAACGCAGAAATTAGTAATTAATTTAATTAATGCAAATGAATATTCATAATTTATTTAAAATAATCTTCTGAATACGCTTTAATTCCTTCCGGTAATTTCTCGGTTTGTTCAACGACATGAGAAAAAAACGCTTTCATTTCCGATTCATTCATATTAAGCGCCGAAAGTAACCGCAATAAAACATCGAGTTGAAATCCAGTTTGTCCACGTTCATACCGTGAGATTTGTTGCTGACTTAAATAAACTTGCTTGGCCAACTCCGTTCCCGTTATTCCATTTTGGATACGCGCTTTTCGAATTAACTGCCCCACATAGTGGGAGAGTGGAATATTTTTTTGGTTTTGAATTTCGATAATTTTCATAATAAAACCTTCTCCAACTAATATTCTAAAAGGTCGTTAATCCATTTAAATCAAATGTGGCGGTGATTAACAGACACAAATCAAATCAAATTTCACTTTGGTGCATTAAAAACGCTTTTTTTGCGTGTTTCCAATCGTTTATTCCATTTAAGCATTATAAGATCAATAGTTTTTGACTATCGTTAAATGTAATATTGATCGCCATTGACGATCGATATATTCTTACACAGTTCTCAAATGTACTTATTTCACGCTTTATTCGTTTACATTACCTTTTTAATGAAAACATAAACAAAGATAGCTAGTGAATACACCTTATGTGAATTTAAAAATCAAAAAACACTGAGTTACACTTTGATACAAAATAAAACAAATAGAAATCAGTAAGTCGAGGGGAATAATACGAACAGAGACTCATCTCAATAATCAATTATTGATAGACGTAACAGAATTCTCATAAAATGAAAGAAAGGATATTTACATTGAAAAAAATGACGCTAAATACGAAATTAATTATCATTATGATTTATGCGCTACTCGTCGGATTACCTGTGATTATTTATCTACACTTGTGAATAATATGACAATAAATTAACTTGGTATTCGTAATTCACAACAAAAGACTCAAATAAGAGAATAAACATGATTATTCCGAAAGCCATTTTTTTACATTACACTTATCGTAAAGCTCAAGGGGGCTTATTTGACTCAATCAAACAAGAGAGTCAGCGTGTAATGGGGCAATTAGTCATGGAGTTGCGTAATCCTGAAATTCATCAGCAAGGCGAAATCCAATTAATGTTCGCTGCGGAGCAATACCCCCGCTTAAGCGAAGACAAAGAAGCCTTAGCTTGGCATAGTCTCCAAACACAATTTCAGCAAGCCGGCTATCTTATTCAGGTCCAGCACCACCCTCTCGGGTTTTCGATACACTTGAACTGGGCGCAGTTACCCCAAAATCCCTCATTAACATAAAAGAAGGCAAACATGAAAAATGTATTTCGGAATACCACGATAACGCTATTGACATTATGGGCCTTTCTCGCTGGCGCGGTGAGTGCAGCATCATTGAGCGAAATGGCAGAGCAAGGTGACAGCGATGCCCAAGTGCTCTTAGGTTATCAGTATCTTTCTGGCACACCCGATAGCGAGCCGAGTATAGAAAAAGCCAAATATTGGATGCGAAAAGCGGCCGAACAAGGGGATGCGGATGCCCAAGGAGTATTAGGTACCCTGTATTACAGTGAAAAAAATTACTCGGCGGCCACACCTTGGCTCACACAAGCCTGCGCGCAGGATAATCAACAAGCTTGTCTTATTTTAGCTAAAATCCCTAAATCTCAATAAGGCAAACTCAGAATAACATCCTCTGTCCACCAATCAATTAGAATAAAACATTTTTCGAACTATTTTTAAAGAGGTAACTTTAATGGACGATATCGACCACATTCAGCAACGCGATGATATTCTTCATCAGCTTGCTTTAATGAAAAGAAAACCCACTTTAGTTAGCGCTAATGGGCAATGCTTATGGTGTCATGACGAACCTGTTTCGGGATTATCTTTAGCATTTTGTAGTACTGAGTGTGGAGAGGATTATGAGAAGTTTCAGAGAAACAAAAAAAGCAAGACAGGTCATATCAATCTAATAAAAAAGCCGCAATTTTAATGCTGCTCCAAAAACATAACAGTAGACACTGGTTGTCGATTATATTTTTGATAAAAAACAAATCAAACACTTAAAATAAGCATTAAAGAGCAAAGATGATATTATAAATAGCAAAAAACATGGCAAACCAAAATAATAACAATCAAGCCTTGTATTTCAATTATCAGCATTTATATACAATAAAATCAGCCATCAGCTATGAAAGATTCAAAATCGAAAACAAAAATCAGAAAAAATGACATCTTTTTGGGCGTTGCATACAAGTTCTAATATCCTATAAATATCACGATGTTTGGTTTTCACAGCTCAATTAACCCTATGTACTCTTATAGATACTTTAAATATTAATCAAAACATGATATTTAGCTTAGGGAATGTGCAATTAACTTCATAAGGAATTAAAATGTTTAAAAAAATCATTATCGGTATTGTATTATCAGGAATATCATTTACCCCCGCTTTAGCTGCAACAGATAGTTGCCAAGAACAGCTGAGTGATATCAAATTAAAGCTTGAAAATGCACAAAAAAGCGGAAATATAGCCGAGCAAAATAATCTGAAAATCGCTAGAGACAAAGTTAATACATATTGCACTGAGGAGCGACAAGCTAACAGGGCAATACAAGATTTAAAGAAAAAAGAACGAAAACTAAAAAGAGAAGAACTCGATTTAGAAGAGGCTAAAGCTGATCTTGAAAAAGCAAAATTAGAGGGTGAAAGTCGAAAAATTGCTAAAAAAGAACGAAAACTAAAAGAAAAAGAGTTAGATCTTGAAGAGGCTAAAAATGAATTAAAACAAGCGCAAGATGACTATAACCGTTTGAACAAGTAGGTTTTCAGCTATGTGTCAATCTGAGCGACTCTGATTGACACATAGCTGTGTGCAAAACAACCAACAAACCCGCTTCAATTTAGCAAAAAAATAAACACTAATAAAGTAGACTCAGGATCCCCCCTTCACTTTACTAATGAGCACACAAGAAATAAAATACATATACTCATGGGGAAAATAATCAATGATACGTCATTTTTTAATCCCTATCATCGCATAAGTAAAAGTGTCATCAAAACGGTGATATTGCCTATATAAACCCCATGAGATAAACTCATCAACGGTTTAAAAATTAATGCTAAATTCTCAACAAAAGGCTCCTAAGTAATGACAAAAATGAAACTCACTCTCTTATCGATGCTATTACTCAGTATCACTGGATGCTCAACTTTAGAAAAAAACCGCCCCTCCCCTTCTCAAGACTCTCCTCAACAAGAGACTATCTCCAATTCAGAGGGAAAACTTTTACCTAACGGCGTTATCCCATCCAGTACAAATAGTTGTATTGATGATATGGCCTTACTCAAACAAACTCGCTATAACGAGTATCAAGCCTTTTTGAAACAGTATGGTGAAATCATGAATGAATACCACTTTTTACGTAAAAATAGCGAAATCATGGACAAAGATACCAAAACTTACTTAAATGATATGCTGACAATGAAACGCGATACACTCTGTTCAAAAATAAAATTAAATACTTTCCAATCCATTAAAGAAAAAATGGCCAGTTTAATGAGTATCTAAAAATGTTTTGGTCAAGTAAACACGACACACATTGTGTATCGTGTTTACTTGATTCTATCCCACGATCCACCGCCGTTTTTAACGCGTAACATATTCATCTCAAGCAACAAATTAAATTATCCTTCAAAAATATTACTAACAAAATTAGAAACAAAAAAACAGACTCACCGCAACCCTATTCATAAAATACGCCATTTTTAATGAAGTAGCATTAATGGACGATATCGACCACATCCAACAACGCGATGATATTCGTCATCAGCTTTCTTTAATGAAAAGAAACCCCACTTTAGTCAGCTCTGATGGACAATACATATATGGTACCATGACGAATCTGTTTCGAGGATATCTTTAGCGTTTTGTAATACAGAATGTGGAGAAGATTATGAAAAATTACAGTGAAATTGAAAGGATCACATGAATAATAGATAGATAAAGGGTATTCAATGAAAAAAAACATCATCTGTTCGATAAAATAAGATATTATTAATACACTAATATTTTTATTTAACAAAGCTCAATAAAGATTATTGATTATCAAAATAAAAAAAAGCCGCACCTTTAATACGGCAACAAAGGAACTCAACAAAAGAAATCACAAGAGAATTTTAGCTTCGAATTTTATTATTAATAAAATCACAAAGCAAACACCTAAAAATGGTATTTGGCAATAAAAAATACTCAATCGCAAAAAAAACATAATTAATTGAAATTGATTTAAATTACATGTATCACTATTTACTATAAATCGTAAAAGTCATTTTATTAACAGCAATACTAACTTAAATCCAAACATCACCATTTTATCATGAATAAATTACTCCTTTTATTAATATAATTATCATTTAACGTGTTTTCATTAAATTCATCAGAACCAACACAAATTGCTAACACACTTTCAGAACACCTGGGTGAGAAGAGAATGGATAAAGAGAAATGTTATGAAGCCCTCGACGCCATTATCTCAATATCCATATATCAAGGATATTTAGCCGGTATATGCGGTAAATCCTCAGGACGTCATTACACCTTTGACTCAAAATGTGATGAAACAAACAGTGACTTCAAAAAATTATTAAATGATTTAAAAAATATGAATAATTAAAAAAGGCGCTTGTTGCAAATAATAAATATGTACTTTTTTTGCTCAGTTTTGATCGGGTATTTCAAGCTAACACGGTCTCTATATTGAATAATCGATTCATAAAGGCAGATCGCTCCCGCACCCGAATTTCAGGTTCGTCACGACGTAACCATTCATCAAATTAACCTTTATTCAGTTTTAGCAAGATTTCAAATCCTTGAAGCGTCGACCTCGTACGCTTCGCTGATTTGAAACCACCTGTCGCCACAATCAATTTTTTAATCGGGCCAGTTCCGATTCAATGCGATTATTAACCATTTAGTACATACAAGTAACAAAATTTGTATCAATGTTCCTTTTTGCATACTTCGTAAGTCATTGCTATAATCAGTATTACTGAGTAATACCTGGAGAATGTTATGTCGAGAGTCAGTAGTTTTACATTAGGTGAACATTTCACTAATTTTGTGAATGAATTACTTCAATCTGGTCGTTATGGTAATGCTTCTGAGGTTATCCGAGATGCTCTTCGCATGATGGAATCAAGAGAACAGCGCATTGATAATGTTCGTCGTATGGTTTGCGAAGGTCTGGATTCTTCCATAAGTAAAAATAACATTGACGCTATTTTTGAAAAAGCGAAAAAGGATATCAATGTATAGCTTATCCTCACTTGCGGAAGACTATATTTATCAAATAGCAATTTATACCCTACCCCATTTTGGGATAGTTCAAGCTGAAAAGTATCAACGTGAGTTAACCGAAACACTTACACTATTGTCAAATACACCACAAATTGGGCATGAATGCCGTTGGATAAAAACGGGAATTCGTAGTTTTACCTTTAAAAAACATACAATTTATTATCTTGAACAAGAAAACAACATTTTGATAGCCCGTGTCATCCATCAATCTATGGATGTCGAATATCAAGATTTTTCTGACTAAAACCGTCATTAATCAATGTTAACGGTCTTTTATTGTGTACCTCACCGGACGCTTACTTCTAAAATACGAATAATCGGTTTTATATTAGGGGTCTGAAGCCCAATCGTACGAAAACGTACGCTAAGTACATTTATTGACCAGCCTGGCTGACTCTATGTATTTGTACAGCGTTGGCCTCGATATCCCCATCAACACACAAATCTGCGCAACTGTATGTTTTTTATCGTTATAGAGTTGAACATAAGCACGCCTTTGGCGTGAGCATCGCGGCGAAGCCGCTCTATTTCTAGGCAACTCCCTTCCCGTCTTTTATACTCTGCTCTATGTATATTCCCAGACCCGCTAAATTACTATTTCAATACGATGACGGATGGGATCGCTTCATCGAAAATAATCACGTCGATGAATGGCAACTCCTCTGTGTTGAAAAGATGCTCGCCTGTAGCACCTGTGCTATGGGCGTTCGACGTTATTGCTGCTCTTCTTCTGATTGCACACATTCTCGTTTCTTTTGTCAAACCTGTAAATCCAAAGCCTGCAGTGCCTGTGGTCTCAAAGGCACCGAACAATGGATCGCCCAGCAGCGCCATATTTTGCCGGACTGCGAATGGCAGCATATTACCCTCACCATGCCTCATCTGCTTTGGCCTTTCTTCAACAATAATTGGCCCTTGCTCAACCAACTCTTTCGCTGTGCAACGCGTGCTATGCTCAAACACGCCAGACGCCTTGGACTCGAAATCGGTATCTTTTGCGCCCTCCACACCTACGGCCGCCAACTCAATCAACATCCGCATATTCATTTGTCAGTGACCCGAGGCGGTCTCACCAAATACGATACCTGTCAGCCCATTTTTTTCAAAAAGAAAGACGTCGAAAAAGTCTGGCGCAGTGCCGTCATTCGGCTCCTGCGTGACAGCTATTTTCAGTTACTACCGAATAAATTGCCTGGCTTCGGGCATATTCGCGATTATCCGACCTGGTGTCGTTACCTCAATGCCCAGTTTCAACGGTATTGGAAAGTGCATTTTGCCAAAAAGACCCGAGGCGCTTGGCACAACGTCAAATATCTTGGGCGTTACTTAAAACGACCGCCTATCTCGGCTTCTCAATTGAAACATTACAGTGGGGGCGCCGTGGTTCATCATTATTATGACCACCATAGCCAACAATACCGACGACAGACCTTATCTCAAGAAGAAATGATACGACGTTACGTCAGTCATATCCCAGCGCGACATTTTAAGATGATCCGTTATTACGGTTTTTTAGCCAATCGAAAACGTGGACGCTTGTTATCTAAAGTGTATGACGCGTTGGACATGATACACCCTAACGTGCCTGAAAAACCGGGCTTTGCAGCGCTTATCAAAGGGTTTTTAAACACCGATCCGTACCAATGCATTTTATGTGGCAACCGACTGCGGTTTATGAGTGCGGAAAAAGGTCTACACGCGGTGACTTTGCTGTCAGAAAGGCGGGATAAAATGGCTAAAAAGCGATGGTTACAAACCGCGGCCTAAGATCAGTGTGCCTATTATTTCAGTTTTTGGTTAAAAAAAGCGCGATTACACGTTATCATGGTTAGGTTTAAATACGATAGAGACCCTTTAACAGACTTTGATACCGAAACTTATCGTTATTAACTCATTAAACTGTTCATCGAATTTCCTAACCATGAACTGGTGAAATTCACTCTGTTGACCCGAGGCAACTCAGCCTATCTTGTTGATCGCTACAGCGAACGAAAAGAATCGGCAGAAGAACTGTCTAAGCGAGTGAATCAGAGCAAGATTTGAAGCTAGTATGGTAAGCAATGGCAGCATTATCCAGATAATACTCAGTATTCCTGATGACAAGCGAAACCATCTGCAGTAATTATTAAGGGGGCAAATGCCCCCTTAATATTTATTTCAGTCGTTTACCTTTTTCATCAATAACCTTCTCGCCGTCTTCCTTGGTGAAAGCAGTTTTCTGAGCATCAGGAAGGATATCCAGAACTACCTCGGAAGGACGACACAATTTGGTTCCCAGTGGCGTCACCACAATCGGGCGGTTAATCAGAATCGGATGTTGCAACATAAAGTCGATAAGCTGATCGTCAGTATATTTATCTTCTGCAAGACCCAGTTCTTCATAAGGCTCGACGTTTTTACGCAGCAACGCCCGGACAGAAATGCTCATATCTGTAATGAGCTTGACCAGCTCATCACGGGAAGGCGGAGTCTCAAGGTAAAGAATAACGGTCGGCTCAGTACCGCTATTTCGGATCATCTCCAGCGTATTACGCGACGTGCCGCAGGCCGGGTTGTGATAAATGGTGATGTTGCTCATATCAGTATCTCATTACAAAGTGAAAGAGAGGCGTAGCGTCAGCGCGGCCAGCGTTACAAACAGCACAGGCAGAGTCATGACGATCCCAGTACGGAAATAGTATCCCCAGGTGATGGTCATGTTCTTCTGTGAAAGGACATGCAGCCAGAGCAACGTTGCCAGGCTACCAATAGGTGTAATTTTCGGCCCCAGATCGCAGCCAATCACGTTGGCATAAACCATTGCCTCTTTGATAACGCCTGTTGCGGTGCTGCCATCGATAGAGAGAGCGCCTACCAGCACGGTTGGCATGTTGTTCATGATGGAAGACAGGAAAGCCGTCAGGAAACCAGTACCAAACGTCGCGGCCCACAGACCTTTATCTGCGAGTAAGTTCAGCACCCCAGAGAGGTAGTCCGTTAGTCCGGCGTTGCGCAGTCCATAAACCACCAGATACATCCCCAGCGAGAAGATCACAATTTGCCAGGGTGCACCGCGCAGCACTTTGCCAGTGTTAATGGCATGGCCTCGTTTCGCCACCGCAAACAGGATCACAGCTCCAACTGCCGCAATCGCGCTGACCGGGATACCCAACGGCTCAAGGACGAAAAAGCCAACCAGAAGAAGGATCAACACTATCCAGCCGGTTCTGAAGGTTGCCAGATCTTTAATCGCTTTTACAGGCTCCTTAAGACGTTCCAGGTCATACGTTGGCGGGATATCTTTGCGGAAAAACAGATGTAGCATCACCAGAGTGGCGACAATGGCTGCAATATCCACCGGCACCATCACTGAGGCATATTCCGTGAATCCCAGTTTGAAGAAATCAGCCGAAACGATATTGACCAGGTTCGATACGATAAGCGGCAAGCTGGCTGTATCGGCAATAAACCCTGCGGCCATCACGAAAGCCAGAGTGGTGCTTTTACTAAAGCCAAGTGCCAGCAGCATAGCGATAACAATCGGCGTCAGGATAAGTGCTGCGCCATCGTTGGCAAACAGTGCCGCTACTGCCGCGCCGAGCAGAACGATATACGTAAACAGCAGGCGCCCACGGCCGTTTCCCCAGCGGGAGACATGCAGCGCAGCCCATTCGAAAAAGCCGGACTCATCCAGCAGCAGGCTGATGATGATCACGGCAATAAAGGTTGCGGTAGCGTTCCAGACGATAGTCCACACCACCGGAATATCTGCAATCTGTACAACACCTGAAACCAGCGCCAGTAACGCCCCTAACGTGGCGCTCCAACCGATCCCTAATCCCTTCGGCTGCCATATAACCAAAACGATGGTCAGGATAAAAATCGCGCCTGCCAGAAACATATAACCTCCTGAAAGGGCAGCAATGCTGCCCTGAATGATGACAATAATTAACCAGCGAGTTGTTTGAGTTTATCGATACCGGTTGGTTCTGATGCTAGTACGGGAACAAGTGCAACACGGCTGGCATGCAGTTTTTTAACGCTCTCTATCTGCAGGCGTTCCTGCTGCGCCCGTAGCCGGAGTAGGGGGGAATGGGTATCCGCGATGGAAAGGCTGCTATTGATAATCCAGCCCCAGGGGTGAATTCCTGCACGCTCAAGGTCGGTCTGTAAATTTGCCGCCTCAAGTACTGGCGTGGTTTCCGGTAGCGTGACCAGTAATACTTTGGTTCTTTCCGGGTCCTGCAGTTGCATCATCGGTGTGGTGAAGTGACCACTTTCTCCCATTTTCTTAGCAATCTCGCGGTGATACGCGCCAGTAGCATCCAACAACAGTAACGTATGCCCAGTCGGTGCCGTATCCATGACAATAAACCGCTTACCCGCTTCACGAATCACCCGGGAAAAGGCCTGGAACACGGCAATTTCCTCAGTACAGGGAGAACGTAAATCCTCTTCCAGTAGCCGTTTCCCTGCTTCGTCCAGATCTCTCCCCTTCGTCTCAAGGACATGTTGGCGATAGCGTTCTGTTTCCTCGTGAGGGTCTATCCTGCTGACCTGCAGATTGTTAAGACGGCCGTTCAGGGTTGTGCTGAGGTGCGCTGCTGGATCTGAGGTTGTCAGATGGACATCAAATCCCATTTCGGCCAGTCTGACGGCTATGGCGGCTGCCATCGTGGTTTTTCCAACACCACCTTTACCCATCAGCATGATCAAACCATGTTTATTACGGGCAATGTCATCAACTAACACAGAGAGCGATGGAATATCAGGACGTTGTTGAATGAAGTCAGCAGAAGATAATGCTGTTTCAGGCTGAGTGGAGAGCAGCCCGCTGAGTGCAGATACACCGACCATATTGACTGGTTGGAGGAATAACGTGTCAGTTGGCAGACCAGAGAGGTCAGAGGGAAGATTGGCCTGTGCTTCCTGTTCTCGTCCCCATATAGCTGAAGCCAGTATATCGGTAGCCGCTTCCGTTTTTGGAAGAACTCCATTAATGACCAAATACTGATTTTTAAGACCGATTGTGGCAAGTTCCAGATGAGTTCTGGCGACTTCCTGCAGCGTTGATTTCTGCAACCGCGCAACTAAAACCAGTCGGGTGCGTGTGGGATCAGACAACGCTTCAACGGCATGGGCATATTGTTCACGCTGTTTTTCCAGTCCAGCCATTGGGCCAAGACAAGAGGCACCATCTGGATTGCGCTCTATAAAACTGCTCCATGCACCAGGCAACTGGAGAAGGCGAATAGTATGGCCAGTAGGTGCTGTATCAAAAATGATATGATCAAAACGGGTCAGCAGAGAGGCATCAGTCAACAATCCAGTAAATTCATCAAACGCAGCAATCTCGGTTGTGCATGCACCCGACAGTTGTTCGTTGATACTGCTAACAACGTCATCAGGCAGGATACCCTTAATTGGGTCAACGATTCTGGCCCGGTATTGTTGTGCAGCTGCCTGCGGATCAATCTCAAGAGCCGACAATCCAGGAACCGAGGTTATTGGTTGAATGGTATTGCCAATAGTCTGGCCAAACACCTGCCCAACGTTTGAGGCCGGGTCGGTACTGACCAGCAATACGCGTTTACCCTGTTCTGCCAGACGGATCGCTGTGGCACAGGAAATAGAGGTCTTGCCTACACCACCTTTACCGGTAAAAAACAGATAACGGGGTATATTTTCTAAGAATTTCATATGTCCTCCCGACATACTTAACAACAATAAGTATTACCACCGCAGCAGCCTGAAGGCGCTAATCCTACTTTCTCCAGCGGAATTCCAAACCACCGTGCAAGTTCAGTTCGTTTCGGATAACGCCCGGCCATCACCGTTTCACCATCCAACAACAGTAGTGGCAGCCCTTCCACACCTGAAGCCTCAATAAATGCTTTAACTTTCTCGTTCTGGACAAAGCTCATCGGTTGCTGTGCCAGATTAAAACGATCGACCTGAACACCACGTTGTTTCAGCCACTGGACATCCGCAGAAAAATCAACCAGTGCCTGATCAACATCAGTACCACAGACGCCGGTGCTGCAACACATCGCAGGGTCAAATACAGTTAACGTTTTCATTTTTGATACCTCATATTTGATAAATCATATATGTTAAGGCAAATTTTTTTAGATACAAACAGCCTTACCGCTGCCAGAGCAGTTGACTGAAGCCAGCTTACGGGCGATGGTCTGAACATCGTCCTGTTGGCTTAACCAGGCCTGTTCAATAATCTGAGCAGCCCATGAAGGAATATGTGGTGATAAGCGGTAGTGAACCCATTTCCCCTGTTTACGGTCCTGAAGAATTCCACTTTCCCTTAGCATTGCCAGATGACGGGATATCTTCGGCTGTGACTGTTCTAACGCCATACCGAGATCACAAACACAAAGTTCTCCCATCTCTCGGAGTAGCAATACAATACTCAGGCGAGTTTCATCAGAGAGATTTTTAAATAGCTGAAGTGGTGTGAATTGCAACATTTCCCTCTCCTCTGTTGAAAATAAGTATCCCTCTATGTGGATATTAAGTCAAACAACATATAACTAAAAACGCATATTACAAATTTCACTATTACCTTAAGGTAGGAGCGCTAACGCGAAAGTCAGATGCAAGATTGAACACCAGAGACTGGCATAGACTTCTTATCTGTTTCCGTTGGAGTGGTAATACATCATATCGAAGGGGGGAGAGATAACGTCTGGAGTTCCAATATTTAATTGGGGTTTTAGAGATTAATTTTTAGCCTTAACGTACAATAATTTTCGATATCCAAACTGACCCCATATTGGACGCCGCGTCATCAATTCGTGAGCAACTCAGGCTGCATGGCGATCGACGAATATCTCTCCGCACAATTGGATCGACACTGCTACTGAAAGGGCTAGAGTGTGATCATTCACTAATTCTTAACGCTGATAACATGAATGCACAACATCTATACGTTGCTTTATCAAGAGGGGCAAAATCAACAACTGTTTTTTCTCAAAGCAACCTGATTGGCCCGTAACCATTTAATGGAAAAGCGATCACCGTCAATCCAAAGTTTGGGGATTATAGTGCAAACTCTGGAAACTATTGGATGTCAGAAGTAACACCGACTTTGCAAGGATTTCTAGATTTCCTACAGAGGGTATGTGTGGAAGTATCACAGGAGTTGATGGTAAGATTCAATTCGGTTTTGTGACCGGTGAATATTTTGCTCCAGTTGCGGATCCCGTAAATGTTTTAACGTGTAAATGCTGCGAACCAGCCGGTCATATTCAAAGACGGCCTGCCTCGGGGTTTCATGCCGGAACCGCTGAAATATCCGAAAAGATAAAAAACATTTGAAAAACGGACAGAAAATCGATTCTGCGTTATGATGCACAGTCTTTAGTGAGGAGTGAGTGACCGAATAATGAAACCTAAGCACACGCCGACGGCACATGATGCGGCTTTTAAAGGGTTTATGACGCAGGTTGACAGCGCAAAAGATTTTTTTGACATTCATCTACCTGAGCATATTAAAGCGTTGTGTGATTTCAGTACGTTGGCACTCACAAATTCCTCGTTTATCGACAAACAGTTGCGATCTCGATTATCCGATGTGCTCTATTCGGTGCAAACCACCGAAGGTGAAGGGTATATTTACCTTCTCGTCGAGCACCAGTCGACACCCGATAAACTCATGGCCTGGCGGTTGATGCACTATGCTTTCTTGGCCATGAATCAGCACCTTCAGCAAGGTCATAAAACGTTACCGCTAGTCGTGCCAGTGTTGTTTTATCACGGTGGCCGTTCACCCTACCCCTATTCTCAATTGTGGACCGATTGTTTTCCATTACCGGATATGGCTAATGAATTATATACCCAGCCGTTCCCGTTGGTTGATGTAACGGTGATTGATGATAATGAGTTGGTGAATCATCGCAAAGTGGCCGTGATGGAGCTGGCGATGAAGCACAAATATTTGCGAGATGAATTTGACACGATTATCCCCCTATTGGCACAAGCGCTCAATCAACAGTATAATAGTGATAACGACATCATCACTATCCTCAATTACCTGTTCATTGCACTGGACTCCCCCAACTTTGAACATATTGTCCAGCAATTGAGTGAACAGGCAGATAAACATCAGGAGGTCATCGTGAATATCGCACAACGCTTACAAGATAAAGGCGAGAAAATCGGCTGGGAAAAAGGCCTAGAGAAAGGCATTGAGCAAGGTATTGAGAAAGGCATGCGAGAGGCTAAAGTTACAATGGCTCGTAGCTTGCTCAAGAACGGTGTTAGCCTTGATCTTATCATTGAAAGTACCGGTTTAAGCCGCGAAGAGCTCATTTCCCTTCAGTAGTATCACCCTATTCCTTTGTCATTTTTGTGTTTAACGCAAACGTCGCTAACTCAATGAGTTTAGCGATGTTTTGCGCTTTTTCATAACGTTTATAGCTTCGCACGCTCACCCCCAGTTCTTCAGCCGCGCGTTCCTGATCGGGGTTACGCGCCCATTTCATCGCAAAGTCCAAAGTTTGCTCTTAGCCCTGTAATATCAGGGGCTACAGGCGATATCTTATACGATAGCATTAACACTCAATGCTATTACATTGAAAAATTAAAATTTAGAAACCCCGCCGTCTAAGGATATATTAGTCAAACTTATTGCCGATATGAAAATTACGGTAAGGGTGTTATTACGAAAAAATGGTGAACGGTATGAACAATTAGCCTTAGAAAATGATATTTATACCGATGACCAACTCATTGATTTTATGTTGCGGTACCCAATACTGATTAATAGACCCATTGTTGTTACGCCAATAGGAACTAAACTTTGCCGACCTTCAGAAGTCGTATTAGAGATATTACCTCATCCGCAACAGCGTGAGTTTATCAAAGAAGATGGCGAGCTTATTATAGACAAACAAGGTGTCAGAGTTAAGTAACGCTCTGACAATACTTATCATGGTGAGCGTATTAATGTATAGTACCAATACGCTCATGCTAATCGGGTACTTAATTACGTACTGTTAGTCTTGATTTTTAAAAACTTACTATCAATAGGAACAGATAATTACACTATGCGTCTTACGCCACCCTGAGATCCCCTCCTCCTTTTAGGTTGATACTAAATCAGCCAATTTCGTCATCCCTTCTTAGGGATAATTTCGCTTATTTAAAATACACTCGCCCATCAAGGGATTGATAGATTACAAGGTAGTCCAATATGCTGTTGTCCTCCTCTCGTCAGCACTGGCTAGGTAACATCCGTGGGGATGTGCTTGCCGGTATTGTTGTTGCTTTAGCGTTAATTCCTGAAGCAATCGCTTTTTCAATTATTGCCGGCGTCGACCCTAAAGTGGGGTTATACGCAGCATTTTCTATTGCGGTAATTATTGCTTTTATCGGAGGACGCCCCGGTATGATTTCCTCCGCAACGGGAGCAATGGCACTTTTAATGGTCGTTCTTGTGAAAGAACATGGCCTTCAGTATCTATTAGCCGCGACGGTTTTAACCGGGATATTTCAAGTTATCGCAGGATATTTAAAGCTCGGTAATTTAATGCGGTTTGTTTCACGCTCTGTCGTAACAGGGTTTGTTAATGCGTTAGCTATCTTGATTTTTTTAGCCCAACTTCCTGAGTTAACCCATGTGAGTTGGCATGTTTATGCGATGACCGCGGCAGGCTTAGGGATTATCTATCTGTTTCCATTCATCAATAAGACCATTCCTTCACCATTAGTGTGTATCGTTGTATTAACGGTCATTTCAATAGGCCTTGGCCTTGATATCCGCACCGTCGGGGATATGGGGGCTTTACCCGATAGCTTACCTATTTTCCTTTTACCCGATGTGCCAATAAACGTAGAAACACTCATTATCATACTACCTTATTCGCTCGCTCTTGCGGTTGTTGGGTTACTTGAGTCGATGATGACCGCAACGATTGTGGATGATTTGACCGATACAACCAGTGATAAAAATCGAGAATGTAAAGGGCAAGGTATTGCTAATATTGCCACCGCTTTTATTGGCGGGATGGCTGGATGTGCGATGATTGGTCAATCCATCATCAATATTAAATCGGGTGGTAGAGGTCGATTATCGACACTGGTTGCAGGCGTTGTTTTATTGCTAATGGTAGTTTTTCTTAATGATTGGGTATCAAAAATTCCAATGGCGGCCTTAGTTGCTGTGATGATTATGGTATCAATTGGAACCTTTTCTTGGCAATCCCTTGCTGATATACGTGTTCATCCGCTATCAACCAGCGTTGTTATGATAGCCACCGTCATTGTTGTCGTTTGGACCCATAATCTGGCTTATGGGGTACTTGTCGGAGTGCTCATTGCAGCGCTTAATTTTGCCAATAAAGTGGCGAGATACATGACAGTTACATCAACGCTAGATAAAAAAGTGCGCCATTATGGAGTTCGGGGGCAAATTTTCTTTGCCACATCAGAACGCTTTGTTAATGCTTTTGATTTTAAAGAAGACATTGATAAAGCGATTATCGATGTGAATCAAGCTCATTTTTGGGATATCACCTCCGTCAATGCGTTAGATAAAGTGGTGATTAAGTTTAGACGCGAAGGCATTGATGTTGAAATTAAAGGGATGAATGAAGCCACTGCAACATTGGTTGATAAATTTGGTATTCATGACGACCCGAAAAAAATTGAAAAATTCATGGGAGGTCATTAATTATGGCAGCAGATATCATTCAAAAAAATTGTGTAATTGGGTGTATTGATCGTTCGTCTTCGGCAATTGCTGTTTGCCACGCCAGTGCTTGGATAGCCCAAACACTCGACTTACCACTGACACTGTTACACATGAATGAAAAAATCTCGACATCAGCACACCATGATTTAAGTGGGATCATCGGATTTGATACCCGAGAAACTTTATTGAATGAACTCGTGGATATTGAGGAAAAGCGAGCGCGTTTAACCCGAGAGGAAGGCCGACAATTATTGATGAGTGCAAAAAAAATCACTCAAGATTTAGGTCTTCATGATGTTAATACACTTCAGCGACAAGGAACGTTAGCCGAAGTACTAAATCAAGAAGATACCCATATTGTTGTACTCGGTCGTCGAGGCGAGCAATCTGAGTTAACGGGTCATATTGGCCGTCAACTCGAAGGCATTATTAGACTTCAAAAAAACTCAGTGCTTATCTGTAAGCGAAACTTTATCCCACCGAAAAAGATGATGATTGCATTTGATGGCAGTGAGGAAGGTGAACGAATCATTCATCGGTTAACACAAGTGAAATTATTAGCCGGTAGTGATTGCTATCTGGTGATGTACGGTAACCAAGACTGTCAGCTCAAAAAAGCACAAAACCAACTTCATCAAGCCGGTATTCAGGTGAAAGTCAATTTACTTGAGGGTGGTGATAGTCTCGTTGATGAGTTGTGTAACTTTGCAGTACAACACCATATTGATTTGATCATCATGGGGGCTTTTGGTCATTCGCGATTGAGGCAATTTTTTACCGGAAGTCATACGACAGAGATGATACATAAAACGCCCGTGTCATTACTCATCATTCGTTAGTCTTTTCGTCTATAGTCATTATTACCAAGAGAGGTGACTCGCTTTCGTCACCTCTCTATCATAATAAATGGCTACGATTTATCGACAATATGAATAAAATGAATGTGTTTTTCATATTGATCGAGGATATCATGAATAATCTGCGCTTCACTCCATCCCATAATATCGTAGTCTTGCCCACCTTCCTTTAAATAAACTTCAGCACGGTAATATTTCTGAGACTCATTATTTTCATCATCATCCATACCCACTAATGCAAAAGAAGGCGTCAAATAGTCTCGTAATCGTATTTCATAGAGAAAATTGAGGTTCTCACCAAATTGTACTTCAAGAGTCACCCTATCGTCTTTCTCATTATGGATAGCGGCCTCGGTCCCCTGCTTTTCCAACTCAGTGACGACTGACTGCATAGCCGGCTCAATCACTTCCGTCATGAAACGTTTAACCTGATTACGTTTAGGAAAGAACGCTATTTTACGTAATCGACGCTCCCATGATAACCCCCCACGTCCGGTATTCGGTGCTAAAGTAGCAAGCTGTTGACTGTCTTTTTTATACACATCAATCCGTAAAGCTTTTAGCAATCCGACGATAGCAATCAATAAAATAATCGCAAAGGGTAACGCGGTCGCTATCGTCATGGTTTGCAATGCTGTTAATCCGCCGGCCAATAAAAGTGTGATTGCAACGGCTCCCATCAAAAAGGCCCAAAAAATACGTTGCCAAACGGGTGTGTGTATTTCACCACCCGAGGCTAACGTATCGACAACCATCGCCCCAGAATCCGCAGATGTCACAAAAAAAACAATGACCATCAACATAGCGACAAAAGAAAGAACAGATGAAAACGGAAAGTAATTTAAAAATTCAAATAAGGCGAGAGCAACATCTTTTTGGACGACTTGTGCCAACATTTCTGCGCCATTATCACGGATCAAATGGATGGCACTATTTCCAAAAAAAGTCATCCAAAGCAGTGTAAACCCAGCAGGAACAAACAAAACACCTGTAACAAACTCACGAATAGTACGACCCCGAGAGATCCTCGCAATAAACATGCCCACAAAAGGGGACCATGAAAGCCACCATCCCCAATACAATAATGTCCATCCCCCTAACCATTCACTCGATTGCGGTTCATAGGCATAAAGATTGAAGGTTTTATTGATGATATCTGAAAGATAAGCCCCGGTATTTTGCACAAAAGATTTAAGTAACAGTACTGTTGGACCTAAAATCCCAATTAATAATAATAATAAACCCGCTAAACTGAGGTTGAGTTCAGAAAGAATTCGTATACCTTTATCTAAACCACTGACGACTGATAACGTCGCTAATCCTGTGATCACAACGATCAAAATTACTTGCATCGTTGGACTAACAGGAAAACCGAATAAGTGCGCTAATCCTGCGTTGACTTGCAAAACACCAAATCCAAGCGAAGTTGCAACGCCAAAAACGGTGCCAACAACAGCAAAAATATCAACGGCATGTCCCATTGGGCCATAGATACGTTCACCAATGATGGGATAGAGAGCTGAACGCAATGTAAGCGGTAAGCCATGTCGATAACTAAAAAAAGCGAGAATTAAGGCGACAATGGCATAAATCGCCCAGGCATGTAAGCCCCAATGGAAAAATGTAATTTCCATTGCTTCTCTTGCAGCTTGAACAGTTTGAGGATCTCCAACGGGGGGAGCAAGATAGTGCATCACGGGTTCTGCGACCCCGAAAAACATCAGTCCAATGCCCATTCCGGCAGAAAACAACATAGCGAACCAGGAAAGATAACTAAATTGCGGTTGAGCATGATCTGGACCGAGTTTGATTTGGCCAAATCGAGAGAGCCCTAAATAGGCGACGGTCAATAAAATCAATGCGACGGCCAGAATATAAAACCAACTGGCATTCTCAAAAAGTTGAGCTTGTAGGGTTTTTAACAAAATTTCAGAACGTTGAGGAAAAATAGCGGCTATTGCAACGACACATAAAATAATAAAAGCGGAAACAAAGAAAACGGGCGGATTTATCTTCCCCCACGTTTGAGACTTTTGTGGTGATGATGACATTCAATCTCCCTTTTAATGCGTGCTCATGATTGTCATGAAGCTCGGTTTATGGTGATAAATATAAGTTATTTAATTAAAACTCTTGTGTATACTTAAATATCTCTCTTATGTCATACCAAGCGGTATGACTATAAACTTGATAAACGAATAGAGGGACATTTATTGTACTATTTTCATCAATTTTGATACTTTCGAAATAGTATGCCGCGAACAACCTATCAGGTTTTCTATTTGGCTATAGCTTTTTTTCTCCATTAGAAGACCTTCAATTTTTTGGTGTAATATCTTATTGACCGGACGGCCTTTATACTTCCCTTCTCGTTTGGCTTTTTGCACTCCTTGCGCTTGACGACGCCGTCTATCTTCGTAATCCTTTCTTGCAACCGCTGCCAGCATGTCTAACATCATACTGTTAAGGGCTGCAAGCATTCGTTCTGTAAATTCATCGGTGCGACTCATAAACTGGTAACTGGTTGGCAGATCTAAAGAAACGACCTTTAACCCTTTATGTCCAATGAGATATTTTAATTTTTCCCAGTCATCGGTATTCAAGCGGCTAATTCTATCCACTTGTTCAACTAAAATAATATCTCCGGGCATAGCCACATTGAGTAAGCGAAAGAGTTCAGGTCGGTGAAGCTGAGCGCCTGACTCATTTTCTTCAAACCAGCAGGCAATTTGTAGCCCCATTCCTTCAGCAAATTTCAACAGTTCATTTTTTACTCTTGACGCATCTTGTTCATGCGTAGAAGCACGTAGATATCCATAAATTCTTATATTTGTCTTCATCGGTGCACTATACATTGGTGTTGTTATATAGGTGCATTATACATCTGTTTTTCATACTTACTACACTAGATTTCACTTAGTGTAGTTAAGGTATAATCTAGTGTTGAGCATGGAATTCATCTATTCTGTATGGATAAAGCAATTTACAAGAGATATTCATACTAAGATAATTTCAAGACAATAAATGAATAAAAGTATTCAGGCTAATTGGTATAAAAAAACAATCAAATCTTCTTTAAAAACCAACTACTACCACCGAATAAAGTAGGACCTACGACATTTTGCCAAGTATCTCGTTCAGTAAGACTGTGCTTGATGGACTGAAACTCAAGAGGATTTAAAATAGTCTCCTCAACACCTTCTTTTGACATCAATATATATCCTTCAGGTATTCTAGCTAAAGATTGAGAAACCGCTTTAGCGGGTAATCTGTAAAATGTTGTGATATAGCAGCCCGAATCTAATCGTTTTAATAGTTGCTCAGCTGAAATAGCCATCATTACTCCCACTGTAATTTTTCAATTAATACATCTTTGCTTTCACTCTAAGTATAGTCTGCCGTGTCGTATCAAATTCTCTCGCAATTGCACTAATGCTAGCGCCATTTTGAATACGTTCTATCACAGCTTGTTTTTGCTCATCGCTAAGAGTCGGGGGCCGACCAAAGCGCTTCCCCGCACTTTTCGCCCTCGCAATACCTGCATGAGTCCGCTCAACTAACAAGTCTCGCTCAAATTCAGCTACAGCTGAAATCACCTGCATCGTCATTTTTCCTGCGGGGCTTGTTAGGTCAACGCCGCCTAAAGCCAGACAATGAACCCGAATATTCAGCTCTGATAGCTTTTCGACAGTTTTGCGAATATCAATCGCATTACGCCCCAAGCGATCCAGTTTAGTCACAATCAGAACGTCACCATTTTCCATTCTATCCAGCAAGCGTGAAAATCCAGGTCGGTCACTTGCAGCAACAGAACCACTGATGTGTTCTTCAATGATTCGATACGCTTCCACTTTAAATCCGGCCGCTTCAATTTCTCTTCTTTGGTTTTCTGTGTTTTGTTCCAGTGTTGATACACGGCAATAAGCAAAAACTCGTGACATTACGTAATTATCCGTCCGAAATAGATGTCCGAATAATAACACATGTACGAAATTAATTAAGCCTAGTTTCGTACGCTATTTATCACCCATGTACGAAATCGAACGGTTTGGTACATAAAGGGTTTGCGTCCCATTTAACCATCGATTACCAAACAAAAAATCTTCTCGCCTTTTTCATAGTTTCCAACTACAATTGCTATACATGTATATCAAAATAGATAAGGAGATGGACATGTTAGCTATTCGATTATCTGATGACATTGAAAGTCGTCTTGAGTCACTCGCAAAACTGACAGGTAGAACCAAAACATTCTATGCGAGAGAGGCAATTGTTACCCACTTGGAAGACTTAGAAGACTACTATTTATCCGCTGAAACCGTTGCAAAAATTCGCCGCGGTGAAGAATTGGTTCATTCGTCTGAAGACGTGAGGAAAACACTTGGTCTGGACGATTAGTTATTCTGAACGGGCGTTAAAGTCTCTACGAAAAATGGATAAACAAAACGCCCGTCGCATTGTCGATTTTATGGATTTACGCATTGCCGCTTTAGATGATCCTCGCTTGTCAGGCAAACCATTAAAAGGTGAATTGGGTGAGTTCTGGCGTTATAGAGTCGGTGACTATCGGATACTATGTGAGATAAGGGATGATGAACTTGTTATTCTTGCTGCTACTATCGGTCACCGTAAAGAAGTTTATGATTAACTAGCCAACAAAGGATGATAAAAAAGGTCAATAAGGGGGTAGTTTGGATATAACTATCGCAAAGCAATTGAATGATAGCACTGTGCCTGACCTTTAAATCATCTTACTGTTTAAAGCTATAGCCATCATATCTATCAAAATTTAGATTTTTAACGCCTTCAATCGTTTTGCTGCAACTATAAATTCTTTAGACTTATTTTCATCTACCACAACAGGCACAAATCTGCGCTTATATAGTTGCATCAGTAGAAGAGTCCGATGTGTACCATCAAAAACGCCAAAGTTATCATTTAATCCTTCTGGATAAGTAACACATCCTTTGGATATGTAGGTTTTAATTCTGTGCCAGCGGCGAGGATCTATACAAAAAGCATCTTTCCCACGGTTTTTCAGAAAAAGCAGTCCGTCAACTTCGATTATTATTGGTTTTTTTTGATATTGCTGAGGAAGTTTAGCTATATGTTCTGGCTTGAGTAGCGATGGTAATTCGAAATTAATTTCCTCAAATGGTGGAAATGATAAATTAGACATATCTTGAGGAATTTCTTCAAATGAATTGAATTGAAATTTTGTCATAAATGTATCTAAACGATCTAGATCCATTTTAGAAAACCAGTTGATATCTGGGGTAAATTCTTTTTCTTGTTCTCTAATAATCTCGATTTCTTTATCCAAAAGTTCATTTAAACTTATATTGGTTTTTCTCATAGAGTATCTCCTCATTCTAGTTTGACATCCGTACAACTGAGCCTATCTAACTGCACGAAAAGTGTGCTTTTGAGCAAAACTTTGGAAATAAACATCCTACGTTGCCAACAAGGTATATTGTGGCAACGTGTCATCAAACTGACTGCAAAGATTGTGTTGTTTAATCACTTCATTAAATTGCGTCTTCTCTCTAAATCAAAACAGGAAATCAAACCCACATTACATTAAGAATATGGGTTTAAAACTGTTGCCTAAAAACGGTAACCGACACCAATGTTAAAACCATTCATCAACTTATGGCCATCCATATCCGCTTGTGTTCCTTCGTACCCAATATTTACCGCAATATTCTCCATTGGATTAATAATCACACCCGCACCATAGGCAAAATTGGTTGAATTTTTACTGACATGACCTTCTTCATGACCTGTCGCAGTATTCCCACCAACACTGTTAACCCACTGGTAATCTCCCTTTGCCTTGGTATGACTTAACCCTAATAATCCATAAAGGCTTACAATATCATTAATGCGATAGGCAGGTCCTGCGAGTAATGAATAACTTTTTACATCGATTTTTTGATGGTAATAATCATCTGCATAGTCTGTAAAACTCCAACTTTTATCGCCTTTCATATAAGAAAACGACCCTAGCACGCTAATCGGTGAATCCCATTCATAGCGGTACTGCACATTCACACCTCGAATATTCTTAAAATCTTGCACTTTACTTTGTGCATAACCTATCGAGACGGTGTGATTGTCAGCTTGTGCCACATTGCCCATAAAGCAACCAGCCACAATTGCCGCCATCATGCCTTGCGTTATTTTATTCATTTAGTAACTCTCATCATCCTGTCATGAATATCCTTTCACGATGAAAGGATTTTCCTTATCTTAAATAAATGTTAGCATTTACACAAACTGAACTTATCTCAAACTTACTGACAAAAATCATGAAAAAACACAAAACTCGTCGAAAGTGTGGGTTAATCTCCTTATTCGGTTCATCGCTTTTTTGTGTGATGGCTTCGCCTGTCGCGTTTGCCGTGGTCAGTGGTGATGAATTATTTCAGCGTCAAACGCAGCAACAAGACGCCTTACAGCAACAATTTGAGGCGAAAGCCCCCGATGTGCGCTTACAGCACCCTGTCGATAAGTCTGATAGCGCCCAATTTCCGGTCGAATCCCCGTGTTTTGACATCACTCGCGTTGAGGTTGGAGGGGCTGAAGCCTTTCCTCGCTGGGTGCCCTTACAGAGATTAGCTGATAAAGCGCAAGGTCAGTGTTTGGGCGTGCAGGGCATTAACCAGCTGATGGGGCAACTGCAAAATCGTTTAGTGCTCCATGGTTGGGGTGACCGCGCGCGTATTAGCGCCAGAGCAAGATTTAACGACTGGCACACTCAAACTTCGAGTTATCCCCGGCAAAGTGTATCAGGTTCGTTTTGCGGACGGGTCTAATACCCATGCCACCTTATTCACCGCCATGCCCGCGCATGCCGGAAATTTACTGGATTTGCGCGATATTGAGCAGGGGCTGGAAAACCTACAGCGGTTGCCGACGGTACAAGCCTCCATGGACATTGAGCCGAGCGAAGCGCCCGGGGAGAGCGACATTGTCATTACCCGTCAACAAAGTAAGCCGTGGCGCGTCAATGCCTGGGTCGATAATACCGGCACCGATGACACCGGAAAAAATCAAGCGGGATTGATGTTGGCGTGGGATAACCCCACCACATTGAGTGATTTACTGTATGTCACCGTCAGTCAAGATACGCTTTTTTCCAAAGACAAAGGCTCCACCAATTACAGTGGGCACTATTCTGTCCCTTTCGGGTATTGGCAGCTCGCTTTCACGGGGAGTCATTATGAATACAAACAAACCATTGCGGGTCTGAACAGTGATATTGAATACACCGGAAAAAGTGAAAGTCTCAATGCCCAACTGAGCCGATTACTGTTTCGTAATGATGTGGCTAAAACCACCTTAAATTACGGTGTCACGGTTAAAGAGACCCGTAACTTTGTCAATAATACCGAGATTGGGACACAAAAACGGCGTACCAGTAGCTGGAAACTCGGCCTTGACCATCGCCAATATTTAGGCTCGGTAGTTTGGGACTCAAACTTAAGTTATCAGCGCGGAACGCGGTGGTTTGGGGCGATGCCGGCCTTTGAAGAGTATCGTGCGGTGGGCAGCGAAGATTATGCCACGGCATTGGCTAAAATCGTGACCTTTTCCACATCCGTCACCACCCCGTTTACGCTCGGTGAGCAACAGTTTCAACACCGTATTGAGTACAACCGCCAATTGAGCAGTACGCCGCTGACCCCGCAAGACCAATTCAGCATTGGTGGGCGCTGGACGGTACGCGGTTTTGACGGCGAGCGCACATTAAGCGCGGACAGTGGCTGGACAGTGAAAAATACCCTGACCTGGCAAACCCCAATACCCCAGCAAGCCCTGTACATCGGTGCAGATTATGGGCATGTCAGTGGTCATAACGCTGATTGGCGCATCGGTAATCACTTGGCCGGCGGCGCTATCGGTCTGCAAGGGGCTCTGCCTTGGAACATCAGCTACGACCTTTCTGTGGGAACCCCTTTTTCAAAACCCGATGGGTTTCAGACCGACAATGCCACCTTTGCGTTTAGCCTGAACTGGGCTTACTAATTTTATTTGGATGAATTGCTATGAATAAGCACTGTTACCGGATTATTTTCAATCGTGCCCGCCAATTGTTAATGGTGGTTGCGGATATTGCAAAGTCTCGCGTCAAAACCCCTTCTTCTTCTCGACGTTCCGGTCGCAGTGCCCCTGACACGTCTTTATCGGTGACACTCAAACCGCTTGTTTGGAGTCTGGCGTTAGCGGTTGGCGCAGTCAGTTTTCATACCGCTGCCGCCGTGGTCGCTGATGGCAGTGCACCAGGCAATCAACAACCCACGATTATTGCCGGCGCCAATGGGACACCGCAGGTCAACATTCAATCCCCCAACAGCAGTGGCGTTTCCCACAATAAATACCAAAACTTCGATGTCGATAACAAAGGGGTTATTCTCAATAACAGTGCGGTGAATACCCAAACCCAGTTGGGCGGCCTCATTACGGGGAATCCGTGGCTCGCCAAAGGCGAAGCCAGTGTGATTTTAAATGAAATCAACAGCGCCAATCCCAGCCAACTCAATGGCTTTGTCGAAGTGGCTGGTAAACGCGCGGATGTCATTATTGCCAACCCGGCGGGCATTACGTGCAGTGGTTGCGGTTTTATTAATGCCAACAAAACCACCTTAGCGGCGGCGCAAGTCCTCTTAGAACAAGGGAAAATTGCCGGCTTTGACGTTAAAAATGGACAAATTGCCATTCAAGGTAATGGTCTCAATGATACACAAAGCGACTATACCCAATTGATTGCTCGCGCGGTAAAAATCAACGCCAAATTGCACGCCAAAGACTTGTCGGTGACCACGGGGAAAAACCGTACGGATGTTAACGGAAAGGTGCTCAGTACCGAAGCCACTTCGGATACAGCACCGGAGTTTGCCATTGATGTGGCCAGTCTCGGGGGTATGTACGCCAATAAAATTCGCTTAGTCGGCACTGACAAAGGCGTCGGTGTACGCAATGCGGGTGAGCTGGGTGCGGCAGTTGGGGATGTTGTCTTATCGGTTGATGGACGGGTTCGTAACGCAGGCGTTATCACGGCAAATCAGCATGTTGATATTCATAGCCAAGCCTCGATTGAAAACCAAGGAACCTTACTGGCAAAAAGTGATATTCAATTACACGCGAAAGAGGCCATAACCAATACACAGCAAGGGCAAATTGTGTCGGGCCGTGATACCCGGCTGAATGCAAATACCCTACAAAGTGACAACACCACATTATTGGCTGCCGGCATTAATGAAAAAGGACAATTGACGGCCTCTGGGTCATTAACCCTAAATGCCGAACAATCAGCAGATTTACACGGTGAGGTGGTAGCAAAAGACACCTTAACGGTGACAGGGAAGACGCTCAATCTCTCTCACGCTAACGTGCAAGCAGCAAACCTTCATTTAACCGCCTCCGCGAGCGATATTCGTGCACAAAATGGTCGATTCCTTGTCACTGAAAATGCGACCCTAAAGGCACAGCAACAGATAGACAATCAAGACGGTGAAATCGCTGCGAAAAACCTCACGCTTGAGGCTCAAGGTGCCATGACGAATACCAAAGGCCGTTTGATTGCAACGCAAGAGTTAACCCTAAACAGTCAACAACTCAATAACGCCCAAGGCGTACTGTCTAGTGGAACCCATTTAACCGTAAAAACTGGTGAAATCGACAATCGCCAAGGCCTTATCAGCGGAAAATCCGTGGCGATAGACACACAAGGGCAGCAATTAATCAATCAATCGAGTCAAGCAGGGCAAGGTGTTTTTGCCGAAAACAGCTTGCATCTCAAGGTGGGCGCCCTGATGAATCAACAGGGCCACATTCAAGGCCAACACATCACCTTAGATACGCAGCAAAACCAGATTGACAACACGGAGGGGGAAATTCTCTCGACAGAGACCCTCAATATTACCGCCGGTGAATTGAATAATCTGCGCGGTCTGGTCCAGGCCGGAAAACACCTGACGCTAGATACCCAAGGGCGCGCTATCAATAACCAACAGACACAACAAAGTGGCGGACTTCTCAGTGGTGGGGATTTAACGGTCAAGAGCGGTGAGTTCAATAATCAGCAGGGCCAAGTTCAAGGTGGGGGCGATACCACCCTGACGACGGCTCAGTGGAATAACCAACAGGGCCAACTTCTTTCGGGGGGCTCACTTCAAGTCAATACACAGCAGCACACCTTCCTTAATCAAAACGGGACGGTAGCAAGTCACGGGAAGCTGAATATTCAGGTTGCTGACCTCGATAACACACAAGGTCACCTACAGGGCAACTTAGAGCTTGAGCTTCAAGCGAAGCAAATAAATAACACGGCAGGAACCTTACTCAGTCAAGGGGCGTTAAACCTCGATGTCGATGCCCTGGATAATCAGCAAGGTACAATTCAATCTCAAGACCGTGCGACCCTGCTTGTCGCGCAAGACATCAACAACAATCAAGGTAAAATACGTTCAGGGGACAACCTGAATATTCGCGCCCAATCGGTTAATAATACGCAAGGCCAACTTCAAGGTGTGGGCGATGTCACCCTCACACTATTGCATCACCTCAATAATACAGCGGGCTGGGTCAAGGCAAATCAGACACTGACGCTGAGCAGTCAAATCGTGAACAATACTCAGACAGGGCAAGCGGGATTGGGCCTTGAAGGTCAGCACGTGACTTTAACGGCCGCCGCGCTGGATAACCAACAAGGCGCCATTCGCGCGGGGGCTTCCCTCCAAGCGAATATCCATCAGACACTCAATAACACCAATGGACTGTTGTCAGCAGGGGAAGCGCTAACGGTCACAGATAATACTCAAGGGGCAGGGTTAGCCCTCACCAATACTGACGGTGTCATCGTCAGTAATGGCGAGGCAAGTATCATCGCAAATCAATTGAGTGGTGAGGGTAAATTATTAGCCCAAAGTAACCTCGCGCTGCTCATCCAGCAAGCGTTCGTTAACCAAGGCCGCATTCAAGCGGGGGAAAAATTACACATTCAGGTCGCCGAAAGCCTGACGAATCTAGGGTTAATTTCCAGTCTCGGCGAGTTACAGCTTTTGGCGACGAATGTCGACAATGCCGATCCAGGCGAAATCAGCGCCGGCCAGACACACATCACCGTCAAGGAGACTATCCACAACACTGGATTAATCGACGGTAAGCTCACGCACCTCATCGGTCAATCACTTAACAATGTCGGCACTGGACGAATTTACGGCGACAGTCTTGCCATTGCCGTTAAATCCCTCATTAATGATAAGCAAGAGGGGCAATCGGCGGTCATCGCCGGTCGCCAATCCGTCAACATCGCCGTTAGCGACCTTCTTAATCGCGACCACGCCCTTATCTACAGCGATGGCGATTTAGTGATTGGGGGAGCATTAGATGAAAACCTTAACGCAACAGGTCGTGCCGATAACGTTAAAAATCACAGTGCCAATATTGAAGCGGCGGGCAACTTGACACTAAAAACCACCTCGTTAGAAAACAAAGACATCCATCTCGAATTGACGCAGGATGCCATGGAAGTCAGTCGTGAACACTTTGATTGGTTTGATTTTGGTAATGGTCGACGTTACAAAATTCAAACTGATGAAGAAAATGGAGTGCGTTATGCTATTAATGAAGACGGTTCATTAAATAAAAATGTAGGAATTTATTATACAGACGACTTCCCTGGTGTTCGTTGGCGTATGTTTGAAAATGGAGATTGGACAAAAGATTTCTACGAATATGATTACGACCGTATCATATATGAAACCCAAATTATCCAACAAGACGCAGCGCTGATTACCAGCGGTAAAAACCTCACTCTGGATGGCGTACAATTAACTAACGAAAACTCGCGTATTATTGCGGGGCAAAATCTTATCCTTACCGGTGAATCGCTCAATAATCAAGAAACTCAAGGTATCCGCCGTGTCTTTGATGACGGCACAACAATATACCGTTTTCAATGTGGCACTATATGGTATACCTGTATATCTCGTTCACAACACCAAGGGTTAAATACATCAGAAAACCTCGCACTCAATCTAATGGAAGCGACAGAAAACGCGGGGAACATCACACAAATTCAACTGGATGCCGTCAAAGAAAATACATTAGACCAGCAAGCTGGGGAGGTTGAAGGCTTAGAATTTAACGCGGAGCCGGGGCTTAACATCGTAGAGCAAACACTCAAAGACAACCAGGACGTGGTCATTAAAACCGTGGGTCCTAATATTACATTGCCTGACAACAGTTTATTTACCCTAATCCCAAACAGTGACAGTCAATACTTGATTGAAACTGACCCACGCTTTACCAATAACAAAAAATGGCTGTCCAGTTTAGATATTTTTGACAGTAACCAACTGAATAAACGCCTCGGCGATGGTTATTATGAACAACGCCTTGTGCGTGACCAACTCATTGAAACCACCGGACAACGATTATTAGGGCAATATGACAGTGATGAAGCCCAATATCGTGCGTTATTGACGAATGGCGCCGCCTTTGGTGAAAAATATCATCTCACCCCGGGCATTGCATTATCAGCAGAGCAAATGGCCAATTTAACCACCGATATTGTCTGGATGGTCAACAAAGAAATTACCCTTCCTGATGGCACCATTGAACTCGTCAGCGTGCCTCAAGTGTACGTACGGGCTCGAGAAGGTGACTTAAATGGCAATGGCGCTTTATTGGGAGGGAAAAATGTCACCGCCGACCTTACCGGCAATTTCCTCAGTAGCGGTGAAGTCAGTAGTCGAGTATTGACAGAGATACGAGCCGATGACATTCAAAACAGCGGGCGTCTTCAAGGTCATGATATTACGCTGAATGCACTTAAAGATATTAAAAATATCGGTGGCGAAATTCGAGGCACCAATAGCGTATCATTGTCAGCGGGACGAGACATTCTCAGTGAAACAGCCCTACGCCAAGAAGGTGGCTCTTCATGGTTAGATAGACCGGCGAGTATTTATGTCACCGGCGATAACGGTGAACTCACCTTAAAAGCCGTACAGAATGTGAATATCATTGCCAGTACGGTGGCGAGCACGGGAGAGAATGGGAAAGCCACCCTTATTGCAGGAAAAAATATTAATTTAGACTCTCACGATATCCGCAATGCTTTTAACTACACCCAGAGTTCAAATAATTACTATCGAGGTGCTCATACAACAGAAGCTGGGGCTCAAATTATTACCAAAGGGGATTTAACCTTATCGTCTAATCAGGATTTATCATCTAATGGGTCCCAGATATCCAGTGGAGGATTAATAGACGCCAACATTGGGCGTGACATTAACATTCATATCAGTGATTTAACAGCAAAAGAAAGGATTAACCTTAACGCAGGGAAAAATGTCAATATAAGCAATGAGGTAATCGAAACACTTTATGCTAAAAATACACGTGCTGCAATCTCGGATAGGAAAGAACAAACTAATCATGCCAGTGAAATAAAAACAAGTGGGCAGCTTAATATTAACGCTGGGGACAATTTAGTTATTCAAGGCAGCTCACTCCAATCGGGTGAAAATAGTACTTTATCCGCTAAAAATAATATTGAATTAAAAGCACAGCAGTTAGAGGGGCATAAAAAAGGAAAACAGTACACCTCAGAGTCAAAAGTTACCATAGGTACACAAATTACAAGTCAAGGCAACCTTAATTTAACGTCAGGAAATGATATTAGTGGAAATGCGACAAAAATTAAGGCAGAAGGAAGCATCAACTTAGACGCAAAAAATGATATTGCATTAGGTTCATCTCAAAACTTTCAGCGTAAAGAGACTATCGCAAAACGTAAACATGAAATTGATGAATCATACCGCCAAGAGAGTTCGGAATTAAGTAGTGGTAACCATATTTCAATCAAAAGCGGTAAAAATATTATAGGTGAATCGCTTCTAGTCTCAGCTAAAGGCGATATTAATCTGTCAGCGGGTGAAAATGTAACATTAAGTAGTCAAACAGAAAGTGACTATCATTATTTGGATGAAACCAAAGTAAAGAAAAAAACCTTCTCAAAAAAAATCACAAGAACAATCGAAGAAGACTTTGCCTCACATGAAAAAGGTTCTAAGTTAAGTGGTGAAAAGATAAATATATCATCAGGCAAAAACACCACAATCGTTGGCTCTTCTTTAGTCGGAAATCATGATGTTAAAATCGTCGCAGACGGGGATTTAAATGTTTCTGCTGCAACTGAAAAACAATCAAGCTATCGTTATAAGAAAACAAAAAAGAGCGGCTTATTCAGTGGCGGCGGTTTAGGATTTACACTTGGAAGCCAATCTTCTACACAAAAAATGAATCAAAACGGTTATACGCAAAGCGATAGCATGAGTACAATCGGGTCATTAGGTGGCGATGTTTTAATTAGTGCAAATGGAAGTACGGTACTGCATGGTAGTGATCTCATTTCAGCGAAAGATATTAATGTCAGCAGCAGTGATATAGCGATAAGCGCCGCACAAGATAAGCGGATTACGATTACATCAGTTGAAACTAAATCCAATGGCCTCAGCGTCTCTCTGGGCGGTTCAGTCGGCAGTGCCTTGAATACGGCTTACCAAACCGGAAAAGCCGCTCAGGAGACCGATGACAGCCAATTAAAGGCACTTCAAGGCATTAAGGCGGGCTTAAAGCTTCAACAGGCGAATCAAGCCGGTCAATTGGCCGCGGCGCAAAATCCAGATTCAGACCTGACCAACAACGGGTCATTCGGTATCGATGTCTCGTATGGCAACAGCAGTTCGAAATCGACCAGCAAAACCGAGCAGCAAACAGCAACGAGTAGCAGCTTAAGTGCCGGCGATAATATAACCCTAAACGCAACGGGCCAGAAGTTCGGAAGTAAAGGAAATATTGATATACAAGGCAGCACGCTCAATGCCGATAAAGACCTGACGTTAAATGCCAAAAATGACATTAATCTCTCATCCGCCACCAATACCCAAACCGTGGACAGTAAAAACGAGAGTAAAGGCACGACAGTGGGGGTTGGCATTAGCGCTGGAACGGGTTGGAATGTGAACGCCAGTGTCAGCAAAGGCAGTGGCTTTGAGAAAGGCAACAGCCAATACTATACCGATACTGAGGTCAATGCAGGTAAAACGCTGACGATAAACAGCGGCAAAGACACCACCCTCACCGGCGCGCAAGCCAGTGGCGACAAGGTTAACATGAACGTAGGCGGTGACCTGACACTGAGCAGCCAGCAAGTGACCGATAAATACGACTCGAAACAAACCAACAGCAGCGTAGGCGGCAGTTACAGCCAAAGTGGTGCTGTCTCGGTGAATGTCAATGCCGATAAGAGTGAAATGCACAGTGATTACCAATCCGTGGATAATCAAACGGGCATTCATGCGGGACAAGGCGGTTTTGATATTACCGTGGGTGACCATACACAACTGGACGGTGCGGTCATCAGCAGTGACGCCAGCAAGGACAAAAACAAACTCGATACCGGGACGATTGGGTTTACGGACATCAACAATAAAGCCGACTACACGGTGGAGCAACAAAGCGGCGGCTACAATACCGGGGGCGAGATTGGCGGTCAGCTCATCAGCAATGCGGGCAGCGCTTTACTTGCCGGCGTCAACAACAAAGGCAAGGACAGCAATACCACGCAATCGGCAGTAGCCGAGGGTGACCTCATTGTGCGTGACACCGATAAGCAGACGCAAAATGTGGATGACCTGAGCCGCGATACGGACAACGCTCATGAGAAGTTGGGGACGATATTTGACAAGGACGAAGAGCAAAAACGGATAGACCGCAATCAGTTAATCGGGGAAATAGGTCAACAGATTAAAGACATTGCGGTAACGGATGCGCGAATTAATGCGACACAAAATGTTCTCAAAAACAACCCTGACCTTAAAGGTGATGACTTAGAAGCGGCTATTCAGGCCGAAATCAACCAATCTAAATGGGGTGTTGGTGGTGAAAACACCCGCATTGTCGATGCGGGCACCGCGTTAATCCAAGGACTGGCAAATGGGGATGTTAATGCCGCTGTCGCCAATGCCAGTGCCCCGTATATTGCGAATTACATAGCTAAAGAAATCGGTAAAGATAATAAAGCGGGCTTACTGGCCGCGCATGCGATTGCAAATGTGGCATTAGCCTTAGCAAAAGATGAGAATGCGCTATCGCAAGCCGCGGGGGCAGTGACAGCCGAAGCGATTGGCATGCTGTCGAAAGAGATTTATAATAAGGATGTCAGCCAACTGACGGAAGAGGAAAAATCGACACTGAGTGCGTTTGCGAGTCTGGCGGCGGGAATAGCCGGCGGTTTGGTGGGCGGTGAGACGCAGGATGCGTTGAATGCGGCGCAGGCAGGAAAAACTACCGTTGAGAATAACTTACTATCGAATAAATTCGGTGTTGATAAGTTAGATGATAAAGGCAAAGCACTTCATAAAAAACTAGAAGATGCGGGTATTGGTAGCGTTGATGATCTACAGGCCAAATTTGTCGGCTGTAATGGAAATGCCGATTGTGAACGAAATGTTCGCAACGAATACCGAAATCAAGAAAAAGCCGCAGGTGAAAAACTTGTTGGTCTATATCAATCAGGTCAGTTAAGTAAAGAAGAGTTTAACTACCTTGTTACTGAATACACTACGGCAATGCTGTTGGGGATAGAGCAAGGTGAAAAGCTCAGTGACACAGGATTTGATTGGATCGGTGATATTTACCGCTTGTCAGGAAGTGACTGGACGGTCGCAGGGCAAATAAATAATCCGTATTTTAATGAAATTAGAACTACGGAGCTTATTGTAGAATGGAAAGCTCAAGGTCTGAGCGATGAAAAGATCCAAGAAAAACTCCAAAAAGATAGTACGCTTGGTGGTTTGATTGCGCCCGTTGATGTCAAAAATATTCTTAATTTAGTGGATAACGGTGCGAGTAAAGAAGATCTAGCGAAGGCAGCGACAGGGATAGCACTTGGTAAAGTTCTGCAAGGTAAGAAGAATCCTGCAAACGGACAGACTCCACCTAAGACAAATCCCAATTCAGAAGTTAATAAAATAATTCCAGAAAATTTCACATCTAAGATTACTGAGCATAATACTCAACTAGGTGTTTTGAATGCGAAAAAAACCGGAATATCAGGTGCTCATAAGCAAGATGCCTTCTTAGAGTCAGTTGAAATAACAGGAGCTAAAATTAATTTAAAAACAACAGATAAAAATTATCCTGGATTAATTGAATATAAATATCAGCTACCAGCAATAGCCGGTAATGGTCCAAACGCAGGAAAAATTATTGGCTATAAGAAAGCTGAATCTAAAACAACTTATGATCCTAAAATATTATCTGATGCAAAAGTTACAAATATGTCAAACCAAGCTGCAAAGCAGTCGGAAGATTACTTTAAAGCGAACCCATCTAAAAATCTTCATGATGTCAAAGTCGATGGCTATTGGTTTAGAGTGACTAAAGATACTAAAACAGGGCAAGTCAGTAATGCTTTCATTACAATGCCTCCAAGGAACAGTAAATGATAGACAATTTAGATTGGTTAAAAAAAGTAGAACAACACCTCATAAATAATGGTGCTGGAGATTTATATTGTTTGTTAGAGATGATGTATAAAGAGCAAAAAATGAACTTTCAGCAATTTATTTATGATGCATCAAGAGGGATAGGCTGTGTTGCCTCTGAAGGATTGGAATATGTATTAGATCAGGATTTAGATGATCCAAATGAATTTGATGGTGTCTGCTTTATTCTTGGTGATTATGAAAGTTCAACATTATCTCCTCAAAAATTTGTCGAGTTAATGCAGTTCATAACGGATAGTTATATAACTGAGCACCCAGAGAATAAAGATACAATAGAGCGCTCAATGATGAGGCTTAAAGAGCGCTATACATGATATCAAAATAGCCTTACTCCCCCTTAGCCAACCGGATAATCAACTGTCCGGCTTGGCGAGTGAGAGTATAGTGACTGCCCACTTCAAACCCCAGTTCCTTCAGCCACTTACCGCTGATAATCAGTTGAGGGCTGGGTTTACCTCAGTTCGGCAAGTACCCCACTGAATATCATCTTGATTTTGCCGTCTCTTCTTTAGCTGTCGGTACTTTTATAAAATGTTGCAAAATAAAAAAACGCACGTCGGGAAAATCGGTTTGTGACGTGAAAACGCGCTTTGAAAATGTGATATTAACTGGCTGAATGCACTGGGAAAAAGTGGTTTTATCCACCCGTATTACAATGGAATGAGTTGTTGTTGAGAATAACTGGTTGGCTGTTCCCGCTCCTGTGGTTCCACCGGTTGCAGGCGGTACAAATAGTGATGCTAAGTCAGAAGCCGATAAGAATATTGCGAAAGGCCTTGAAGATAGTTTAAGTAGCATTGGTGATGGGCTAGGTGGAATATTTGATTGCTCCTTTGGGATGAGTTGTTCAAATAACATCGATCAGGCAGGTAAAGATCCGAATGTTGGAAAAGAACTAACCGCAGAAGAGAAAGAGGCGCTTGGTATTTCTGGCGGTAGTACCGCTGGTACACCTAACGGCTTTGAGCCAGATGATGAAAAATTTAAACAAGAAGAAGTTCAAACTACACATAGAAAAAATGAAATTAAGGAACTATTTGAATATGATAATAGTAGGTCTGGTATTCAAATTGGAAATAGGACTTTAATTGAAATGCCAAATAAAGGTAACGCAAAGATTTTTAGTGGGGCGTCAGAAGCAGAAGTCAAACAGTATTTTATTGAATTAACAGGTAATAAATCATTACCAGAAGCAAGAGTAGTACCTGGTAAAGGAAATATTTATACAGTTAAAACCCCAAATGGAAGTTTTAACTTGCGTGATTTTTCTAACTCAGCAAGTGAAACAGGAAAAGCTTGGACAATTGATATTCCAAGAGGTATAGCAAAGGATGCTGCACCAGTAGAAATAAAATTTTTGAAGTGAGCCAAAAATGAACAAAATTTTACATTTTAAGGAAATTGTTGATGACTCAAGAGGGTTGTGGTTATCAGGGCTTTTTGGTGCTGTTGTTGGCTGGAATCCAAATAAATCTTTTTATGAAAATAAAAATATATTCTTTTCTATAATTGAAGAGTTATTGGATAAGCAGACAATTAAATTTTGTTCCCCTGAAGATCCATTAGGGAAAGTTATTCCATATTGGGATACGGACAATAAAAATATTGTTAATTTTCTTAAGCAACATTGGCCTAATAGCGCTAATACTGAAGAAGATGATGATCTAAACTTTTATTTTTATGACATGCCAGCTGTACTATGGAAAACTGAGTCAGGGAAATATGTAGGTTCATAGTTTTTATTATTTCACAAAACTAATAATGAAAAAGAGAGTCCAGCCTAGTCCTGGGATCTCGTCTTGCTGTCTTACTATCCCTCAGCCAACCGGATAATCAATTGTCCGGCTTGGCGAGCGAGGGTGTAGTGACTGCCAACCTCAAACTCTAGTTCCTTCAACCATTTACCACTAATGGTCAGTTGTGGGCTAACCCAAGGAAAAGGTGTCATATTCACAACTGCAGTGAATGGCGGTGGAACCTATTTAGGGAGTTCGCTAAAAAATGAAGATCCAACTGCTGCTGTTACAGGAAATGTTGTAGGTACTGTAATAGGAATAAAAGTAGGCGGTAAAGTTACAAATAATTTATTAAATAATGAGTATGGGTCTGTCAAATCAGAAATTATAGGTGACGTTATTGGTGGAGGAATTGGTTCTACAGCTGAGAATGCAACAGAGAAAACAATAAAAGATTTAAAAGGAAATAACTAAAATGAAAAGAAAGCTTTTTATTTCCTTTATTCAAGCAGTTATTGTTCTGCCTATTTTTTCAATTTTATTGTGTATGCTTGGGGTTCCTATCGGAATCCTAATAGCTTTTTTAAAAGAAGGTATATTTTCCCTTGACTCTCTAAACGTAGAATCTATTTATGAATCATTAGTTTATGCGATAAAAGTAGGAGGGGGAATAGGTTTAGTTTTAGGGGGGGGACTTTTGATTGCGAATGTAATCATTCCTATGGCTAAAGGTAAATTTGATAACAATGTATGAGTTGTTGTTGAGAATAATGCGCTCAGTGATCTTGTAGAAGCTCAAGCAGCAGGTAAAACACCTCAGAAAGTCGCTGAGGAACGAGTAAATGCAGAAATTGAGCGCTATAAAAAAGAAAACTGCGCAGGAATGAGTGCAGGTGAGTATCAAGTTTCAAATGGCTCTTCTAATGCGATAGATAAAGGTAATTTAGCTAATCCGATCACTCAGTCTCACATAAATATAAAGGTAGGTGATGGTGATTCTGGTTGGGTTCATGAACATAAGCACGCCTTTGGCGTGAGCATCGCGGCGAAGCCGCTCTATTTCTAGGCAACTCCCTTCCCGTCTTTTATACTCTGCTCTATGTATATTCCCAGACCCGCTAAATTACTATTTCAATACGATGACGGATGGGATCGCTTCATCGAAAATAATCACGTCGATGAATGGCAACTCCTCTGTGTTGAAAAGATGCTCGCCTGTAGCACCTGTGCTATGGGCGTTCGACGTTATTGCTGCTCTTCTTCTGATTGCACACATTCTCGTTTCTTTTGTCAAACCTGTAAATCCAAAGCCTGCAGTGCCTGTGGTCTCAAAGGCACCGAACAATGGATCGCCCAGCAGCGCCATATTTTGCCGGACTGCGAATGGCAGCATATTACCCTCACCATGCCTCATCTGCTTTGGCCTTTCTTCAACAATAATTGGCTCTTGCTCAACCAACTCTTTCGCTGTGCAACGCGTGCTATGCTCAAACATGCCAGACGCCTTGGACTCGAAATCGGTATCTTTTGCGCCCTCCACACCTACGGCCGCCAACTCAATCAACATCCGCATATTCATTTATCAGTGACCCGAGGCGGTCTCACCAAATACGATACCTGGAAGCCCATTTTTTTCAAAAAGAAAGACGTCGAAAAAGTCTGGCGCAGTGCCGTCATTCGGCTCCTGCGTGACAGCTATTTTCAGTTACTACCGAATAAATTGCCTGGCTTCGGGCATATTCGCGATTATCCGACCTGGTGTCGTTACCTCAATGCCCAGTTCCAGCGCTATTGGAAACTGCATTTTGCTAAAAAGACCCGAGGCGCCTGGCACAACGTCAAATATCTTGGGCGTTACTTAAAACGACCGCCTATCTCGGCTTCTCAATTGAAACATTACAGTGGGGGCGCCGTGGTTCATCATTATTATGACCACCATAGCCAACAATACCGACGACAGACCTTATCTCAAGAAGAAATGATACGACGTTACGTCAGTCATATCCCAGCGCGACATTTTAAGATGATCCGTTATTACGGTTTTTTAGCCAATCGAAAACGTGGACGCTTGTTATCTAAAGTGTATGACGCGTTGGACATGATACACCCTAACGTGCCTGAAAAACCGGGCTTTGCAGCGCTTATCAAAGGGTTTTTAAACACCGATCCGTACCAATGCATTTTATGTGGCAACCGACTGCGGTTTATGAGTGCGGAAAAAGGTCTACACGCGGTGACTTTGCTGTCAGAAAGGCGGGATAAAATGGCTAAAAAGCGATGGTTACAAACCGCGGCCTAAGATCAGTGTGCCTATTATTTCAGTTTTTGGTTAAAAAAAGCGCGATTACACGTTATCATGGTTAGGTTTAAATACGATAGAGACCCTTTAACAGACTTTGATACCGAAACTTATCGTTATTAACTCATTAAACTGTTCATCGAATTTCCTAACCATGAACATGTTGTTTAAATTGTCACTAAATCCAATCGGATAGCCGTCTTTCATAAAAATACTGTTGGAATCGAACGCATCACTGTGCAGCGTGATTTCTTCGTCGTATAACTCCGGTGAAATACCCCCCTCGAATAACTCCAATAACCGTGTTAATGGCGCAATGTAATGCAATAAATCCGCTTTCTGGTCATGCGTCAGTAGGTCTTTCCCCCTTCTTTCGTTAGATTCTGGAGCTGCAAGATTTTGATGTGATGACATTTTTGAATCCTCCTTTGTATTAATGATTTCTTTCGTCGAGTTCCTCCGCTGCAAAGGCCGTACATAGCCGAGACGAGGAAGGAAGCAAGGGCGGAGACAAAATTGTTGGAAAGCGCAGCGACAAGAATTTTGGTGGAGTGCACTTTACGCTTGCTGTATGACGAGACGAGGCTATGTTTTAGGCCAAGCGGAGGGCTCGATGAAAGATTAATCACACAGGTGATGAAGATGGCAGCACCCGACTTGCAGCGAGAGAAGCGAACGGCAAGTCGCCATTAACGCTTAGCGTAGCTAAGCAGTGAACCAGGGGCGGTCCCGCAGGGAGCTGCACCCCTGCCCTTTGCGCCACGTTGAAAACGGTAAAAGGCGCAGCGGTTGACCTTTCAAGCCGGTTGTCCCCATTTTCCACATTTGGCGAGCCAGTGAGCGCGCCCCAAACAGGCGCGAGAACGGGAGTGTACGGGGAACCTGCGCCAACTGTGTGTAAATGGGGTCAATCCGGCGTTCGGCTTAAGCCTGGCTCAATGCCAGCATGAAGCCGTTGCCCAAAACGCAAAAAAAGCGTATCCACAAAATCAGTGGATAACTTGAAATAGCCCTGTTAATAACAAGGTTAATAGCCTGATTAATGAATGAATATCAACGCTGCTCAAAAAATCATCACCTAATGATTAGCATTTTACGATAGGAATATCCGAGAATTGCGTTGTCCAGCGAGGCGAGAGAAATTGCTGCTTCATTTTCCATAAAGCCGATTGCGATTGCCCCCCCTGACCTGCAAACCAGATAGCGCCTTTTCCGCGATTAATCTGGTCAATCGTCTGCATCAGTTCACCACTTTTACGAAAAGCATGGCCACTTTCAAACAAATTCAGCTGCACTTGCCCTGAAGGGGAAAATTCACTGAGTAATATGCCACTTTTGCTGTATTTCACATTCGGAAGCCAAAGTCGGTCAAATAACCCCACGGCAGCCTGAAGAATCTCGCGTGTATCTTGGGTCGGATAAATGAGAGCTTGGGTTTCTTGGCGATAATAGTGCGGCTCATGATGGGAAAAATGGCTACTCTGCACCCACAAGGTCACTAATCGACAATACTGTTTTTCTTCCCGCAGTTTTTCTGCTGCACGTTCAGCAAAGGCACATACCGATTGGCGAACCAACTCGTAGTCCATGACTTTATGGCCAAATGAGCGAGAGCAAATAATTTGTTGCTTGGCGGGCGCGACGTCTTCAAGTTCAAGGCAGGATTCACCGTTCAGTTCGCGCACGGTTCGTTCTAATACCACGGAGTACATTTGGCGCGCCTGGGTCGTTGACAACCGACTTAAATCCAAGGCAGTTTCAATTCCGCTTTGATTCAGGCGTTTTGCCAGTTTACGCCCTATTCCCCAAACGTCCCCAACGGGCACGAGGGCCATAAGTTTCTTCTGACGACTGGGCGAACTTAAATCGACGACACCACCTGTTTTCTTCCACGTTTTGGCGGCATGATTCGCCAACTTAGCTAGCGTTTTGGTACTGGAAATCCCCACCCCCACAGGCAAATGCGCACACCGGGATACATCCTCTTTTAATTTATGGCCAAGCTCATGCCAGGAATACAACGCATCCATGCCAGTAAGGTTACAAAAACATTCATCAATACTGTAAACCTCAATTTGAGGCACGATTTGAGCGACTACCGCCATAAACCGGTTACTAAAATCGGCATAAAGCGGATAATTTGAAGAAAATACAACCACTTGCTTTTGTTTGATTATCGACTTTATTTCAAAATAAGGGGCTCCCATGCGAATATAGGGTTTCGCTTCAGCTGAACGCGCGATGACGCACCCATCGTTATTTGAAAGGCAAATAATTGGCTTTCCTTTTAAATCAGGCCTAAAGACAGATTCACAGGAGGTGTACATGGAATTGACATCGATAAGCGCAAACATACTTTTCACCGACAGGTATGCACGGCATAACGAACGACACCGAAGATTTGCACGTCTGTATCGTCATTGATAGGAATAGCAGAAAACTGACTGTTAGCGGGAATAAGCGCTTTAGTCGGTGTGATTTGTAGGTATTTACAAGTAAACTCGCCGTTGTATTCAGCAACCACGATTTCCCCATGACGGGCAGTCAGGTGACTTTCGACTACCAATAAGTCGCCGTCAAAAATCCCTGCATCCTTCATTGAATCCCCTGAAGCTCGAAGAAAATAGGTACTTTCAGGATAGCGAATAAGTTCAGCATCGAGCGATAAGCGACGTTCGATGTGATCTTGAGCGGGACTGGGAAAACCGCAAGCAATTTGACTTTCAAAAATAGGGATTTGCATAGCGCACCAATACTGTATAAATACACAGTAATAATATACTGTATATTTTTACACTACACAAATGTCCAAATCTTTTTTATTTAGCTCCAAGCTATTAAGCTATTAAGTTATTAAGCTATTAAGCTATTAAGCTATTAAGTTATTAAGTTATTAAGTTATTAAGTTATTAAGTTATTAAGTTATTAAGTTATTAAGTTATTAAGTTATTAAGTTATTAAGTTATTAAGTTATTATAAATTAGCCTTTAACCTCTTTGATTTTTTAATATTTTTTCATCGCTTGATAAGTTGTTAAAATTATCCAATGCAGCTTTAATCACATCAGAACGAGATACATTAAGTAACCCATCGACCGCAGAAATATGGATTAAATTATCTATATCCTCTATATACTGTTCAGTTAAACTAGTTGATATTGCCTTGTATTTTCTTACTCTTTTGTTTGTATTATTAGCAATCTCAGGTATAGATGTTGCATTATTGATAAATTGATCTTCCGATTGAAGTGGCTTTCTATTTCTCATAGAACAACCTCCTGAACAAAACTTGTAATTTCATTTTTAGCTTTTTCATTGGTAGCTTCTGAAACTGTAATACTATCAGCCCATGTATCTCTATAGATTTTTCTATCACATATTCTTGATGATATCAGCTTCAGAGGAGGAAATTCATTCAGTACCTCTGCAGCTTGGTTTGCTTCATCTATAAAAATATTAGTCGGACACATGTTTAGTACAACATAACCTTTAACCTGTTCATTATAATCAAGCGCAGTTATAAACACCTTAGATATGTGGGCTACTGTATCTAAATCCATCTGAGATGGTCTTAGTGGACTAATAAAAATATCAGCGGCTAACAAACCTGACCGAAGTTCTTGACTGTCACGACCAGCACTATCAGCTATTACATAATCATAGTGTTTGTTTAGTTCTAAAAGTGTGTTTTTAATATTACCTGATGCAGAAACAACAGGTATTCTTTTTAGTTCTTCATTTCTATTGTTATACCAGCTCATAACAGATTGCTGATCATCGGCGTCAACTATGATCACTGATTTATTAAGTCGAGTTAATTCGCCAGCGACATTTACCGATAAAGTTGATTTACCAACTCCACCCTTTTGAGAACCAATTAGTATAATCATAACTAACCCCATTATTATTTTTAAATCAATATATTAGAAACAACCTCAAGCTACTAAGCTACTAAGCTACTAAGCTACTAAGCTGCTAAGCTGCTAAGCTGCTAAGCTGCTAAGCTACTAAGCTACTAAGCTACTAAGCTACTAAGCTACTAAGCTACTAAGCTACTAAGCTACTAAGCTACTAAGCTACTAAGCTACTAAGCTACTAAGCTACTAAGCTACTAAGCTACTAAGCTACTAAGCTACTAAGCTACTAAGCTACTAAGCTACTAAGCTAATAAGCTAATAAGCTAATAAGCTAATAAGCTAATAAGCTAATAAGCTAATAAGCTAATAAGCTAATAAGCAATTTTATAGATAAGATTGATTTTTCCTAGTTAGATTTAGGTATACCTTTTCAAAACTATAAATGACTGGTGCTATTTAGTAACTAAAACACCATGTTAATAGAACTAGTTCTCCATAAGGACTTCAGTTGTACTGAACTACCTTGTTATAGCTTTTGAAATCACAACGAAATACAGGATGACAGAAATTTTCTAGCTCATATAGAAAACTCAAAACTTGATTATTTTTCTATCAACAACCATAATTATGCGCATAACTATGTGCATAGGAGTGATAGTTGTGAATAGATCCACCGCCCGTATTAATACCAAAAAGAGTACCAACGTGTACCTGACAGCCTCATTAGTTGATAAAGCTCGAAGCATGGACATGAATTTATCGGCTACATTAGATCTCCTTCTAGCTCAAGCAATAGAAGCTAAAAGTATCGAGCGTGAAAAGGAAAAAGAGGATATCCAAGCAATGAATCAATTTATGGTTAAATCAGGAATGCTGACTGACGATGATTTCTTTGGGAGTTTGTAATGCCAAAGCAATTTGATGTTTACCGCAATCCTTCAGCTAAAACGAATAAGCTTTGGCCATTTTATCTTATTCTTCAAAATGATTACTTTGATGATTTAACAACAAGGATTGTTGTTCCTCTTGTGTCAACAAATGATATTACCCTCAATAAAAAAAGAATAACGCCTGTATTGTCTATTGAGCATTACAATTATTATATATTTACACCTGCTATTACGTTTTTAGATACAACAAAAATTAATAAAAAAGATTTTATTTGTAACGCAGCATCATCCAGAAGCGCAATTATTTCAGCCCTCGACGCCATTTTTACTAATACCTAAAGCTCATAAATACTTCAGTGAAAAAGTCAGCTAAGACTGGTCACGTCACTGTAGTATTTTTAACAAAACAGGCTATAGCCTTAGAGTATACCCCAAAGCGATAATCTAAAATGCATCAAATCAGTATCAATGCAATAACCTATATGCGATACTTTTAAAGAGATAATTTAAATGCGATAGATTGGTGAAAATATGTTCATACGAGCTTACCTCAGAGCCTCTTCTGAAGATCAATATGCAGATAGAGCAAAAAATATGCTAAATGATTTTGTTGAAGAACGAGGAGGACGAATTGCAAATTATTATCGCGAGCATATTAGTGGCACAAAATTAGAACGCCCTGAACTTTCGCGTTTACTCAGTGATAGTCAACAAGGTGATATTTTATTAGTTGAACAAATTGATAGGCTCACTCGATTAAATAACACCGATTGGTTAAAATTAAAAAAACAAATAGAGCAACATGAGCTACGGATTGTCAGCCTCGATATTCCAACATCTTGGCAAGCCTTAAATAATCAAGATCCCACACAAAATGACCCTATCACACAAGCTGTACTTTCTGCTATTAATACCATGTTGATTGATTTGATGGCAGCCATGTCCCACAAAGATTGGATCAATCGCCGCGAACGACAAAAACAAGGTATCCAACGCGCCCAAACTTTAGGTAAATACAAAGGAAAGCGAGCGGATAAAGAGCGTCATGAAAAAGTGATTTATTACCGAAAAAACAAAGGACTGAGTATTCGTGAAACCGCTGAGGCTACTGGCTATAGCTGTTCTCAAGTCTGCCGAATTCAACTACGTTATCAACAAAAATAACCGGTACTCTATTTAGAGAGGAAAAACGTATGGCGATACCAACAGAACAACTCCTCGGACTATTACGTCGAGGATATACAATCACCACATTTTATCGTTTATCTGCAAAGGCCGCCTTTCAATCCTCGGTTCGCATACCTGAAGGTTATCTTTTGCTATCACAAAATGGGGAAGAAGAAGGCGTTTTAACGCATATCGAATTCCAATCGATTAAACACTTACTCACCGAACACGATATATGGGAAGAAATCATTGGTTCAACACTGTATGGCGGAAGTCGTTGGTCTTTAAAAATTAAAGACGATTAATATGGTAATGAATATTAAAAATATAAATCAACTGGTTAAGGGAACACTATTACATTATGGTTGATGGGAGCTATATGCTGAGCCATTGCCAGTCAGCTTCTCAATTGAGGAAGACATATAATGACATTATAATCATCGACTTCTTTGTTCATTTCAGTCGCTTCATCAGCAATTTGCTCAAAAAAAAGGGTCGTGTATTCAATATAGAGTTCATCACAATAGGTAATGCTCCCGCTCGATGAATGTGCCGATGATTTTATCATGCATTTCAGGCGACTTCGAGTAACCTAACGTCTTACGGTTAAGACGCTTTAAGCGATTTCTTAAATTCAAATTCTCTCTTTCTATTCGTTGGGTATAAAACTTACTTGCTACGTGTTTTTGTTTAGGCAATATCTCATAAGCACTGAACTTATCCGTGCACCAAAAAGCCACATTAAACCTAGACAGTAAAGCCAGTAACTGACGAAGAGTTCTCTTGTTTCGACGACCAAATGTATGAGCAATAATCCGTTTTAGGCGAGGTTCCCAGGCATACCAAAGCCAGCGTTGTTGTTTCTTATTAGCCACAAAAGACCACTGTTCATCAACTTCGCAAAGGAGTTCAATCTGCAAATTATCAAGAGGTAAAGAAGTTACCTGCTTCGGCAGCAATTTTGGCAGCGATAACGTTGATGACCAGTGCTCCCTAGGCCATGTTTTTTCACTGAGGGAGTTTGTTGACAAAATGGGCACCTTACATCGACTTTAGCCATGAATATTCTCCGATAAATTACCCTATATTACAGGTTAATCACCGGATTGAATACATGACCCATTTCAACACGGGATTTTGCTTCAGAAAGCGCTAAGTCACCGCGAACTTTATCTGAACGCGCGCTAAACCCAGCGGCAATACGCTGATTAATCAACTGCTGTAATTGTTTAACTTGATTTAAATAATCCAGTGATAATTGTTCTTGTTGCACAGCAGAATCGTATTGGATAAAGGCACTGAACGTGTCATAAATTAAAATTTCTTTTTGCAACGTCACCTTAATTTCACTGCTTTCTAAGGCATATTTCGCTGCATCCACTTGCGCAGAGCGAACCCCAAAATCGTACAGCGTATATAATAATGCCGCATTAATTTGAGATAGCTGGTCACTGGAAGCACTGTAGTCCTGACTTTCTCCAGTACACACATTGTTGGTTTTCGCAATCAAATCAATTTTAGGCCAGTACGCGGCATACGCTTGGTCAACTCGCGCCGCGGCGGCTTTCGCTTCAAACGTCACTTTTTTAACATCAAAGCTGTACTCATCGGCCAAATGAATGGCTTCCGACAAGGATAACGGTGCCCCAGCCGATACCGCCATAGACGAAAATAAGAATCCCGCTAACAAGGTCGTCTTTTTATTCATACATTACTCTACATTGTTTATGTTGGCTGTATTCGTCGGTAATAGAGTCTCTAAATAGTGTTTTGCTTTTACAATTTCATCCAATGAAACCAATCCCGCATCATGACAAATCGCTTGTATCGTCAGAATTCGGTCAATATTCTCTTTATTATAGCGACCCGATGTCTCTAAATTATCGGAGGCCACTTTAATTTCGTTTAATATCGCTGACATTTCTCGGTCATTATTGGCCGTATTTAATAACCCTTTATCCAAATGTTGTTTATATTTTTCTAAACGCTGACTAACAGTTTCTGAAAGCGCATTCAGTTGTAGAATATCTTGTCGATTAATCAATACTTCATGTGTGATATTTTCAGAGAGCGTTAAACTTAATGTATTTAATTTACCCAATTCCTGTCGAGTATTTTCAACCTCATGTCGTAACTGTTCATTACTCACAATAATAGTTTCATTTAATTGATTAACCGAATCTGTCACATTATTTATTTTTGTAATTTCACGGGTTAATAAATCGAATCCTTGCGCAAGTCGATTTTTAAACGCCTCTAACTTTGAGTCCATCGCAATTAAGTATTCTTCCGTTTGATGGCAAAACGCATTAATTCGTGTAAAGCTACTCTGAATTAACTGATGCGTTAATGGCTCTAATGACGATGATGGATAAAATAACGGAGTTTCGGTCTCTTTCTCTGATTGCGTTTGACTGTTTTTATTATAAATCCAGGTCTTTACCGATTCGACAAACCGTGAATTAAGCTTATCCACTAAAATCGCTAACAGCCCTGTAAATAAAGAGGACATCAACCCCATTAATGAGGCAGAAAAGGCGCCAGACATGCTGCCGAGTGGCACAGATATTGCCTGTACCATCTGCTCACTCCCCCCCATCACCCGAAGCCGATAATACTCCAGAAATAGACCCCATCATGCCCATTAAACCAATAAAGGTCCCCAATAGTCCTAACCCAATGAGCGTTCCTGATAAATATTCTAATATTCGACTTTTCCAATCACAGGATTCTATCCATGTAGCCAATAATTCTTTTTGTTTTTTTTCATCGACGGTAAAAATATCACTAAATTGATGGTCAAAAACCCCTAAAACTAAAGAATCATTAGCCACATCATCTTGTTGTTCTATTTTTTTCCATGAAAGTTGTTTACGGCTAATTTGAAACGTTGAGATTAAAGCAAAAATAATGCCGCCAACCAAAATAACAGAAATGAGAATATTAATCGCAACATTATGTTCAATAGCACTAATAATGAAATCGTGTATATAAAAAACAAACGCACAAAAAACAAAACAGATAAAATATATTAAAAAACGTAATTCTTTCATTAAAATAGACCTGAAAATTGAAATAAAAACATAAAAATAGTCCTATTTTGATTGCTAAAAACAGACAAGTCGCTCATACCAAAAACTTATAGTTAGGATTGATTGCCATTATTTAACTTTAAATTAAACTGAATATTTTTATCTAAAGGATAAGTTCCTGAATCACCTTTAACATAAGGAGTATACTTAAAATTAATGGTAGCTTTATTATTTATAATAGGAACTTTTATATCATCACTAGGTTTTAATGTGTGGAATGTAGATTCATTATTTTCTGTATACTCTACTGTAACGCCGACACTAGAGTCTGAAGTAGCAAAGTAGCTATTATCAAGTGAAAACACCCCGTAATCTGAAATAGATTTAAAAGATGCAAGAGTTCCATTTTCAATCACTCCTGAACAATTAACTTCGATAATCTGTAGAGGCGAACTTGTATATGATTTGCTTACAGCATCTTCTGTATCGAAATTAAATGAATCAGATGCAGATATAGCAGTGCAAATAGGAGCTTGAATCTCAGTATTTCCACTTAATGTCATCGTATATAATGGGCCATAATTATTTTTAACACTTCCATCACCATTCATAATGGCTTCATCAAATTGAAATGTCTTATTAAAATCAAACACTTCATTCTCACCACTGCCATTACCTATCACTCCTGTTTTTACTAAAAAAATCTGGTCATATATAGTATTTTCGCCATTTATTGGCAATCCACGATTAATTTGCCCATCTGCATTAATTGATGCACATACCCACATACCTGCAACTGAATTAAAATTAACCCAAGCAATCCCTAATCCTGGAAACCCAGACTCCATAGCTTCACAATTTTCAGTATAACCAGGTCCCACTGGATAAGATGGCCAATTAACATAAACACCTGCACCTATATTTTGTCTTGTATTTGTATAAGCAACTTCACTTGCTGGAGCACCACTACATTTCGTTGTTTTCTGTTGAAGCTCCGACTGACCAACTATATCTCCAATTTTAGCCCCTGGTAATACATTAATATTCTCAATATTAATTGAGAAAGAGGATGGTGTTGTTTGACAATATTTTTCAGCAAATACAGAGCCTGAAAAAAATAATAAACCAACATAAATAAAAATCCCTAACCTCATAGTCATACCTCTCAAATTAGAAGAATACTTCTGTATATAGTGGGCCAAACATGTATCATTATCGATATCGGACCTATATGACACACCATGGAAAAAATTAATTATTTTAGTTAATTGTATATTTCACTTTATCTTTATAAGAAACTGTATTTACAATAACTTTAATATTCATAATATTACTAGGAACATTACTAATTTTTTTTAGAAAAATAGCCAAAATCTGCAATGACTGAAAACGGCTCAACTGAGTTGCAGTGCTTATATTTAATGGAGGAATTGTAACTACATAATCACTTGTACTCGATAACACTTCACAATACTTACTCACATAAGCAGTTTTAAAACAAAAAAAACCAATCATAAGAATATAAAATATTTTATAGGAAGTCATTACGCTTATCCTCTAAGTCTTAGGGAGTAAAAACAGATAACCATCAATTATTTTTTATCTATTGGTTAACTTTATAAAAAACTTAAGCGTTTCTGATAAAGTTATATTTCAATGCCACTCTATGGCAATTTAAATTTAGCCCCCTGCTTTAATATTTATATTGAAACTAGCACTATCGCTCAATGGATAAACACCACTATCCTTTTCAATATAAGGTTCTATTCTAAAGTCTAATGCTGACTTACCAGAAAAAATAGGCACATTTATAACTCCTTTTTGCGAAGGTATTAACTTAATAAAATTAGTATCTCTATCTATTTTATAGCTGACATTTATACCTAGCCCTTTAACAGAAGATGCGTAATATTGATTATTTTGAGCAAAAATACCATCTTTAGTTAAAAACTGGAAAGGAACAACTGTACCGTCTTCAATATATCCTGTACATGAAATATTTATACTTTGACTAATATCACTTTTTGAATCATTTGATATATTAGAAACTAAATACTCTTGATTTGCACTTGAATTAGTTGCAGTACATACCGGAGCCTCGATTTGGCTCTCCCCTGAAAGAATAACTTTATAAAGTGGACCAAAATCAGGTAAATGGTTTGAACTGTTTGGACGCTCTTCAAACTGATAAGTTCGATCAAATTTAAAATTTCCAGTTTCGATTGGACCCGTTTTCACTAAAAAAATTTGATCTCTAATAGTTCTTGTTATTCCTGATACCAAGTTCCGAGCGAATATTCCACCACCTTCAGGTATAGATGCACATAACCAACGAGTTGGATTTGCTGTATTATAATTAAACCAAACAATTCCTAGGCCTGGATAACCAGACTCCATAGCTTCGCATCTACTCACTTCTGATGTGCCCGGGTATTGTTTTTCGATAAAAACCCCTGTGCCTATATTATTACTACCATTATAATAGGCTTGTATACGATTATACTCTGGGGTTGAATCATAATTACATAATATTTGCCTTTCAATTATTTCAGACTCTCCGACAATATCACCCACTTGAGCACCAGGATTAATATTAATAGAAGATAACTCAACCGTAAAATCAGTGTCCGGGGTCACAACACAATTTGTTGCGGAAAGAGCTGCTCCCGAAAAAAATAAAAGACCAGCTGAAAAAAATAACTTTAATTTCATATCATTTATATCTCTTGCTTAGAGTGAGAATGCTTTTATTCAGCATTCTCACTTCATGGTCATTTAATTATTAATATTAACCGTTAACGTTAGATTTACTGGCGAAAAGTTTACCGTTGTCGATGATGAATTTCCTGATGATTCAACTGTCGCTTTTATCTCCATTTTGCCAAAAGAAGTACTTGCTACATTAAATTTCAATATTCCATCATTATCGACAGTCAGCGGATTAGAAACACCACTTAATGACAAACCATTAGGCAAACTAACGTTAAATCTAGCCTCTGGGATAACATTACCATTAGCATCCTTAATTACGGCTTCTATTTCATTTAAATCTGTACCATTAGACAATGATAAATCCATTGAATTAACCCAAGTTAATTCAATATTAGCTGAATTAACATCTGGCTCAATAGCATACGGTGCAGATATAACGGCGTTATTCCAATCCGTCAGTTTCACCTCGGCTTTCAAACCGGTACCGGTAGTATTGGCTACATAGGTGCCGGTATACGTGCCATCACCATTATCTACCCAGTTGCTATTGGCTTTTTGGGTCGCATTCGGCACCGTTACCGTATCGGTTAATGCTGACGCTTGGCCGCTGACTAAATTACCTTCAGCGTCTTTCAACGTCACCGTCACCGTGATATCCGTTCCCGCCACATACGTCGTGTTATCGACCACGACTGTTGAGGTACTTTGTGCCGCATCACCGACGGTAATCGCATATGTCCCTGAGGTCACACCGCTTGTCCAATCCGTCAACTTCACACTGGCTTTTAAGCCCGTGCCCACGGTGTTCGCCACATACGTTCCGGTGTACGTGCCATCCCCATTGTCCACCCAGTTGCTATTGGCTTTTTGGGTCGCATTCGGCACCGTTACCGTATCGGTTAATGCTGACGCTTGGCCGCTGACTAAATTACCTTCAGCGTCTTTCAACGTCACCGTCACCGTGATATCCGTTCCCGCCACATACGTGGTGTTATCGACCACGACCGCTGAGGTACTTTGTGCCGCATCACCGACGGTAATCGCATACCCAGTTGACTCAACAGCACTTGACCAATCCGTCAACTTCACACTGGCTTTTAAGCCCGTGCCCACGGTGTTCGCCACATACGTTCCGGTGTACGTGCCATCCCCATTGTCCACCCAATTGCTACTGGCTTTCTGGGTCGCATTCGGCACCGTCACCGTGCTATCGGTTAAGGCTGACGCCTGGCCGCTGACTAAATTACCTTCAGCGTCTTTCAACGTCACCGTCACCGTGATATCCGTTCCCGCCACATACGTGGTGTTATCGACCACGACTGTTGAGGTACTTTGTGCCGCATCACCGACGGTAATCGCATACCCAGTTGACTCAACAGCACTTGACCAATCCGTCAACTTCACACTGGCTTTTAAGCCCGTGCCCACGGTGTTCGCCACATACGTTCCGGTGTACGTGCCATCCCCATTGTCCACCCAATTGCTATTGGCTTTTTGGGTCGCATTCGGCACCGTCACCGTATCGGTTAATGCTGACGCCTGGCCGCTGACTAAATTACCTTCAGCGTCTTTCAACGTCACCGTCACCGTGATATCCGTTCCCGCCACATACGTGGTGTTATCGACCACGACTGTTGAGGTACTTTGTGCCGCATCACCGACGGTAATCGCATACCCAGTTGACTCAACAGCACTTGACCAATCCGTCAACTTCACACTGGCTTTTAAGCCCGTGCCCACGGTGTTCGCCACATACGTTCCGGTGTACGTGCCATCCCCATTGTCCACCCAATTGCTATTGGCTTTCTGAGTCGCATTCGGCACCGTCACCGTATCGGTTAATGCTGACGCCTGGCCACTGACCGCGTTACCTTCAGCGTCTTTCAATGTCACCGTCACCGTGATATCGGTTCCCGCCACATACGTCGTGTTATCGACCACGACCGCTGAGGTACTTTGTGCCGCATCGCCGACGGTAATCGCATACCCAGTTGACTCAACAGCACTTGACCAATCCGTCAACTTAACGCTGGCTTTTAAGCCCGTGCCCACGGTGTTCGCCACATACGTTCCGGTGTACGTGCCATCCCCATTGTCCACCCAATTGCTATTGGCTTTCTGGGTTGCATTCGGCACGGTCACCGTATCCGTTAACGCCTGGCCACTGACCGCGTTACCTTCAGCGTCTTTCAACGTCACCGTCACCGTGATATCGGTTCCCGCCACATACGTCGTGTTATCAACCGCGACTGTTGAGGTACTTTGTGCTGCTTTGCCCACCGTAATCGCATACCCGGCTGACTCAACAGCACTTGTCCAATCGGTCAACTTGACGCTGGCTTTTAAGCTCGTGCCCACGGTGTTCGCCACATACGTTCCGGTGTACGTGCCATCGCCATTGTCTACCCAACGGCTGCTCGCTTTTTGCGTCGCATTCGGCACGGTCACCGTGCTGCTGGTTAAGGCTGACGCTTCGCCGCTGACCGCGTTACCTTCGGCGTCTTTCAACGTCACCGTCACCGTGATATCGGTTCCCGCGACATACGTGGTGTTATCAACCACGACCGCTGAGGTACTTTGTGCTGCTTTGCCCACCGTAATCGCATACCCGGCTGACTCAACAGCACTTGTCCAATCGGTCAACTTGACGCTGGCTTTCAAACCGGTACCGGAGGTATTCGCGACATAGGTGCCGGTATACGTGCCATCGCCATTATCCACCCAGCGACTGCTCGCTTTTTGCGTCGCATTCGGCACGGTCACCGTGCTGCTGGTTAATGCTGACGCCTGGTCGCTGACCGCGTTACCTTCGGCGTCTTTCAACGTCACCGTAACAATAATGTCACTGCCGGCCACATACGTGGTGTTATTCACCGTAATGGTTGAAGTCGCTTCAACAACATTGCCGACCGTAATGGCATACGCCCCCGAGGTCACACCGCCTGTCCAATCCGTCAGTTTCACCTCGGCCTTCAAGCCGGTACCGGAGGTATTCGCGACATAGGTCCCGGTATACGTGCCATCCCCATTATCTACCCAGCGACTGCTCGCTTTTTGGGTCGCATTCGGCACGATCACCGTGCTGCGGGTTAATGCTGACGCTTGGCCGCTGACCGCGTTACCTTCGGCGTCTTTCAACGTCACCGTAACAATAATGTCACTGCCGGCCACATACGTGGTGTTATTCACCGTAATGGTTGAAGTCGCTTCAACAACATTACCGACCGTAATGGCATACGCCACCGACGTCACACCGGCTGTCCAATCCGTCAGTTTCACCTCGGCCTTCAAGCCGGTACCGGAGGTATTCGCGACATAGGTCCCGGTATACGTACCATCCCCATTATCCACCCAGCGACTACTCGCTTTTTGGGTCGCATTCGGCACGGTCACCGTGCTGCGGGTTAATGCTGACGCTTGGCCGCTGACCACGTTACCTTCAGCGTCTTTCAACGTCACCGTCACCGTGATATCGGTTCCCGCCACGTATGTGGTGTTATCAACCACTACTGTTGAGGTACTTTGTGCTGCTTTGCCCACCGTAATCGCATACCCGGCTGACTCAACAGCACTTGTCCAATCGGTCAACTTGACGCTGGCTTTTAAGCCCGTGCCCACGGTGTTCGCCACATACGTTCCGGTGTACGTGCCATCGCCATTATCCACCCAGCGACTGCTCGCTTTCTGGGTCGCATTCGGGACTGTCACTGTAGTCGGACTTAACGCCGACGCTTGACCATTAACAACGTTACCTTCAGCGTCTTTTAACGTCACCGTCACCGTGATATCGGTTCCGGCCACGTATGTGGTGTTATCGACCATCACCGATGAGTTGGCTTGGTCTGCATTACCTGCGGTGATCGCATACGCCCCCGACGCCACACCGCCTGCCCAATCCGTCAGTTTCACCTCGGCTTGTAAGTTTGCCCCTACACTATTCGCCACATAGGTTTTTGTGTACGTGCCATCCCCATTATCCACCCAATTGCTGCTCGCTTTTGGCGTCGCATTCGGTACCGTCACCGTCCCTGTCAACGCGGATGCTTGACCACTGACCGCGTTACCTTGTGCATCTTTTAACGTCACCGTCACCGTGATATCACCGCCCGCTGTATAGGTAGTGTTATCTACCGTCACCGATGAATTCGCTTGGTCTGCACTCCCTGATGTAATCGCGTACGCGGCTGACTCAACAGCACTTGTCCAATCGGTCAACTTGACGCTGGCTTTCAAACCGGTACCAGTGGTATTGGCGACATAGGTCCCCGTGTACGTGCCGTTACCATTATCCACCCAGCGACTGCTCGCTTTCTGGGTCGCATTCGGCACGGTCACCGTGCTGCTGGTTAATGCTGACGCTTGGCCGCTGACCGCGTTACCTTGTGCATCTTTTAACGTCACCGTCACCGTGATATCGGTTCCCGCCACGTATGTGGTGTTATCGACCATCGCCGATGAGTTGGCTTGGTCTGCATTACCTGCGGTGATCGCATACGCCCCCGACGCCACACCGCCTGCCCAATCCGTCAGTTTCACCTCGGCTTGTAAGTTTGACCCTGCCGTGTTCGCCACATAGGTTTTTGTGTACGTACCATCACCATTATCCACCCAATTGCCACTTGCTTTTGGCGTCGCATTCGGCACCGTCACCGTGTCCTGGGTTAACGCCGACGCTTGACCGCTGACCGCGTTACCTTCGGCATCTTTTAACGTTACCGTCACCGTAATATCACTGCCTGCCGTATACGTGCTGTTATCTACCGTCACCGATGAGTTCACTTGCACCGCATTACCTGCGGTAATCGTATACACAGAAGAAGAAACTGTGCTACTCCATCCACTCAGTTGCACTTGCGCTTTTAAATTAGTGCCTGTCGTATTGGCCACATACGTTCCTGTATATGTACCATTACCGTTATCCACCCAGCTGCTGTTCGCTTTTGGTGTCGCATTCGGCACTGTCACTGTAGTCGGACTTAACGCAGACGCTTGACCATTAACAGCGTTACCTTGTTTATCCTTTAATCCAACCGTCACCACAATATCGCTGCCAGCCGTATAGCTCGACTTATCAACCGTAATTGATGACGTTAATGGCACGGCATCACCCGCAGTGATTGCGTACGGTGAGGATGTTTTCGCGCTAGACCAGCCGGTTAACTGAAGTGTCGCATTTAGCTTGCTCCCCGCTTTTTCGGCCACATACGTAGTCGTGTAAGTCCCATCCCCATTATCAATCCAATTTGCCCCTGTTTTAAGACTTGAATTTGGAACCTTAACCGTGGTGCTGGTTAACAACTCAGCTTGACCATTGACGAGGTTACCTTGTGCATCCTTCAGCATCACAGTGACATTAATTTCATCACCCGATGCGTAAGTCGCTTTATCAACCGCAATGGTTGAATTTAACGCGACCGCACTTCCGGAAGTAATGGCATAAGGTGATGACACCGTATCGCCACTCCAATCACTGAGCTGTAATGTTGCCAGTAAGCCAGTCCCTGCCGTGTTCGCAAGATATGCTCGAGAATAAGACCCGTTGTTATTATCTATCCAACGGGTACCGGACTTAACTTCTGCGTTCGCTACTGAGACTGCCGAGGAGGTTAATAACGGAGATTGACCAACGACAATATTCCCGTTCATGTCTTTTAACGTGACGGTAACAAGAATTTCACCGCCTGCAACGTAACTGGCTTTATCAACCGAAATACTCGATGTGGCTTGTACCGGTGAAGTCGCAACTAAGGTAACACTGTCTGAATTGACAGCCAGAGTCTTGCCGTTGACTAACACCGAAATCGGCGCATCCCCAATTTGGGTGCCTGAAATCGTCGATAAATAGTCACCTTGACCATTGTCTTGTGTTGCGCTGATAGTCGTATTCGCCAGTGTCGTACTGAATGCTACCGTTTGGCCTGAAATTGTATTTCCAAATTTATCTTTCAATATTAAGGTAATATTTGCCGTTTCAGCCCCATCCGCTTTAATCGTTTTTGGTGAAACGGTCAGTTTGGATTGGCTCACACTTGGGTTAGCGCTATCCGCCTTAAAGGTCAGCACCGCCATCTCTTGGCTGTTGTTGATGCTCACCGAATAATTTTCCGTCCCTGCTTTGGTGTTCGTATAGTTAATCACCAACTGACCTTGGCTGTTTGTCAGTCCATTCGCCGGCTGTGTACTGTATTTCGCGGCACCTGGAACTGTAATTGTCACCGGGGCATTCGCTAAGACATTCCCATTTCCATCCACGACCGTTACTGTCACGGTATTACGGTCTTGCCCATTCGCTACCGCATTGTCTTTATCAACCACAACGCTGGCGATTTTCGCCGTGCTAATATCCGCAATAAATTGGGCCGTAACCGTTTTTTGCGTCCCTGTACTATTCCCTTTAACTGTTAATACTGAGCTACCTGCCGCCATATTCGTAAATGAGGTCGTCACTTGACCTTGCGTATTCGTCACTTGTGACGGTGTCACGACGACCGCACCATTACTCGCAGAGCTTTCTAAATCAAAGCCTTCCACCACATTACCAAATTGGTCTTTAACCGTCGCCACCGCCACATTGGTGGCCTTTCCGTTCGCCACCGCTTTATCATCGGTTAAGACTAACTCGGTGATTTGGGCTGTACTCGCATCCGCAGCAAAACGCAACGTCGCATTCCGGAAGTTCCCATTTTTCATGGTCGCTTTCAGTACCCCATCACCCGCAATTTTACTTTTTATCGTGATGAGTGCCTGACCTTGGCTATCCGTTCTCACCGTCACCGATTGACCTGACTCACCATTACCGCCCGTCAGCGTCACCTTTTCATTGTCGGTAAATCCACTCACGGTAAAAGTGACATCCTTGTCAACCAATGCTTCCCCTTTTTCATTCTGGATAAGCGCCGTCGCCGTATACGTATCACTGTTATTCGCCAGTAATACCGTATTTGGTGACAACGTCAGCGAAGCGACGGTCTCTTGGGAAGGTTTCACATTCACCCACATGACCGCCGTGTTCGACGTATTCCCTTCATTGTCGGTTCCCACCGCAGAAACGCGGTAACTTTGAGGTTCATTCGCTCGCGTTTGGAATACGTAAGCCGGCAAGGTTAAGTTTATCGTGGTCGGTGATGTGACCTGAATTTGCCCACCTTGCGCTATCAGCTCTGGTGCAGACCACGCAATACTTTTTAACCCGTATTTCGATTTATTGACCGTGGCCGTCACTGGCAATAATGCGGCTGCTTCCGCCGTCATACTGTCCGGTAACGAAATGGTTAATAGCTCTTGCTTACGGTACTGCATAACAATGTTGTAGTTACGGTCAACAAAGTCGTACCGGTTACCGGCCAGGTTACGCATTAAATCCACATACTCTGGGTCTAATTGTTGGTTTAATGGCACGCCAAATCGGTAAGTCAATTCCAGCCCTAAGCGGCTATCATTCGAGTCGCCTCGAGAGGTTTCGCCTTTCAACGTCATTAGCGGGAACGGGGTATAACTCACCCCCAATGTGGAACGCGATGGGTCATCTTTTAAGTCACTCGCAGAAACGCCACTGTCACTTAGACTTATCCCTTTGCCAAAATACTGTTCATATTTGGCATACGCCCCCAATTGCGGGTAGCTCGGTAAATACCCCTCAGCACGCAAATCAAATCCATTCGCTGGACGTTCATCGTAATCACGCATCGCGTGCAAGTCCGATTGATGCCAATCGGTTAAACGAAAATAGCCGTTCCCGGCAAATTTTAAATAATCAAACCACAGCTCAGAACCCACCCCCACGCGAGAGTTGCCCCCGGTGATGTCATAGTCGTAGAAACTGTTCACACCCCACATCCAATCCGCTTGGTATTGACGATACCCAAGCCCCAAATTGGTCGTGTTACGGTCTTCGTTTGCCCGAATACCCACCTGACTAAACACCAAACTATTCGCTTTATCAATCAAAGGCAGCAGTAAATCCGCATCCCCGGTTTTATCCGTCCCCAATTGAACACGGGCTTTGCCGTATTGATTCAGCCAGTCAGTAATTTGCTGGTTAATCAAGTTTTCCCCTAAACTTCGAGCGTATCCAATGGACGCATCCACCGCATCCCCATTCGATAATAATTGACCGGCTTGCGATGCCCCTTGTGCCACTTGAGTTTCCGGTGAAGCTTTATTTTCATCTTCTGTTTCTGCTAACCCTAAGGTGGGCAAGGCGCTTAAAATATCGTCCTGGCGAACCGTAGTGTCATGCAAAGGCGGCGCAGAAAAATCATTAGGGTCACGAACGGTAAAATTCGGTACACCGAGTGCGCCTAAAGCTGTTTTAGATGATTTTTTATCTGAAGAATTCGGCGAGGTCGTCGATTCAGGTGTCGCCCCCTCATTACCCTCCATCAACGCTTGTATGCCACTCATGGTACTCATCATGTCCAGACTTTCTTGCTCTGCCGCCTGAACGACCGCCGAAAAAGCCACCGAAATGGGTAAGAACAGCTGAATAACCAGCAAAATATAAGCTGTTAATCGCCGGGTTTTTGAATAATACGGTAACGACGATACCTGAGATGACATACCTAACTCCTAGTGATAGCACAACGTTCACTTGCCAGGGAGCCCCACCAAGTGAACAAAAAAGAAACAAAGAAAAAGTCTATCGTTTAAATAATTAAATATCGGATAACGCCTTGAGTCGGTCTTTCACGCCAATAAAACCCGCGTATTGGACTTTGGCACACAAGGTGTCCAGTTTTTTGTTCAGTGTCATGGAGAGCAGCTCTTTTGAGTCTTTATCCATAATTTCTTTATTAATATTTAAGAACGTATAGTTTTGGTTAATTTTGCTGTAATCGGCTGAATAATTATCAAATTGCCCTTGATTAAGTCCTTTAAGAAAATTAAAACTGTCCACACAGGCATTGCGGGTTGACGCAATGACAATCCCCTGAGAGCGTAACTGTTTATTTTGACCATAAGCCGTGGCCGCTAAATTAGTTTCATTATTGGTCGATACCGTCGCCGTTTTCGGGGCATTCGGCTTTGAAATCGTTGAAGTCACTTTTTTTTGAGGCACCGAGCTGCATGCGGCTAAAGCCAATGATGCAAAAGCGACGAAAGCCAGACGTTTTTTCATGTTAAGACATCCCATATTATGGTTATAAAAATACCTGTCGATATTTAAAATATCGATAAAGAGATAACGCAGAAATTAGTAATTAATTTAATTAATGCAAATGAATATTCATAATTTATTTAAAATAATCTTCTGAATACGCTTTAATTCCTTCCGGTAATTTCTCGGTTTGTTCAACGACATGAGAAAAAAACGCTTTCATTTCCGATTCATTCATATTAAGCGCCGAAAGTAACCGCAATAAAACATCGAGTTGAAATCCAGTTTGTCCACGTTCATACCGTGAGATTTGTTGCTGACTTAAATAAACTTGCTTGGCCAACTCCGTTCCCGTTATTCCATTTTGGATACGCGCTTTTCGAATTAACTGCCCCACATAGTGGGAGAGTGGAATATTTTTTTGGTTTTGAATTTCGATAATTTTCATAATAAAACCTTCTCCAACTAATATTCTAAAAGGTCGTTAATCCATTTAAATCAAATGTGGCGGTGATTAACAGACACAAATCAAATCAAATTTCACTTTGGTGCATTAAAAACGCTTTTTTTGCGTGTTTCCAATCGTTTATTCCATTTAAGCATTATAAGATCAATAGTTTTTGACTATCGTTAAATGTAATATTGATCGCCATTGACGATCGATATATTCTTACACAGTTCTCAAATGTACTTATTTCACGCTTTATTCGTTTACATTACCTTTTTAATGAAAACATAAACAAAGATAGCTAGTGAATACACCTTATGTGAATTTAAAAATCAAAAAACACTGAGTTACACTTTGATACAAAATAAAACAAATAGAAATCAGTAAGTCGAGGGGAATAATACGAACAGAGACTCATCTCAATAATCAATTATTGATAGACGTAACAGAATTCTCATAAAATGAAAGAAAGGATATTTACATTGAAAAAAATGACGCTAAATACGAAATTAATTATCATTATGATTTATGCGCTACTCGTCGGATTACCTGTGATTATTTATCTACACTTGTGAATAATATGACAATAAATTAACTTGGTATTCGTAATTCACAACAAAAGACTCAAATAAGAGAATAAACATGATTATTCCGAAAGCCATTTTTTTACATTACACTTATCGTAAAGCTCAAGGGGGCTTATTTGACTCAATCAAACAAGAGAGTCAGCGTGTAATGGGGCAATTAGTCATGGAGTTGCGTAATCCTGAAATTCATCAGCAAGGCGAAATCCAATTAATGTTCGCTGCGGAGCAATACCCCCGCTTAAGCGAAGACAAAGAAGCCTTAGCTTGGCATAGTCTCCAAACACAATTTCAGCAAGCCGGCTATCTTATTCAGGTCCAGCACCACCCTCTCGGGTTTTCGATACACTTGAACTGGGCGCAGTTACCCCAAAATCCCTCATTAACATAAAAGAAGGCAAACATGAAAAATGTATTTCGGAATACCACGATAACGCTATTGACATTATGGGCCTTTCTCGCTGGCGCGGTGAGTGCAGCATCATTGAGCGAAATGGCAGAGCAAGGTGACAGCGATGCCCAAGTGCTCTTAGGTTATCAGTATCTTTCTGGCACACCCGATAGCGAGCCGAGTATAGAAAAAGCCAAATATTGGATGCGAAAAGCGGCCGAACAAGGGGATGCGGATGCCCAAGGAGTATTAGGTACCCTGTATTACAGTGAAAAAAATTACTCGGCGGCCACACCTTGGCTCACACAAGCCTGCGCGCAGGATAATCAACAAGCTTGTCTTATTTTAGCTAAAATCCCTAAATCTCAATAAGGCAAACTCAGAATAACATCCTCTGTCCACCAATCAATTAGAATAAAACATTTTTCGAACTATTTTTAAAGAGGTAACTTTAATGGACGATATCGACCACATTCAGCAACGCGATGATATTCTTCATCAGCTTGCTTTAATGAAAAGAAAACCCACTTTAGTTAGCGCTAATGGGCAATGCTTATGGTGTCATGACGAACCTGTTTCGGGATTATCTTTAGCATTTTGTAGTACTGAGTGTGGAGAGGATTATGAGAAGTTTCAGAGAAACAAAAAAAGGTCGTGTATTCAATATAGAGATCATCACAATAGGTAATGCTCCCGCTCGATGAATGTGCCGATGATTTTATCATGCATTTCAGGCGACTTCGAGTAACCTAACGTCTTACGGTTAAGACGCTTTAAGTGATTTCTTAAATTCAAATTCTCTCTTTCTATTCGTTGGGTATAAAACTTACTTGCTACGTGTTTTTGTTTAGGCAATATCTCATAAGCACTGAACTTATCCGTGCACCAAAAAGCCACATTAAACCTAGACAGTAAAGCCAGTAACTGACGAAGAGTTCTCTTGTTTCGACGACCAAATGTATGAGCAATAATCCGTTTTAGGCGAGGTTCCCAGGCATACCAAAGCCAGCGTTGTTGTTTCTTATTAGCCACAAAAGACCACTGTTCATCAACTTCGCAAAGGAGTTCAATCTGCAAATTATCAAGAGGTAAAGAAGTTACCTGCTTCGGCGAGAGTTTTTTAAAGTACGAACAACCGCATTAATGCTGATATGAAGGGCCCTAGCAGTATCACGAATACCGGCATTATTCATCGTGAGGTCGATAATTTTATCTTTAGTTCCGGGTTGGCAAGCACGATATTTATAATCGAGTTGGAAGCTTCGGCAGCAATTTTGGCAGCGATAACGTTGATGACCAGTGCTCCCTAGGCCATGTTTTTTCACTGAGGGAGTTTGTTGACAAAATGGGCACCTTACATCGACTTTAGCCATGAATATTCTCCGATAAATTACCCTATATTACAGGTTAATCACCGGATTGAATACATGACCCGATTTTGTGCCTTTTTTTTGCTTTACGTTGTTTTGGGTTAATGATAGTTTCTAATGTAGACATATTAATCACCTATGTAGTTTATTGTGTCTAAGCTAAGGGAGGGTCAACAACTCCCTTAGCACCTAAGATGCCTGAATCAGTTCAGGACGCAGATAGAACATGTTGTTTAAATTGTCACTAAAGCCAATCGGATAGCCGTCTTTCATGAAAATACTGTTGGAATCGAACGCATCACTGTGCAGCGTGATTTCTTCGTCGTATAACTCTGGTGAAATACCCCCCTCGAATAACTCCAATAACCGTGTTAATGGCGCAATGTAATGCAATAAATCCGCTTTCTGGTCATGCGTCAGTGGGGTTTCCCCCCTTCTTTCGTTAGATTCTGGAGCTGCAAGGTTTTGATGTGATGACATTTTTGAATTCTCCTTTGTATTAATGATTTCTTTCGTTGAGTTCCTCCGCTGCAAAGGCCGTACAGAGCCGAGACGAGGAAGGAAGCAAGGGCGGAGACAAAATTGTTGGAAAGCGCAGCGGCAAGAATTTTGGTGGAGTTCACTTAACCCTTGCTGTATGACGACTTGAGGCTATGTTTTAGGCCAAGCGGAGGGGCTCGATGAAAGAGTAATCACACAGGTGATGAAGATGGCAGCACCCGACTTGCAGCGAGAGAAGCGAACGGCAAGTCGCCATTAACGCTTAGCGTAGCTAAGCAGTGAACCAGGGGCGGTCCCCCAGGGAGCTGCACCCCTGCCCTTTGCGCCACGTTGAAAACGTTAAAAGGCGCAGCGGTTGACGTTAAAAACCGTTATCCACATTGTCCACATTTGGCGAGCCAGTGAGCGCGCCCCAAACAGGCGCGAGAACAGGAGTGTACGGGGAACCTGCGCCAACTGTGTGTAAATGGGGTCAATCCGATGTCCGGCTGAATACTGGCTCAATGCCAGAATTAAGCCGTTGCCCCGAAACCCAAAAAAGGCGTATCCACAAAATCAGTGGATAACTTTAAATAACTATGTTGATAACAAGGTTAATGACCTGATTAATGAATGAATATCAACGATGTTCAAAAAAACACCAAATATTGATTAGCATTTTACGACAGGAATGTCCGAAAATTTCGTTGTCCATCGAGGTGAGAGAAATTGCTGTTTCATTTTCCATAAGGCGGATTGCGCTTGAATACCCTGACCTGCAAACCAGATAGCCCCTTTTCCGCGATTAATCTGGTCAATCGTCTGCATCAGCTCCCCGCTTTTACGAAAACGATGGCCACTTTCAAACAAATTCAGCTGCACTTGCCCTGAAGGGGAAAATTCACTAAGTAATATGCCACTTTTGCTGTATTTCACATTCGGAAGCCAAAGTCTGTCAAATAACCCCACAGCCGCCTGAATAATCTCGCGCGTATCTTCGGTAGGATAAATGAGAGCTTGGGTTTCTTGTCGATAATAATGTGGCTCATGATGGGGAAAATGGCTACTTTACACTTACAATTTTATTGTCAAACGAATAATTTCAAATCTGCATTTGAGTTACTATTCCAAACCTCTGCAAAGTAACAGCTTATGCAATCATGTAATCATGTAATCATGTAATCATGTAATCATGTAATCATGTAATCATGTAATCATGTAATCATGTAATCATGTAATCATGTAATCATGTAATCATGTAATCATGTAATCATGTAATCATGTAATCATGTAATCATGGTAGGTTATTAATACACAAATAACCAACTTATATCGTAAGATTATTCTGTTTATTTTTATATTATTGTTCTGTATTTTCTTTCAACCAATTTTCAATTAGTTCAATAACAACACTTGTCATATCTACTTCATTAGATAAACACGTCAACTTAAACTGTTTATGTAACTCTTCAGGCATATTCATTTGCAATTTTTTAGTAGGTAGAGAAGGTTGTTTTATCGCACTTAGCGCTTTATTTAAATGGGCATTATTCCCCAACTTCATTATTTGAGGTACCTTACTCATTGTTGATTATCTCCATGATTTCATTTGTAATTAGATCTATTTCGCCTTTAGCTTGCCCGTCAGTAGTATCATAGACCGTTCCACCATCCAACATAGTTTTGATGTAAGATTGCCGTTGTGTTATCCCCGTCTTTAATGTTTCAACACCAGTTGATACTATCGAATCCTTAAGAAGCTGTAACATCTTGGCAGTATTGATTTTTTTTGTAATAAGAAATCTCGCTTTTACCGGCTGTAATTCGTTTCGAGCTTCAATTACCGCTAAAATGGCAGCGCTCGCAGCAAAATCTAGCGGTGATGGTGTAACAGGAATAATAACCAAATCACTAACCATTACTGCGGCTGAAGATATCGCAGAAATAGCGGCAGCACCATCAATCACTATAAAATCATAGCTCTTTAGGGATTTTTTAATAGAATAAACCTCTTTTTCAGAGCTTGCATAAACAACATCAAATATACACTTATTATCTTCAAACCAGTTACCAATACTCATTTGAGGATCAGTATCAACAACAACAACTTTGTGACCTTTTTTTGCTATAGCAGTTGCTATATTAATAGAGGATGTTGTTTTTCCAACGCCCCCCTTCCCATTTAATAATGAAATAACCTTACTCATATGCTCCCCTATTATCTCCATCATGCAATCATGCAATCATGTAATCATGTAATCATGTAATCATGTAATCATGTAATCATGTAATCATGTAATCATGTAATCATGTAATCATGTAATCATGTAATCATGTAATCATGTAATCATGTAATCATGTAATCATTAAAACACAGGTTGGTTTTTAGTCAAGTATTTAATTACTTAATTCATATGGATAGTGATAAAAAGTCATATATATCAATATATTTTTAGTTTTGTGATATTCATATTCACAAAAATCCACTATTATCCTATAATAAAATATAAGACAATATCTTACATGAGGAATTTTATGGCCAGAACAATGACTGTCGATATAGGAGAAGACCTACGCCACTTTATCGATTCTTTAGTTAGTTCCGGGGATTATCGAACGCAAAGTGAAGTTCTTCGCGATGCATTACGATTATTAAAGGAAAAACAGGCTGAGTCTCATTTGCAATCTTTACGAGATTTACTTGCCGAAGGTCTAAGTAGTGGAGAACCTGAAATCTGGAACAAGTATGAATTTCTATCGCAAATAAAAGAAAAAGTGAATGCTCGTCAAAAAAATTAATCTAACCCCAAAAGCTTTGGAGGATTTAGAAAACATTTGGTTTTATAGCCAACAACATTTTGGCATGAATAAAGCTGACGAGTACATTAACCGAATATCAGCCATTTTTGATGTTCTATCTCAACACGAAATTGGAACTCGTCGAGATGAATTAGGTGAAAATATCCTTTCTATTCCTATAGAAAAACATGTAATCTTTTTCATATCATCACCACTTGACATCGTTATTATACGTATTCTAAATCAAGCACAAGATATAAATATCACAACCTTCTGGAAATAAGGGGGGTTACTTTCCCCTTAAAAACTATCGTTCTATTTTCATAATAAAATCAGTCGTGTATTCAATATAGAGATCATCACAATAGGTAGTGTTCACGTTCTATGAATGTGTGTCGATTGTAGCGGTCAACTAAACGAGGAATTTGTAAGTGCCGATGTGCTGAACACATCACACAACGCTTCGATGTGTTCAGGCTGGTGATCTTTGCGCTGTCAACTTGCGTCAAAACCCTTTGAAAGCCGCATCATGTGCAGTCGGCGTGTGCGTAGGTTTCATTATTCAGTCACTCATTTATCTCTAAAGAGCAGGTATCATCGCGTAGAACCTGTTTGCTGTCCTTGTTTCAAAGATCAAAGCATAAAAACGTTCGTTAAAAGGGCTTGCTGCAAATAAGTTTTATACACAACAAGCCCCTCAAAAGCAGGCAAATACACAATTTAAATTACAGGCTCGGATTCAGCCTTCATTATTTGACAGAGTCATTCAACTTCGCTGCATGATGCCCAGTCAAAACTCTTACCTCCGCGGAAGTTTTGTTTGATATAGTTATCAGGTAGCGTTAAATGCCATCCTTTTCGTCCTGCGACGCAGGCAATAACGGGAAATTGAGAATAATCGATAGCATCATGGATAAATTGCTCTTTACCTATATTTTGTAAAAAGACGTCCCCTCTATTCCATATCGCTTTTTTTAGCCTAATATCCCAGACTTGATAGTTCTCGCCAGCGATAGTATAACCCTCACCTTCAGGTGCCTTTTTTCTCCAGTCAATCTCTCCTCCATCGCTTAAATATTGCCACACAGCATAACGTTCAAGTGTAAACTGGCTGGGTAACGTACTGACATTTTTAGAATCAATTTTATCGAGCAACTTCGGATTATCTAACAGTAGAGACATAGCTTTATGCATGTAGCTCAACATAATATCAGGACGTTCGGGCAAGCCCTCTTCTGATTCAAACAAAGATATATACGCGAGATAAAGGGCACGGTTGCAAAGTTTGAATGAACCATTATGCTAAGTAAACCGACCCTCTACGGAAGCTTACCTCATGAATGCATTTAAAGGTCGTCATTTCACCGGGATTATCATCCTTTGAGGTGTGCGTTGGTACTGCAAATACGGAATCAGTTATCGAGAACTTCAGGAAATGTTGGCTGAGCACGGTGTCAATGTAGATCACACGACAATCTATCGCTGGGTTCAACGGTATGCGCCAGAAATAGAAAAGCGGTTACGTTGGTATTGATGTAATTCCTCCGATCTCAATAATTGACATTTAGACGAAACTTATATCAAAGTGAATAGGAAATGGGCGTACCTTTACCGAGCTGTCGATAGTCGGGAGCATACCATTGAATTTTACCTCTCACCACGTCGTATTACCAAAGCTGCTTATCGGTTTTTAAGAAGAATATTCAATCGCGTTAAAAAATGGTAAATCCCTAGGATTATCAATACAGATAAAGCCGCACCGTATGGTCGAGCACTTAACCTACTCAAAGGGGAAGGGAAATGCCCTACACATGTCGAGCATCGGCAAATCAAATGTCACAATAATGTGATTGAATGCGATCATGAAAAATTGAAGCGCGTGATAAATCCTACCTTAGGGTTTAAATCAATTAAAACGGCACATGCGACCATTAAAGGCATTGAGGTGATGCGTGCGCTTCGCAAAGGTCAAGCTGAATATTTTTACTATGGTCAACCGCTAGGCGAAATGCGCCTAGTGAATCGAGCCTTCGGTGTGTAGCCCATTTCGAGTTGAAAAACTCAATCTCACCACTTTATTTGCAACAGTGCCGTTATTAAGCGATATTCTCAACATTAAGATGAAAAATTTGGTTATGTATTCAATCCGGTGAGTAACTAGACTGGCCCCTTAGATCTCCAGACAGTTGGTGTCACTTAAATTAGTGATAATCTTAATACTAGTTTTTAGACTAGTTCTTGGAGATAACATGATCGAGATATTAGGTCCTGAACGAAGAAAACGACGTTCCCCACAAGAAAAAATGGCCATTGTTCAACAAAGCTTTGAATCGGGTATGAGTGTTTCCATGGTTGCCCGCCAACATAGCATCACAGCAAGCCAGCTTTTCCTTTGGCGTAAACAGTATCAAGAAGGAAGCTTGACTGCAGTGACCGCAGGTGAACACGTTGTTCCTGCCTCTGAGCTAGCCTCAGCAATAAAGCAAATTAAAGAGCTACAGCGTTTACTCGGCAAAAAAACAATGGAAAATGAACTTCTTAAAGAAGCTGTCGAGTATGCCCGCGAAAAAAAGTGGACAGCGCTCGTGCCCTTATTACCCAAGGATGGAAAATAAGTTTAGTGAGCCGAACGTTACATGTGTCACGAGCGCAGTTATACGTTCGAGTAAAACGAAAAAGCGATTGGAAAGATGAACGGGGACGATGCCCTCAAGATGATAGTGATGCCCTTGCTCGTATACATAACGTCATTAATAAGCTGCCTACGTATGGCTACCGCCGCGTCTGGGCAATATTACGTAGTCAATCTGAGAATGAAGGTATCGCGATTATAAATGCAAAACGTGTTTACTGCATCATGAAGCAATCGGCATTATTATTGGAACGTAAACCTGCAATCCCAGTATCGGCGCGAGCTCATACAGGAAAAGTAGCAGTGAATGAAAGTAACCAACGTTGGTGCTCAGATGGTTTTGAGGTCCGATGTGATAATGGTGAAAAATTGCGTGTCACGTTCGCTTTAGACTGTTGTGATCGCGAAGCCCTGCATTGGGCAGCCAGTACAGGAGGCTTCGACAGTGAAACCGTACAAGATGTCATGTTGGGCGCAGTAGAGCATCGCTTCGGTAACGGGTTGACTTCTAAGTCAGTTGAGTGGTTAACAGACAACGGCTCAGCGTATCGAGCCCATGAAACACGAAGATTTGCGATTTATCTCCTAGACATACGGCGGTGCGTAGCCCACAAAGTAACGGTATTGCAGAAAGCTTTGTAAAAATCATGAAGCGTGACTACATAAGTCTCATGTCAAAACCTAACGGATTAACGGCAGTGAAGAATCTTGCGGTAGCCTTCGAGCATTATAATGAATGGTATCCTCACAGTGCACTGGGTTATCGTTCTCCGCGAGAATATCTGTGGCGTCGAGCCCATAATGAAATAAGTGATAAAAAGTGTCTGGAAATATAGGGTCAAATACACCTACATACATAATCAAAACGCTAAAGCGTTATACACGTGTAAAAAATTAGTAAAATTAATACTTGCTAAATCAATCATCACGTGACTATTATAACTCATCGGTTTGGAATACAGACCTTATGAAAGCAGTTTTAGTAAAGCAGTCCTCAGTTCAAGTGCTATCCATAGATACCCTTTCTCTTGAGTCTCCTCCTAAGTGCCCAATAAGTAACTCTCTGAAAAACAGGCCATGTTCGCCATATTTAATGGCTCAAAATTAAAGAAGGAAGTATCTATGTCTCATAAAATGACTGGTTTAGTAAAATGGTTTGATGCAGGTAAAGGCTTTGGTTTTATTTCTCCTGCTGATGGCAGCAAAGATGTCTTCGTACATTTTTCTGCCATCCAAAGTAACGATTTTAAAACTTTAGATGAAGGGCAAAAAGTAGAATTCACCATTGAAAATGGTGCCAAAGGTCCTTCTGCTGGTAATGTTTTCGCGCTTTAACAACTAATATTTGCTAGAACTTATGATAGCGATGAGGCAACTAGTCTGAGCAGTTAAGCCATAGCGATAAAAATCCCGCTCTCGTAAGGCGGGATTTTTTATATGAAAAATTAAGAATGAAATTGAAACACTCATATTTTGGTATTTAATTTATAAAGCGAAAATAATAAGCCAAACAGAGCAAGCCCGATGATAGATGAATCATTAGGCTAACAACTATTTCCCCCCAATATAGTTAACCGTTGTCATGGTGCTTCCTTTTAATCATTAAAATCCAGCTAATTCATTTAAAGTGTCAGGTCTTTTTTCTACCATTTTGAGCAGCAAGACTGCTTGCTTATTAGGCTTTGCAAGCCCTTGCTCCCAATTCTGCAATGTAGTAACCCCTGTATGTAAATACTGAGCGAAGACTGCTTGAGATAATTTTAATTTCTCGCGTATCGCTTTTACTTCGGTAGGTGTCATAGACAAAGGTTTCATGTTGATACGATGAGTTTTTAACGTTTTCTTTCCTTCGTTAAACTCACTCCATGCTTCCATTCCTTCTTGGAGCTCAGAGAAAATATCACGTTTAGTCATCATTACTCCTTTTTTTAATTATATCTAACATCTTACTTAATTGCTCACGCTGGCTTGTAGTTAGATCATCTGCGATGCTTTTACCGTAAATAGTGAATAACAAAAATTGAGATTTCTCTAAATACCAATAATAAATTATTCGGGTACCACCACGTTTTCCTTTATTTCTTTTAGAGTCAGAAAATCGCACTTTCCGTAAACCACCTGTTTGTTGAATAACATCACCACATAATGGATTTTTTAATAGCATAAGTTGAAAGCTTCGAAACTCATCATCAGTTAGATAACTTTCCCTATATCGCTCAAAAGCGGGTAATTCGACAAACAACGCTTTCATACTTGTACCTAGATTTGAAATCATCACTATTATATCCCCACAATAGGGATAGTCAATATTTATGTTGCACTTTATGCTAATTTGGCTATAGCTTTAGGGTATAACTATATGATATATATAACCTAGTTATAGATTAATATATCATTTGAATTATAGTTAACACTTAAACGAGACATTATCATTTAAATCACAATGGATGACTATAGAATGGAGTTGTGAATAAAATTTGACGTCATTTTGAAAGTCTGTTGTTGGCTGACTCTGTTATTACAATGTAACAAACTCTATTGTTATAGGTAAGCCTGTATCGAATTCAGGCTTACCGTTCTACTGTCAGATATATTCTGAACTATCGAACCAATCACGATCAATATCGGATACTAGGTGCGTAATTTCAAAATCTTCATCAATAAAATTCCATTTTTCATCGCGCCATGACAAACGAACTTTGGCCTCGACTTCGAATTCCACACCGGAGTAAACATGGTCTGGTAACTGATCGCCCTGATAGAGAAATGCGACTTGAAGGTCCAAAATCCCCTTTATTTCATCGTAAAAGGTATCTGTTATCACAAGGTCTTCAATGGTAAAGCCATCTGCATTGGTAGTTGCGATTTCACCAGATAACTTCTCCTCTACAGCCATTTCAAGAGAAGGATAGGGGCCGTCAGTATAGCTACCGTATAAATTATAGATGACATCTTCGAAATTAGAATCACCAAAAGCGGCTATCAACAAACGAGGTTCCAGCGGTGTATTTTTTGCAACTTGAACAAGTTCATGGTAATTCGAAAATTTAGAATTTTGTGCAATAAACTCTAACGCCTGAGTATGCGAGAGCGCAGTATTACAGCGCGCCATTTTTTTCGCTTTGGTTCTGATTATTTCAATACAAGAATATTGTGACATGACTTTTCTCCAAATTTCAGACGCTTTTGGAAACCGATAGCCTGCTAACCGAACTCCGCGCGTCACAAATGTGGGAGAGCCAAGTATAATGTAGGTAGATCTAAAAAGATGGGCTATTGCTTCGCGAGACAGGCGCCAGGTGACCATCACCACCTAGCTTTATAATGACATGTCTATCCAATTAAATCAAACTGAGCAAAAATCTCCGACCTCCAAACGGGCCCCTATCAAAGTACAACAATTCATTGGTGCAATTTAGGTATACCTTAACTTCACTAAGTAAACTCTAGTGTAGTAAGTATGAAAAACAGATGTATAATGCACTGATATAACAACACCAATGTATAGTGCACCGATGAATACAAATACACGAATTTATGGGTATCTTCGCGCATCAACGCATGAGCAAGATGCGTCTAGAGCAAAAAAAGAACTATTGAGGTTTGTGGAGGGAATGGGGCTGCAAATAGCCTGCTGGTTTGAGGAGAATGAGTCGGGCGCTCAACTTCACCGACCAGAACTCTTCCGCTTGCTCAATGTGGCCATGCCAGGTGATATTATATTAGTTGAACAAGTGGATAGAATTAGCCGCTTGAATACGGATGACTGGGAAAAATTAAAATATATCATTGGACATAAAGGGCTAAAGATTGTGTCTTTAGATCTTCCAACCAGTTATCAATTTATGAGTAGCACTGATGCGTTTACAGAACGAATGCTCACGGCTCTTAACGGTATGATGTTAGACATGCTGGCTGCGGTTGCGAGAAAGGATTATGAAGATAGACGTCGTCGCCAAGCCCAAGGAGTACAAAAAGCCAAACAAGAAGGAAAATATAAAGGTCGCCCGATCAATAAAATATTACACAAAAAAATTGAAGGGTTGCTGATGGAGGGGAAAAGCTATAGTCAGATAGAAAACCTGATAGGTTGTTCAAGACATACTATTTCAAAGGTATCAAAATCGATTAAAGCAGCGAAATAAATGACCTATCTATAGTTATGATATCAATGTGTTATGAGCAAAATTTGGACTTTTCGATGAAGTGGGCTACCTCCTCCTAAAAGAGCCAATAGTAAACATAAACTTCAAAAAAGCTTGATTTGTGGACACATTAGGAACACAATAAAAGAGTGATAACACATGAGGATAATAATATGATTTCTGATACGACTGTTAAAGCTAGAATTTCTCACGATGTCAAAGAACGAGCTGTATCTGCACTTGCTAAGATGGGCTTAAATACATCTGATCTTATCCGTATGGTTATGATTCGTGTTGCCGATGAAGGAAAACTACCATTTGATATCAAAACACCAAATGTTGTGACTAAAGAGGCAATTGAAGAATTAGAAAAAGGGAACGGAAAAGCATTATCTTCAACCAATGCACTTTTCGATGATTTGGGGATCTGATGTTAACTCCTATTCGTTCTAGTACTTTTAAGGCTGATGTTAAGCGACAAAAAAAAAGAGGTAAGGATTTAAACAAGCTAAAAGTATTAATTGAGTTACTAATAAAGGAAGAACAGATCCCTGCGGACTATGTAGACCACCCTTTAATAGGTAATTGGCGAGGATATAGAGATGCTCATATTGAAGGTGATTGGCTACTAATTTATAAAATTACTGGTCAAGAATTAAAGTTAGCGAGAACGGGTTCTCACCAAGATATTTTCAGCCAATATTAATCTACTTAACAAGGCATGAACCCCTTGTGTATAGGAAGCTTCTGTAGTTCGACTATGGTTATGGTGTCCTAAATTAATTTTTAATTCAAGAGTCAGTCATAGCTCGCTACTAAGATAATAGTAGGATATGAATGTGAGCTATAGTCCAAAAAAATACACCCAACCCAAAGTAACCATAGTTATCGAAGACTAAAATAAATGTAAGGATTCTGATGATTTGGCCATTTAAGAAAAAAAAGATAAAAATTAATGATAAAGAATTCGAGTATGACCATTTTAAAAAAGCATTCCTGACAATGATACTGAATGATGAGGTATTGATGCTTCCTTGCTACCTTCCCGAGATAAAAAGTGAAGCTGATAGCCAAAACTTGGGAATCGGCCCGCTCATTTATATATGGAATTATAATGATACAACTAAGACTTACAGTTTATCAGTAAATGGTAAATGCATTGCTCATTTATTAGAGGGGTATATTCCAAGAGAACATCATTTTTTCAATCAAATCAGAGATGAAGCAATGAAAGTGGTTATGGATATTTCTTTATCAACGATAAAAAAAATACCTATCTCCCCAGATATTTTATTTTCTGTACAAAAATAAGACTAGATACATTAGTTTGAGATCTCAGGTCAGTTTGGATGTAGATGGGTTTCTACGCAGGCTTCCCTTTATAAAGAATTAGGGACTGATTAAAAAATAGCCTTAACTTACAATAACTTTTGATATCCAAGCGCCCCCAAATTAGTGGAACTGAAAACTCGGGAATCCCACCATCATATCTATCGAAATTTAGAATTTTAGCGCTTTCAATCGTTTTGCTGCCGCTATAAATTCTTTAGACTGTTTTTCATCTACGACAACAGGTACAAATCTGCGCTTATATAGTTGCATCAATAGAAGAGTTCTGTGCCGGCCATCCGAAACACCAAATTCATCATTTAATCCTTCAGGATAAGTAACATTCCCTTGGGCTATGTAAGTTTTAATTCTGTGCCAACGGCGAGGATCTATACAAAAAGCGCCTTTTCCAAGATTTTTTAAAAAAAGAAGCCCGTCTACTTCTATTGTTATTGGTTTTTTCTGATGTTGAAGAGGAAGTTTAACTATATGTTCAGGCTTGAGTAGCGATGGTAATTCGAAATTAATTTCCTCAAAAGATGGGTATGAAAAATTAGACATATCTTGAGGAATTTCTTCAAATGAATTGAAATTTTGTCATATATGTGTCTAGACGTTCAATATCCATTTTACAAAACCAATTAATATCTGGAGAAAAATTTTTTTCTCGCTCTCTAATCATTTTGATTTTTTCACCAAAACAGTCGTTTAAGCTTATGTTGACTTTTCTCATGGAATATATCCTTTTTTTAGCTTGAATTTCGCACAGCTGAGTCTCATCGGGACTAAATCCTAACTGTACCAAACTGTGCGTTAAGTGTATTTTTGAGAAAAACTCTGCAAATCCATATCCTACAGTAACAACAACAACGCGTATTGAGGTAAATTTTCATCGAACTGGCCGGAAAGATGGTGTTGTTTGATGACCTCGCTAAATTGTTCTTTATCACCCAGCCCCCAAAAATTCACCGAGTTAACCTGTTTTCCCTCATCACTAAACCCTGCGATTAAGGCAGACTGAGTGACATAGAAGGTGGGGGTTCCGGGGCACTGTTGCAAAGTTTGAATGACCTCTTATGCTAAGTTAACCAGCCTGCTACGGAAGCTTACCTCATGAATGTATTTAAAGGACGTCATTTCACTGGCATTATCATCCTGTGGGCGGTACGTTGGTACTGTAAGTACGGCATCAGTTACCGTGAGCTGCAGGAAATGCTGGCCGAGCGCGGAGTAAATGTTGATCACACCACAATCTATCGTTGGGTTCAGCACTATGCACCACAAATGGACAAGAAACTCCGGTGGTATTGGCATAGTTCAACCGGTGCCCGAACCTGGCACCTTGATGAAACGTATATAAAAATCAATGGAAAATGGGCATATCTATACCGTGCTGTTGATAGTAAAGGGAATACGCTGGATTTTTATCTCTTACCGCGTCGGAATACGAAAGCGGCTTACCGTTTTTTAAGTAAACTCTTCAACCGAATGAAAAAAGGGTCGTGTATTCAATATAGAGATCATCACAATAGGTAATGCTCCCGCTCGATGAATGTGCCGATGATTTTATCATGCATTTCAGGCGACTTCGAGTAACCTAACGTCTTACGGTTAAGACGCTTTAAGCGATTTCTTAAATTCAAATTCTCTCTTTCTATTCGTTGGGTATAAAACTTACTTGCTACGTGTTTTTGTTTAGGCAATATCTCATAAGCACTGAACTTATCCGTGCACCAAAAAGCCACATTAAACCTAGACAGTAAAGCCAGTAACTGACGAAGAGTTCTCTTGTTTCGACGACCAAATGTATGAGCAATAATCCGTTTTAGGCGAGGTTCCCAGGCATACCAAAGCCAGCGTTGTTGTTTCTTATTAGCCACAAAAGACCACTGTTCATCAACTTCGCAAAGGAGTTCAATCTGCAAATTATCAAGAGGTAAAGAAGTTACCTGCTTCGGCGAGAGTTTTTTAAAGTACGAACAACCGCATTAATGCTGATATGAAGGGCCCTAGCAGTATCACGAATACCGGCATTATTCATCGTGAGGTCGATAATTTTATCTTTAGTTCCGGGTTGGCAAGCACGATATTTATAATCGAGTTGGAAGCTTCGGCAGCAATTTTGGCAGCGATAACGTTGATGACCAGTGCTCCCTAGGCCATGTTTTTTCACTGAGGGAGTTTGTTGACAAAATGGGCACCTTACATCGACTTTAGCCATGAATATTCTCCGATAAATTACCCTATATTACAGGTTAATCACCGGATTGAATACATGACCAAAAAATGCCTCTGTGATCTTTTCGCTACTATTCTGTTGTGTTTGAATATCATGTATAAAATAAGCATACATTTCTTTGGGAGTGACGCTGTACGTTGGTGGTTGTGGTTTCCCCATGTACCCGTTAATGCCACAATCTAGGAAATAATTGGCTCGTTTTAACGCTGGCGTGTAAATTTTAGTCATCAGCGAGGGGATATTGCGTCGTGTATCATGAGGGTGTTTTGTTAGCCTGAACATAAGCACGCCTGTGGCGTGAGCATCGCGGCAGTGCCGCTCTATTCCTAGGCAACGCCCTTCTCGTCTTTTATACTCTGCTCTATGTATATTCCCAGACCCGCTAAACTACTATTTCAATACGATGACGCATGGAATCGCTTCATCGATAACAACCCCGTCGATGAATGGCAACTCCTCTGTGTTGAAAAGATGCTCGCTTGTAGCACTTGTGCGATGGGCGTTCGCCGCACTGATTAAAGGATTTTTAAACACCGATCCGTACCAATGTATTTTGTGTGGAAATCGACTGCGGTTTATGAGTGCAGAAAAAGGGATACATGCAGTCACTTTATTATCAGAAAGACGGGATAAAATGGCTAGAAAACGATGGTTACAAACCGCAGCGTAGGATCAGTGTGCCTATTATTAGGCTTTTAGATGATAATTTAACCGAACGACTGTTCTCATGGTTGCTCAACGAAAAAATGGTCAGAATTTAATAGAAATATAGCGTTCAAAACACCCGATTAATGTGTCACTATATTGATTGAGATTCCTAACCATGGACGCTAAACTGATTACCAAATCAGGCGCATGGTATAGCTATGGTCATGAAAAACTTGATAATGGTAAAGATAAATCTATTCAATATCTTAAAGACAATCCCGTTTTGGCGAATGAAATCGAGCAGGCGATAAGAGAAAGTCATTTCGAACCCACTTTTTCACGTTTACAAAATGAAGATAAACCTGAAAATCACGAAGTAATTCCACTAGATGAGTAAAACACATGATGCCTTTTAAAAGCAGCGCTCATGCTGCTTTTAATTTATCGTATTTACAGACATTAAAAACCATGTTAAAGGTGACAGATTGACACTTTTAATACTAAAAAATATTACATATGACTGGATTTGAATTGAAATTGTGGCGACGAGGAATGAATTGGGATCAGGAACGCGCGGCTGAAGAACTGGGGGTGAGCGTGCGAAGCTATAAACGTTATGAAAAAGCGCAAAACATCGCTAAACTCATTGAGCTAGCGACGTTTGCGTTAAGCACAAAAATGATAAAGAAATAGGATGAGACTACTGCAGGGAAATCAGCTCTTCGCGACTTAAACCGGTACTTTCAATGATAAGGTCAAGGCTAACCCCATTTTTAAGTAGGTTACGCGCCATCATAATTTTTGCTTCGCGCATGCCTTCTTGACGGCCTTTTTCGATACCCTGCTCAATACCTTGCTCAATACCTTGCTGCAAGCCTTCTTGACGGCCTTTATCTTGTAAGCGTTGTGCAATATTCACGATGACCTCCTGATGCTTATCTGCCTGTTCACTCAATTGCTGGACAATATGTTCAAAGTTGGGGGAGTCCAGTGCAATGAACAGGTAATTGAGGATAGTGATGATGTCGTTATCACTATTATACTGTTGATTGAGCGCTTGTGCCAATAGCGGGATAACACGGTCAAATTCATCCCGTAAATATTTGTGCTTCATCGCCAACTCCATCACGGCCACTTTGCGATGATTCACCAACTCATTATCATCAATCACCGTTACATCAACCAACGGGAACGGCTGGGTATACAATTCATTGGCCATATCCGGTAACGGAAAGCAATCGGTCCACAATTGAGAATAGGGGTAGGGTGAACGACCACCATGATAAAACAGCACCGGCACGACTAACGGTAACGTTTTATGCCCTTGCTGAAGATGTTGGTTCATGGCTAAGAAAGCATAGTGCATGAGTCTCCAGGCCATGAGTTTATCGGGCGTCGACTGGTGCTCGACGAGAAGATAAATATACCCTTCTCCTTCGGTGGTTTGCACCGAATAGAGCACATCGGATAATCGAGACCGTAACTGTTTGTCAATAAACGAGGAATTTGTGAGTGCCAACGTACTGAAATCACACAACGCTTTAATATGCTCAGGCAGATGAATGTCAAAAAAATCTTTTGCGCTGTCAACCTGCGTTATAAACCCTTTAAAAGCCGCATCATGTGCCGTCGGTGAGTGCTTAGGTTTCATTATTTTATCACTCACTCCTCACTAAAGACTGTGCATCATAACGCAGAATCGATTGTCTGTCCGTTTTTCGACGCTCAATGTTCGAGTGAAGTTTATTTGCATTTTAGCCCACGATTTAGATAAATTTAATACTATGATTTCAACGAATTAGTCAGCCAATGGACGATAAATAAAAAATCACATTCGTTTTCGTCCAAGCCACCATGTTAATCAAATCATGGTAAATGTTAACCTTATTCACCAAACGGTCAGGGGATTCAACAAAATTGACACTGATTCATGTCTAAGTAACAAACAATTCAGGAGATTGGCTTTACATTTCATTCCCTAACCGGGGGGCTGGAGATTGCGTGATGATCAGTGTCAACGTCAATATAATAAAACAAAAGATCAACGTGTTTAAATATTTATCTGACCCACCATGAAGACATGAACGCAGATGCACTAATAACATCAAGCAAAACACGATGACTTGCGTCGTCATTAAAATGATAAACACAATTAACGCCTCACGTTAAAGCATGCCTCCTCGGCGACCATATCATTAGCCAAGCATTCAATGACATAGTCTGCATATTGATTCAATGCCGGTCCTGCATTGTTTAATGATTGCTTTGAATAATGTTCAGCCAAAATCACTTTAATCTGCGCCACATTCAATCGAAGCATGTCGATATTGAGCGTCACCAACAACGTATCAATACGACGTAAGCGCGTAAGATATTCTCGAACCGTACTCGGCTTCATTGATAAATCGACTAATAAATACCGTTGAAAACCCACCAAATCAAAAAAGATAGGTAAGGGTGGCGTATGCAATTCACGGCAAAAGCGGCACAGCACCTTCAATTGCGTCGTTTGCAGTGCATGCCACTCCTCGTCATTCAACAGTTGTGACAGGTGACTGATATCCTCTTTATGGATAGCGACACCATCAAGCATTAACGACACCCGATTTAACTTAGCCTGGCAACACGTGCAACGCTGTGGCTCGCGTTTAAATTCAATCAAACGCTGCCTTAACGTGCGTATTTTTAATTTTTCTCTGACCATACTCCTCTCCCCTTATTCTATAAAATTTAATCTCATACCCTTTCTCTATTTATTTATTAAGTATTATGCTACTAATCACCTTTTCTAAAACCCGAATAACCATTTTTTTATCTCATAGAAAAAGCCAGCTTGCGCTGGCTTTTTTTGTTTATCTAAAGGGCTGACTTAGCGGGACTTCTGGGTCCGGTTCATGAGTGATCCGGTTACGTAAATCACGACGAATAATTTCAATCGACCAAAACCAAATTAAATGCCCAAAAATCTCTGACACATTCTCATACCACGGCAAGTCAAATAATGGGGGGGTTAATCCCATTAATGGGAATGAAATCATGTGCACACATAATTGAGCTAACGCACCCGCCAGTAAACCTTGCCATAATTTAATTTTTGGAAAACGTTCCGCAACAATGCAGTATCCAAGCGCAAAAACAATCGAGAAGACGATATGTGTCACGCCAACCCAGTTAAAGGCATGCTCAGCAAAAGTGTAGACGGTCGCGTTGGGATCCGATACGCCTAACCAATCTCGTAAAAAGATATACGGTGGGTTCAGAAAATTACGCGAACAATCAATTTGATCTGCCGCTAGAATTAAAGACTCTGGCGGACAGGCTGCCGTAAATATATCCGTTGGACTTCTTGGGGGTAATGGAACTTCAGCCCCCCATTTTACAAATGCAGAAACAATACCCGCAATCAAACCAATAAAAGCCGCAAGACCATAACGTCGACGGTCTTTGGGGGTTTGTTCAAATAAATTCATGTTGTTCTAACCTCTGTTTGAAATACAATAAAAAAAACAATGAATAATGCCTTTATATCCGATTGATATAAAATAATTCAGTAAAAAATAGCAACGTCCTTATCGCGATGTAGAGGTCTAGAGGCTTCTTAATTATGCGTTAGACTCATGATGTTGGGTCTGCAGGCCTCGATAAGAAAAGGTAAATGACGAACCGAAAACCCAGTATTCCAACTCATTTTATTTTTTGGTGTAAATGATTTTATGGGATTCATCTTCACAGTGGCCCACGATTTTACCCTCATGAGATTCAGCTTCTGCATTAGGCACTGCAACCACCGTAAAATGGTTTTCAGGCACACCGTTATTGATAATTTTTTGTTTAATTTCCGCAATCACACTTTCACAAGAAGCACTGGCGAATGTTGAAATTGATAAGGTTAAAAAGATGGCACTTAGGGCTTTTAATTTCATTTAGTGGCCTTGTATTAATTTTAATAAGATTTGAGGCAGGTGTACAGTGCATTCACTCGGGCACTGACACCTAATTAAGAAGGCTAAAAGCGATACACAATCCCTAACATAATATCATTGGTTCTGACTTTAATTTTCGATTTAGCACCATCGTAATTGACATCTGATTTGCCCGCATCTAAATAACGATAGCTTAAATCTAATGCCAGATTATCATTAAAGGTATATTGTGTTCCTACCCCCAAACTCCATGCGAAATTTGTAGCAGTTTTTGATTTAGAAAATGAATCGTATGTAGTGCTACCCGATGGATATGATACCTCTGTATACGAATTTTTCGCTTTATGTTTTAAGCTTGCCATCCCTAAGCCTACGCTGACATACGGGGTAAATGCAGTACTATTTCTAAAATCATAATACGCATTGACCATAAAAGTATTTAATGTGACATCATTTTTCGCATCATCCGAATCCCAATATCCCGAAGTACCGGGTGTTCCGTAGGATGAGGTGCCGAGATTATAATCAGAAGAGGCCTTTCCTCGTATCATGATGTCGAATTCAGTGCGAATTGGCAGGCTATATGCATCATAAAAATCATACCCAATCGCGACTCCACCGCCAAATACCCCTTTCGTTTTATTGCTACCGTGATAACTTTCACCCCAAGCGTCATCTTCCCATTTATGGTCGGACAGTTGCATTATCGAACTGCCTAATTTACCTGTCACATAAACACCATTACCCGCTTGCGCCACATTACCCATAAAGCAACCAGCCACAATTGCCGCCATCATGCCTTGCGTTATTTTATTCATTTAGTAACTCTCATCATCCTGTCATGAATATCCTTTCACGATGAAAGGATTTTCCTTATCTTAAATAAATGTTAGCATTTACACAAACTGAACTTATCTCAAACTTACTGACAAAAATCATGAAAAAACACAAAACTCGTCGAAAGTGTAGGTTAATCTCCTTATGGCACTGTTGCAAATAAAATTGTGGGACTGAGTTTTTGACCCTCAATTATATTACAGACCAAAAACTCTGTTCACTAGACGCACTTCGCCTAAGGGATATCCGTAATAAAAATACTCAGCCTGACCTTTCTTCAATGCCCGCATCGCCTCAATTCCCTTAATTGTGGCATGAGCAGTTTTGAGGGATTTAAATCCTAATGTAGGATTGATGATCCGCTTCAATTTTCCATGATCACATTCAATGACATTATTGCGATATTTTATCTGCCGGTGTTCAACGTCAGTCGGGCATTTCCCCTCTTTTTTAAGTAACATGATAGCGCGACCATAGGATGCCGCTTTATCGGTATTAATCACTTTGGGTGCATTGTCTTTTTTCATTCGGTTGAAGAGTTTACTTAAAAAACGGTAAGCCGCTTTCGTATTCCGACGCGGTAAGAGATAAAAATCCAGCGTATTCCCTTTACTATCAACAGCACGGTATAGATATGCCCATTTTCCATTGATTTTTATATACGTTTCATGAACATAAGCACGCCTTTGGCGTGAGCATCGCGGCGAAGCCGCTCTATTTCTAGGCAACTCCCTTCCCGTCTTTTATACTCTGCTCTATGTATATTCCCAGACCCGCTAAATTACTATTTCAATACGATGACGGATGGGATCGCTTCATCGAAAATAATCACGTCGATGAATGGCAACTCCTCTGTGTTGAAAAGATGCTCGCCTGTAGCACCTGTGCTATGGGCGTTCGACGTTATTGCTGCTCTTCTTCTGATTGCACACATTCTCGTTTCTTTTGTCAAACCTGTAAATCCAAAGCCTGCAGTGCCTGTGGTCTCAAAGGCACCGAACAATGGATCGCCCAGCAGCGCCATATTTTGCCGGACTGCGAATGGCAGCATATTACCCTCACCATGCCTCATCTGCTTTGGCCTTTCTTCAACAATAATTGGCTCTTGCTCAACCAACTCTTTCGCTGTGCAACGCGTGCTATGCTCAAACATGCCAGACGCCTTGGACTCGAAATCGGTATCTTTTGCGCCCTCCACACCTACGGCCGCCAACTCAATCAACATCCGCATATTCATTTATCAGTGACCCGAGGCGGTCTCACCAAATACGATACCTGGAAGCCCATTTTTTTCAAAAAGAAAGACGTCGAAAAAGTCTGGCGCAGTGCCGTCATTCGGCTCCTGCGTGACAGCTATTTTCAGTTACTACCGAATAAATTGCCTGGCTTCGGGCATATTCGCGATTATCCGACCTGGTGTCGTTACCTCAATGCCCAGTTCCAGCGCTATTGGAAACTGCATTTTGCTAAAAAGACCCGAGGCGCCTGGCACAACGTCAAATATCTTGGGCGTTACTTAAAACGACCGCCTATCTCGGCTTCTCAATTGAAACATTACAGTGGGGGCGCCGTGGTTCATCATTATTATGACCACCATAGCCAACAATACCGACGACAGACCTTATCTCAAGAAGAAATGATACGACGTTACGTCAGTCATATCCCAGCGCGACATTTTAAGATGATCCGTTATTACGGTTTTTTAGCCAATCGAAAACGTGGACGCTTGTTATCTAAAGTGTATGACGCGTTGGACATGATACACCCTAACGTGCCTGAAAAACCGGGCTTTGCAGCGCTTATCAAAGGGTTTTTAAACACCGATCCGTACCAATGCATTTTATGTGGCAACCGACTGCGGTTTATGAGTGCGGAAAAAGGTCTACACGCGGTGACTTTGCTGTCAGAAAGGCGGGATAAAATGGCTAAAAAGCGATGGTTACAAACCGCGGCCTAAGATCAGTGTGCCTATTATTTCAGTTTTTGGTTAAAAAAAGCGCGATTACACGTTATCATGGTTAGGTTTAAATACGATAGAGACCCTTTAACAGACTTTGATACCGAAACTTATCGTTATTAACTCATTAAACTGTTCATCGAATTTCCTAACCATCAAGTTACTTGATTATTAAAATGTAACTTTATGTATTATTTAATGTGTCTTTATTAATAAATATATAGCTTTATAGTTTAATAAAATGATTAATTTTACTATAAATTCTAATTATTTATCTAACCTAATAGATCTGATTTGTAGTTTACGTTAGAAACCTATACAGATTTTATCTAACGATACTATTGAATTATTTTTTTGTTTATTAGCATGTTATTCCATTATTAATATTGACTTCATATTTTTAAGACGTCTACCAACATCATCTGCCCGAAGGGCTGTAGACGGCAAACAGTGTTTCAGAGAACAATATTAGGTCAGGGCCGTCGAGACCCGCGTCAGCGGTTTAGTACTGTTTAATACCCCAATCCGCCCCCTGTCCTGGTTAAGCTGACTGAAATTAAAACCGTTATTTTGCTTATTTGCCTCTTTGAAAAACGCAGTGAGACAGGCAAGAGGCGAAGCCTCGCAGAATGGCTGTAGCTGCGCGTTAAGGTGGCCAGTGGCCAGCTTTACGGGGGCAATTGCAGGATGCTGACACCGTAATCTGAGCGACAGCCATTTATGGCTTGTAAGCGAAGGCTTTATTAGGTTTATCTCTTTAGAGTGTGCGGCTTGAAAAAGCAGAGCCGCAACTCCTTATTTATAAGGTCGTTTAGTTCAGAACCTAAAAACGAATTTAACAGTAAAAGGCTAATACCTTTCGAAGTTAATTGTAGAAGAAAACAACATTCGAAGTTAATGGGATAAATAAAGAACGAATGTGTTGGTACCGTCATCATCGAGATGAATGAAAAGCATAAAATGATAAGAATTTTGCTTAAAAAACAAGAGAACCAAATTTAGGGCGAACAAAACCACCGTCAATCAAGACGGAAATTTAAAAAGACGGATTAGGCGTCAGGTAAATGTGTTAGATAGTAAAGATAAATTGCCTGGCCTTGAATACTCGGGTATAACGCTTTCATTTCACGCTCAAATGCCATAACCGCCGCTATCGGTTGTGTCACTCGCCACGCTTCAAAACGCCGCCATGCGGCATGCTCAGGACTTTCTGGCGCACGGGTACTTTGCGCTAAGGCTTTCTTTTCCTTCAACGCCTTGGCTAAATGTTTTTTCTCTTGTTTGAGCGCTTCATCTTCCCCAATCACAAGTGTTTTGAGCTTGTTAAGTAAGTTGCGAAGCTTGTGCTTATTATCGAGGGATGCCACATTTGCACGGGCGAGCCGCAACACATGCTGCGCATACCGTTTTTGGTAGCTCTCTTTTAATCCTTTCTTTTCCATCCAACGGCTAAAGCTGGATACCACACCCCGCAGCTCCAACGGTGAAAAACCGAGTCCATGAAAAAACTCCGGACGTATCCAAATCCGCATCGCTTTGTATTGTTTGGCTTCGATATCAAAATCGCGGTCAATCACGATGAGTTTGGCTTGCTCCCAATCGCGCAGTGCATGCAATATCGGGTCGTAGCTTTTACGGCCACTATCATAACGATACAGTTGACCACACAACTCTGCCAACTTCTCCACTGAGCACATCACTTCGAATAGCGCATCACTTTCTGGATTGTAATCCGCATAGGCAATCATAGCCATCGCTAACGCACCAAAGGTTTCTCGACGCTCAGAGCGCACCGATATCCGCTGCTTTCGGCTATAACGCAGTTGGTAAATATGTGGGTTGCGATTCCAGTCATGCCGCTTTAACGCCGCAGCAAAACGACGTACGGGCACCAGTTTAGGTAATTCGCCTAAAAATTTTGGTGTGTAATGTCGATGAATTTTACCGACAGAACAAGGAATTACAGGAACTGAGGTCTCATTAGACATGTATCTCCGCACTTATGTTGTACGGAAGGAGTTGAATTTTTTTGCGCATAATTCTATACTCCCCATTAGGAGTTCAACATTACCCCTAACAGAATTGTTCTGATGACCCCTGATAATCTTTCAGTCCGCCAAGATAGAGAAGATTATAGGGGTTTTCTATTTGTGGGTTCCCAGCACATTTCGTGTGTTAAATCCCATGTCTTGCCACCTTATAGCGTGGTCACTTTAGGCTTAATTTCTTTTATTCTTTATTTATATTTTCAAAATATGTCTGCATTACAGTTTGAATTGTTTCATCTAGTTTTTCCTGTAATTGTTTTGGCATCCGATTAAATTCGTAACTAAATCCTCGATCCTTTACTCGTTTTCTGGCATAAGTATTCTTATCTTCAAAACCCCAAAGTTGTTTTACTGTCACTTCATTTTTTTTATTTTTAGAAGCTAACTGTTCTGTAATATTTTTTAATGTAGTTAAAATTGTTTTCTTTAACTCATCAGGCGCTATTTTGTTTATATCTATTAGTCTTTCAATTTTTTCATTAACATTATCAATGATGTCTTGCTTTATAAGTTTTTTTGAATCAATAAGTTGGTCGATAGTGAGCAGTAATTTATAATCACTATAAGCCAATTCAGATTGAACAGGGAATAATGCAATAATGTCATCTGGTACTGAAGCTGCTTGAATTGCTCGAGTAACCTTTGCCGCAGATAAATTTTCAAAAAGAGCAATCTCTTTTTGTGACATTCCCTTCTCTCTCAATTTTAAAAGCCGCAGCCCAATTTCTCTTAAATTATGTTCTTTTGAAGTTTGAACATCGAGAGCCAATTGCCTAGCATCATCATTACTGATTTCTGAATCAGTGACTAATACAGATAATCCAACATGACACAATAAAGCAGCGGCACGTCGTCTTGAGCCATCTAAAATTTCGATTTTTCCATTTATTCTGTGGCCAATAGCAGGAAAAAATTGTTGTAATTTAATTGTTCTCGTAATATCCGCAAGTGACTCCGGCGTTAATGCGTTTTGATCTCGACCATTAACTAAAAATCGTACAAAGGTTTTCTCTGCTAATTCATCAGCAGGAATGTCAATTAAATAAAAAATAGCTGACTGACCTGATTTAAGCATAAAACGTTGAGAGTGCTTTTGATCCGTTGCTAAATGCGTTAACGTTGATGCACTCAACGTTCTTCCGATAGTTTTTCTTTTAGTTTGCATAATAACCTCTATTCATGCGAAGAAATTCTACCCGATCAAAAACTGCTTTAGAGAAGTCTTCCGCAGCAACTTTTGCACTTTTTAACGCTTCAGCACTGCCAATGTATGTGGCTGGATTAACAGAAACAACTGTGTCAAATGATTCGCCACAACGTTCAAACCCATCGAGTCTTGGCAAGGCTACATCTAGCATATCTCCACCAAAGATTTCCTTTGCTAAACTATGGCATAATTTATGATCTGTTTTATTGACTAATTTAGACATAAACCCAATATTACTGATCAAATTAACGCTTGCACCCGTTGATTCTATCAAGTCAATGAGCTCGGGTAAGCGGGTTAAATATTTTAACGTTGAGTGAAAATCAACTTGTGCAGGTGGTACCGGCGTCATTAAGATATCTGCTGCTGCGATTGCATTAGATAAAAAAGCATCAAGATGAGGACCACTATCAATAAAAATAAAATCATAATCTTGTTTAATTTTATTGATAATATTCTCACGCAAAACAGTATAAATATTATGTCCAGGTAAATGTTCCGCACATAATAATTCCCACTGAGATGCAATAAATGCATCTTCAATAGACGCAGGGATAACATCTACACCTTGTACAACAGAAGGCAAAATAAACTCGTTAAATAATTCCTCACGGCTAACATTCTGTAACATTGCTTGAGCAGCAGTTGTATCAACAGTTCCAATAGATTGCATATGATCCAAAAACATCGTCGCAGATGCCTGAGGGTCAAGATCTATCACTAAGATCCTAAGATCCTCATATATGAGATGAGGGTGCGTACGTAATGCGTGCGCTAATGATACTGTACTGACCGTTTTTGATACCCCACCCTTTAAATTCCCCACAAAAAAAGTAAACGCTTCAGAATAACGATCACGGTATTTTGGTACACCGCGGTGATGATAAATATCGATAATATTTTGGATCGTCATCGCATATTTTGATGCTGTTCCGGCTTGTCTTTTTTCAAATAAGTATCCATCATTCTCCATTTCATTGACGGCATAATCGACACTAGCTCGAGTAAGTTTAGGTAATTTAGCGACCGCAGCTTTAGAGTAAACTTGATAATAAGTCGTTTCATTGAGTTCTTCTTTTTGCGATTGAACTTGTGATGTCAATGACTGTAACAATCTTACAGAACGGCTTGCAATTTTGTTGAACTGATTATTTACCCTAACCATGCTAGATAATCTCCGTATGCAGCATTCTTAACTAGAATGAATAATCCTACATAAGTTAGACATTGTAAACAACCTTTTCAGAATTATTTTATCCCCATCAAAAAACAAATGATAACATCTTGATAAATATGCAATTGTTGAGAAAAGTTGGAATGTATTTCAGCCTGAAATCGCCAATATTAATAGATCTTCGGAAAATTAAAATTAAGAAAACATTTTTTATTTAATATAAGAAATAATACTATAAATAAAATTTAATAAGTAGATATTTAATATTATAAAATTAATTTGCTTATGTAATATTATTCTTTAAAAATCACTCTCTCCATCATTTTACCTACTATAATTTATTGATTTTTATCAGAATTATTAAATTTTAACGGAGTATTTCAATCTTAAATCACCACGATATTGAAAATATAATTTCTAATATGGTTATCTAAAAGAAATATCAAAATGCAGCATCGTATCTAGGGTAAAAATTTTCGTATATATATCTGTAGAACTTGATTTTTTATGTCCTAAATATGCTTGGATCACCTTCATTGGGACACCATTAAAAATGAGGTGCATCGCAAAACTGTGCCGGAATGTTTTACAGGTGATCGGATTAACAACATAGGAAGCACCATTCACTTCCGCTTGTTCAACCGCAGAACGTAGCCAATTTCGGACCGTGTTATCACTTTGGATTGGCCAAATCCGGCTTTGATTCTTCAACCGCATCGTCGCAAAGTAACTTTTCATCAATTGCACATACTGGGGATCGAAGAGTGCAACAATCCGTTTAGGTCGTGTCTTGACTCTAACTTCCTTCGACTTTGTTTGTGTTTCTCGTTGCTTAAGTGTTCGCAGCACCACAAATGGGGTTTCTTCATCGAGATAAAAATCCCCTTTGGTTAATGACAACGCTTCATGAATACGGGCCCCCGTATTCCATAACGTATCAATCAGCGTTCGCTGATGCAGATCGGGAATAAATTGTAAAAGTTGATTCACTTCGGGTGCCAATAAATATTTTGGACAATCTAACTCTGCTGCAATGGCCAAATTTCGTAACTGTCGCGCACGCTCTAGATAACCATTTTGTAAAAGGGCTTGAGATTGTCGCTGTAAAATTGATTTACCACTTTCAGGATTGACCGGAAAAAAAGCAGACATAATACATCACCTTAATAATCACTATGCTTATAGTTACCTTTAATATTATCGTCTATTGAAATTAAAAGTGACGCGGTAACAGAAAAATCGCGCACATGTGCATGACGATCATCGGATCCTTTCACCTTTTAGAGCCGATTTTTACCTCTGCTGAATTTAGGTATTATTGCGTTTTTTCCTTTAAACCGCAATAAGTTACATAACACGGATAGTATTAATCATTCAAAAAAACAAGATATAGTGAAGATCCTCATCACGATCACACTAAATAAGGGAAAATAAACGAAATGCCTCATTTGCGGAGAATGACGGTAAAGCGCAATAATAGAAAAAAGATAAATTGATTAAAAAACAGGCTGCGCAGAACTTATTAAGAGAGGTTTTCTAACTACTTCTAATGTGATTGATTAAATAATGATGAAAATGGCTTAAAATGGTTTATAGGAAGATTTAGCTATATTAGGATATTTTGGAGAAAATAAGGTAGGATTTAGAAGCAACAAGGATTTAAGTTAATAAAAAGCTTTTTTAAGACATCACGATGTGAAGACAAATAATAATTGCTATCTAGGCTGTACAGCTGATGTATAAATGGTAATTACTGGTTCAAGATCCAGATAAACACTAGCAATATTCGCATCTATCCAATCATTTAGAAAAATAGTTGGCCATGTTATTTCATATCCTAGTACAAAAAGCATCTCTTCAAAAAAGAACCGTAATGTACGCCCATTTCCTTCTCTATGATGAGTTTTTACATACAATGTAACCAATTGAATTACTTGGTTTTTCTAAATAATTCGTAGAAAATTGTAATATTTTATCGGTGAAATCTCCTTCACGCCTGTCACTAAGCTTTAATTTAATTTTCTTTAACTAATCACAATGCTGGCTTAGGTGTTGGTAATCCTATTCCCATTTCAGGACAAACAGATTGATATTCAAAATAGTCAGATAAATCATCAACAGCGAAAGCTAATCGCTTATGTCCGCTATCAAATCTAACTTGCTGACCTAATAAGCAAGAGATAATACCAACAATTATTTTATTTTTAGGGTTCAATTTTTCATTACTAGCAGATGATCTGCGACATATTAACACTCTGTCCACTCCCCATTAATTGAAACATACCTAATTCGAATTTTCTAACTGTTTACGGTATATTTCCGGTGGGAGATGATTTAAACTTTCATGAGTTCGACTCAGATTGTAATCTTGCAGCCAAAACCAAACTATTTGTCGTACTTGGCTTAATGATTCAAATAAATACGCATTTAAAAATTCATGGAGAAATGAGCCATTAAATCGCTCGACAAACCCATTTTTTACAGTTTACCGTGTTGAGTATGGCATAACTCAATTCGATTATTTTTACAATAATTCAATAGATTAGCTCAGGCCCATTATCCACAAAAATTTGTTTTGACAATCCCCTATCAATTTTCAAACATTCTAGTACTCTAATAACTCGTTCAACGAGCAATGACGTATCAACCTCAATCACTAAACATTCACGCGTTCCTTCATCAATAATATTTTATTTCTTTGCCAGTTCAGCTACAATCATTCCACACCTACTTCTAATCTGTTTAATAATAGCCCCACAGTAAGTTGAAATTTGATTGTTCTGATTGTCGTACAAACTATTAACTCTATCTTCTTAAAATTCATATTATTAATCTTTCAAATAAATGAAAATAATTACCAATTTGAAATTAGTAATTAAATAAACATATATAATATCTAAAACGGACTTAGCTGAAAGAATACGGTCGTGTATTCAATATAGAGATAATTACAAAAAGACCACTGTTCATCAACTTCGCAAAGGAGTTCAATGTGCAAATTATCAAGGGATAAAGAAGCTACCTGCTTCGGCGAGAGTTTTTTAAAGTGCAAAAAACCGCATTAATGATGATATAAAGGGCCCTAGCAGTATCAAGAATACCGACATTATTCATCGTAAGGTCGATAATTTTATCTTTAGTTTCGGGCTGGCAGCTACGAGTAGGAAGCTTTGGTAGCAATTTTAGCAACGATAATGTTGATGATCAGTCTCCCTAATTCATATTTTTTACTGGGGAGCTTGTTAACAAAATGGGCACTTTACATCGACTTTAACCATGAATATTCTCCAGTAAATTACTTTATATTACAGGTTACTCAATGGATTGAATATATGAATCTATAATTTATAAGGATATACACATAACAATATGTATTATCTAATCTTTAATGATAGTCATTATATAATGAGTGATATGTATATGCATGAATTTTTTACAATTATTTGGTTTTTCATAACCTAAAAAACAAAAAAACATACATTACATGTAACCTCATAATATTAATCCTTTATTTAAACCTTAATTATCCCCTCCTTTAATCCTTACTATGAGGCAACACTTAAAAATACAATGTACTAATAATTATAGTGATAGTTTATCAGTGTTATTATATTTAATTGGATTTTACATTCATTATTAATGTGATATATTTATAGGAAAACAAACCAGATAACTTATGTATATTTAATGATAAAATAATCTAGTAAAACTTTAATAATATTCATAATAGTTTTATTAACAATTATTATGATTAATAACTTATTTAAAGGTAATTGGCATGATATGCGTAATTACTTAGTCATGTCTTTTTTTATTAAAAATAAGATTGTAAAATTTGACTCACTATCAGTATTTCAATATATAGTCCCCTATAAATATCATATAAACTTAACCTAGCCATTCTCTAACTATTAATTAACATCATAATAATTGAAATTTTTCTAAATCTCTATACTATTTACTATGAATGAAAGTTAATTATTAGCAATAAAAATAAATGATTGCATTTAGCTATTAATATATACATGAAGGAGTATTAATAAACACAATATATAGAAAAAAACATTAAAGTACAAAGTCTACTTATTAATGATTAGCATTTACAATTAAATCATTAACATTTAACTTAAATAATTCTTAAACAAAAAAATAAAATTCACTTTATAACCATCAATAAAATAGTATTATGAAAATGAAAAACAAAGGAGATAAATAATGAAAAATTCATTAATATCAGATTTAGCTGCAAGTAAACTTAAAGAACTAAGAGTCTCACATGGCTATAAAATTCACGATATGGCTATTAAATTAAACAAAAGTGATCAGCAACTATTTAGATATGAGAAAGGCGTAAATAAAATTGATTTAGATACTATAATTAATTATCTAGAAGTATTAAAAATAGACATTAATCATTTTTTTTCTGAATTATACTCAGAAATTAAGAGGATAGAAAATCAAAGTGAGAGAAATGAATGCTATGTTGATGATTGTTCTCAAGTCGAATTATCGCATTGAAAAATAACTAGATAAATTTTAGTTTATGATCATGGAGCTGTTATCATTAACTGATAAATGACAGCTCCATGATATAGTCTCATACATAAACATACTCCTCTTACCTCCTAGCAATAATTACTGTCATTAATCCCATTTAGAGAATTGTTGCAAATAATAAATTAGACCGCATATATCTTATGGCTTTATCACGTAGACGTGAAAATCCGGATCCGATTACTGTCCACAACCGATCATCAAATATATTCTTCAAGCCGTTCGATTTTATTTTTCAATTCACGAATTTCGACTTGCTCTGGCGTCATTGGTGCCGCTTTCGGTGAAATCCCTTTGCGTTCTAGATTGGATACCAAATGATACGTTGGGGGTTAAAATGGTAAGTCGTACGCAGATAAATAACCAGCTCTTTGATGTGTTTTGCAACTCTTCTGGTTGGATTTTCAAGGCAGGGTTTATTGTTGATTAATCATTTCTCGCCATCTCGTTCATAAGCTCTTTTCCAAGTATAAAAAGTTTTCCTACTGATCCCATGCAATATCTCGTTTAGCTTTAATTTTCATCATATCTGACCTCCGGCTACAATTAGAAAAAACTAATTGTCAACCGAAGTCCAGACTTTCATGACTTAGCTATACTACACAACCTGTAGTACAGATTCCTTATAAAAACTATTTAAAGAAAACCAGTTCGAGGTAATAAGTTCAAAGAAACTAAGGTTGAATAATCATGTAGTCATAAATTGCAATTAATCCATAAGAAATACTTATATTTTAACATTCCTCATTTTATATTGCAATTTCAGTGGATTGACTAACATGACTGACTATTCATAATAAATATTTATTATTTTGTTGCACAGCCACTACATTCTATCGTTTGACAACAAATCTGTATTTAAAACCGGACCAAACTCCAACCAATTAAATCCTGACTCACTGAACGCGATTCATGGTAGTCCTCAAGTAGGACTCTATAATAAGGAACTTTTGAGCTTAATCCCCCATGATTGGCATGAAAAGACATATGTTTAATCTGATAAATATTAAATCAACAACTAAAAAATTTTGATAAAAATAAACTCTGTAATACAACGCTATTAATTAATAACACTTTGAATTAAAGATTTTTTACCTCCCCCATGTCCAAGCCGATTTGGGTATCCTTGTAAAATTTTACCCATTGTTATTTCAGCTAACCGATGATCAGCTGCTGACCAAAATGCCTATCATTCACAATATTACTAGGAACATTACTAACTTTTTTTAGAAAAATAGCCAAAATCTGCAATGACTGAAAACGGCTCAACTGAATTGCAGTGCTTATATTTAATGGAGGAATTGTAACTACATAATCACTTGTACTCGATAACACTTCACAATACTTACTCACATAAGCAGTTTTAAAACAAAAAAAACCAATCATAAGAATATAAAATATTTTATAGGAAGTCATTACGCTTATCCTCTAAGTCTTAGGGAGTAAAAACAGATAACCATCAATTATTTTTTATCTATTGGTTAACTTTATAAAAAACTTAAGCGTTTCTGATAAAGTTATATTTCAAAACAACTCATTCCATTGCAAAACGGGTGAATAAAACCCATTTTTGCTAGTACTGTCAGTACGTTACAACGCCATTTCGCCAGTGCTTTTTAACCCAATGAACCGATTTTGCCGACGTGCGTTTTTTTATTTTGCCGCGATATTTTGCTTAGTGTACGGCAATGGCGTGGTAGCTGCCAACTTGTTTAGATAACACCAGAACACGCAGGGAGTCCGCAACAGCAGACTCCCTTTACCGGTTAAGCGGGGCGAGAGAAGTTTGCCAGTAGGGCTATTTTACGGGAGGGTACGATGTGTTGAGGGAAGTCTGCGGAGATAACGGTTCGTTGTCTGCAACCTGTTCAGCCGGGTGAGTATGGCTGTGTACGGCTTGCAGGGCTTTGATAGAGACCTGCGTATAGATTTGCGTCGATTCAACACTGGCATGCCCTAACATGGCTTGTATCCACCTAAGGTCAGCGCCGTTCTCTAACATTTGCGTTGCCATGGCATGGCGGAACAGATGACAACTGCCCCATTTGGCAATACCCGAGGTTTTGATATACCCGCCAACCAGATTAGTGATGCCATTCGCCTGCAAGCCATCCAGCCCATCCATGGCAACGAACAACGCCGTTACCTCGGGATTAACAATAAGGTGGGGGCGAACTTGATGCTGATAGTGTTGTAGCCAGCCGAGCGCACGATGACCAACGGGGATGACCCGGTCTTTTTTCCCTTTGGCTTGCCGGATAGTCACCGTCTTGCGACTGGCATCCACGCTGTATACATCCAGCCGCACCACCTCACCGCGGCGCATTCCCGTTGACCACAACAACTCCATCAACGCTCTGTCTCGCTGGCCTTGTAAGGTATCGAGATTCGGTTGCAGCAAGACTTGTTCAACATCCTCGATACTGAGGATGGTGCGTGGTAGGTGTTTTTCCAGCTTGGGCAGTTCAAGGTCTGCGGCGGGATTGGCCAGTATCAGGCTCTGCTTGGTGAGCCATTTGAACCACACTTGAAGAGGTTGTAGGGCGGTCCGTTGGGTACGACTGCTTAACGGTTCACCGTTACTTTTACGGTACTGATACAGATGACGTTGGTAGCGTTCAAGTATCGGGCGGGTGATGTCCGAGGCATAATGTAAGCCTCGTTCGGTTGCCCACTCGATAAAACGGTAGGTGTGGTGCGTTTGCACTTTGAGGGTGGTTTCAGACCAGTTGCGTGCCTGACGCCATGCCACGAAGCGCAGTAACAATGCGTACAGGCTGCGCGGTTCGTGGGCTGGCCCCAGGGGTTTGCGGTACACCTCATCGACAGTGAGTAAGCTGCGCGAAGTGGGTTTACGGTTCGCCATAGTTGATTAGGCTCCTAAGTCTGTAGAATTGACCGAGGGTAACGACAATGACCCTGTTTTATTTTTTGCTTTGATTATTGCGTTGTCGACCGACCCGACCATTAACTCGCTTACACCTTGCTGTGGCTGGCTCGGCTCACGACTTTTCTGTGCCGACTGCTCCCCGACCTTGCCCCGACCCGATACCGACTGATTAGCGCTCAACCCCGACCGAGGTGCATTACCTTCGGTTTTAGCCGTCTTGTTTGAACCCCTTTCTACGTCTAACAGCCCACATAGGTGCGGCATTGCATTATCTTCACCATCCCACAGCAAGGTATATTCGTAAGTCAGCCCACGACGATGCAGTAACAGATACTCCATTTCCAACAGCCGTGCCAGATGCACTTTGAGTTGAGTATCCCCCCATTTCAGCTCGGCTCTCACATCACGGCGAGTAAAGTGCAGTTCATCCACGTGAACACCTTGTTTTTCAGCCAGTATCGTGAGCCACTCTTTGAGTAGTACCAACAACTTGCGCGTCTGTGGCGGCATTTCATCCAAGGTGCGACCGAGTACGTCATGGGCTAAGGTATTTGCCAGCGTGATATCACTTTCTATCACATCAATATACTCAATAACGTCGCCCCGATGGGTCACTGTTTTGACGGGACGTTGATATTGGTGCAACAAAGCGATAGCTTGGATTAAGGTGAGATACTTCATGTGGTCGCGCCGAGTACGGGTTTTGTCCGACAAGAATGTCAGTTGATGGGCGAACGGGTTCACCACTTTTAGCGGACGCAGTAACCGCTGAGCGTTTTGATGTAACTGCGTCAGATAGCCTTTTTCACTGACAGCGAGCAAGCCATCCAGCGTCTGGTGTTGACGCTGTAATGCATGGATAGCCTGTGTTTGCTCTCGTGACTCGTTGACAGTGAGCACCAGACAGCGATTGAGTAGCTCTTCATCCACATCGATAGCCGTGGTGGTGAGCATCAACATCACCGGTCCTTGTACCTTGTATTCACGGGTTACTAACTAGCCACTTTGTTCATTTTTACCCGTTGAGGCGATATTCAGCTCCCCGTCGGATTGCAACAGCTTGAGTGCATAGGCCGCTTGACGTACGCCTTCTTCTTCTGCGATGGCTAAGATTTTGTGTTGTAAGCTGCGTTCCCCCAAGTAGTAGAGGCTTTGCCCGGTCATGGCACTGTATTGGATGCGTTCTTCTTCGGGGAACAGTCCTAAGATGGCCTCCATCAGCGATGATTTCCCCGCCGCCGATGACGATTGGATAAGCACTGCAAGGGGTTTATCTAACTTACGACTGACCGCTGCCAAGTAACCGACCAGTAAGTTAGTCGATTCGCCGACCACACCACACGACGCCAAGTCATCTCTCACTCGACGGATTAACTCAGGGGATTTAAGCAACTCAAGAGCGGCCGTTTCATCATCCGCACTCACGGTCACGGCCGTAGAGGCTTCATCCTCAACAGACTGTCGCTGCTTATCTTGCTGTTGCTCTAACATCAACAATACCCGACCACATTCACGTTTGATGACCGACGGTTCACATTCCAGTTCAACAGACGCGGCACTGATAAAGCCCTGACGATGCCGTGCGTGGTACATATCCAGTGTATCCACGTGGAACAAGCCGCTGGCTTCATCACGCACCTGCACATTAACTTTCATCACCTCTGGGACTCGGTTTTTCTGCCAACCCCGTACCCTCCATACACGAGCACCACTACGGAGCAACAACTCCCCCGCGGAAGTTTGTTCACAGGCAATAGGCGCAGCCGGCGCGTGTGCAGGGACGGCTAAAGCGGAAGTGATAGGGGAGACACACTTCTGCTCATGCGTAAATACCGTATCCGGTGCAGAGCCGTGTCCCATCCACTGTGCTTGTTGCAGCGCCAGATTTAACGCACTCTCAGCATGACCGCTTTTTAACGCATAAGCATTGGCATCCATCCCTTGCGGGAAATGGACCCGCCATACATCGATGCCTCGCGTCAGTAAATCCGCCGCCACGTTTACGGCACCGGTATCACCCGCCTCATCACGGTCGAAGGCTATCAAGACGCGTTTCACGCCGTGATATTGCAGTGCACAGAGCAAGTCATCAGTGACCCCATTCACCCCGAAGCTGGCGACCACATGACGAAAACCCGCACACCAGAACGTCATGGCATCGATAAGCGCCTCACACAAGATAATGTCGGATGACGCCTGCATGGCTTCCTCATTCCATACGCCGCTTAACGGAGCAGGTAGATACAGATGCTTGGCGCTGCCTTTATTCACTTTAGCGTCTTCCACAGAGCGACGACCGTACAGTTGCATGACCCGCTCCCGTTGTCCGACGGACGCTGCGCCGGACCAGCCGATAATCGGCACCACCACACAGCCTCTAAAATGGTCTTGTTTGGTGCTTTCCCGCAGTACCCCCAGAGAGGCGAGTCTGTCACGCATCTGACGACCGGCTTTGGTGTACGGTGATGGCAGTACGCCGGCGGCGCCTCCGACGCCGTGTTTGCCTGCATAACCCAGCTTAAAATGAGTCACTATTAAGTCCACGGCGCACGAGCCACTCTTGCGCTTCCGGTGAGGTTAAAAACTGTTGATGGTAGAAGTTAACAACCTGATGCAGTAGCGCCTGGCCCGCATTATCAAGGTCAGCAAGCGCAATGCGAGGCGTTGTCGTGGTGACGAAAGAAGACGGCTGAGAGGACGTATCGACGGCTAAAGAAGTGGTGAGTCCATCGCGTAAAAACGCCACGGCATCCGGCAACGATTGATGTGCGGTTTTCATCTGCCAGTCGATTACTGAGCCTGCTTCCCCACAGCCAAAGCAGTGATACAGATTTTTATCTGGGCTAATGACCATCGATGGCGTTTTTTCTTCATGGAAGGGACATCGTACGGCATAGTCTTTTCCTTGTTTTTTGACGGTATATCCCTGTGATTTTACTAATGACAGCAGGGATACTGTGCGTTTTAGCGCATCGATTTCTGACTTGGGGATACGAGGCATTCTTTTTCCCTTTAAAATACGTCAAGGTCTATATTGACCTATTTTAATCAGGTCTTTATTATTCATTCAAGATAAATTTTAAAAAGTGAGGGTTACTATGTCATATTCTCAATTGATATGGCTTTGTTTATCCATGACTGATTTTGGCAAAAACCTCGCACTCATCCGTAAGCAACGTCAGCTTACGCAACTGTCTCTGGCCAATATGTTGGATGTTCAGCCTCGAATGGTAGGACGATGGGAGCAAGGAAAATCCCGACCGCAATTTGAATATATCATCAGATTAGCGCAAGTCCTTGAAGTCACCATTGACCACCTTGTTTATGGTGAGCAAGGACCCAATAAGCCTGCGTTTGATATCAAAAACAAGCGGCTAAAAGAGCTTTGCAGACAAGTTGATGAACTGAGGCCCGATGAGCAAGATATTATTTGTCGTTTTATGGATATGGCAGTCAAACAAAATCAATTAAAACAACTCATTAATTAAAGATACGACAGCTAAAAGTAAGACGGCTAAAAAGAAAAGGTAAATAACGCTGCGCAAAATGCACAGCGTTAGGGGAGCTTTATATTTTTATTAAGTAAAGAATCAAAAGGTTATCATCCCCGCAGGGTAAATAGCCTTCGGCAATTCAACATAATGCTCGGGGATTATGCGCAGTCTGAACACCATGACCACGCACAATCAGCATTATGTCTTGCGCCCTTTGGTGATGACGCTTTTTTTACCAGCTGAATCGGATTGTTGATTATCCGGTTAGCTGGGGATTAAGATAAGAGTTTGATTTAGTTTGTAATATAAGTAGCTAACTAAGCTGCTACTTATATAAACAGTAATTTTATAGATCCTTATATCTGTCAGGAAGATAACTTTTATGTTCCATCGATTTAATTAAAGTTTTTAAATCTTCTAAGTAATGTGATAATTCTTTTTGATTTGAGCATTCTGTTTTTTCATATATCTGTTCATCAGACAAATGAGATAGAACATAATTTAAACAATCTGCATAAATTATAACTTCCGATTCAGATAAACGAATATCAAATAAAGTTACATCAGCCTCTGATATGTAATTTATTTTTAGTATATCCATTCTACCACCTCACATAATCAGAAAATTTTTCTTTAAATTCATCAAGTTTTTCATTACTAGGCCGATTCCATTTTCCATCTCTAATTCGCTGAGCTGTATTTTTGTCACTATTTTTAAAAGATGTGACCACTTCACCATCCGGCTCAATTAGATGAACTCTTCCGTCACTACCTTTAACAACCCAGCGCCCATCATCTTGTATTAAGATATCCGCAGGTCTCGATTTCTGAACATCGTTAATGACTGAGCTAACTGGACGGCCTTCTTTATTTCTGATACCCGCATGTTCGCCTTGTGTAATTTTGTCTAAATAGGCTAGGTCATCTAAAGATGGAGTTTCAGGGATAGGTGTTCCAGGCAGTTTTTCGATCGGTTCAGGGATCTGGTTTCCACCTGTATCTGTTCGTCCAGGTTCAACAATTTGATTCCCGCCCGTATCAGTTCGCTCCTGTTCAGGTATTTGGTTACCCCCAGTGTCAGTTCTTCCTTGTTCTGGTAATTGATTTCCACCGGTATGAGGTTGTAATTCAATGCGGTCTCCCCATGTTTGTGTACCAAACATGAGGTCACCCATGCCTCCGGCAAGAATTTGGCTATCCAACCACAGTATTTGATCTACTGATAAGTTAGCAATTTTAGATGGGTCTCGGCTGATCCCTGCATTAGTTGCTTCTTCAATTTGTTCTTTGGTTAAAATGAATGCAGTTGATAATCCTAAAGTCCCTGTTACGGCATTACGGCAACCCGGATTTTGAGCACAAAGTGTAATTGCTTTTTTCCCTGATTCCTTCGCTATCGTACCGCTCAGTGAGTTATTTTCAACTGTCACTCTATGGCAATTTAAATTTAGCCCCCTGCTTTAATATTTATATTGAAACTAGCACTATCGCTCAATGGATAAACACCACTATCCTTTTCAATATAAGGTTCTATTCTAAAGTCTAATGCTGACTTACCAGAAAAAATAGGCACATTTATAACTCCTTTTTGCGAAGGTATTAACTTAATAAAATTAGTATCTCTATCTATTTTATAGCTGACATTTATACCTAGCCCTTTAACAGAAGATGCGTAATATTGATTATTTTGAGCAAAAATACCATCTTTAGTTAAAAACTGGAAAGGAACAACTGTACCGTCTTCAATATATCCTGTACATGAAATATTTATACTTTGACTAATATCACTTTTTGAATCATTTGATATATTAGAAACTAAATACTCTTGATTTGCACTTGAATTAGTTGCAGTACATACCGGAGCCTCGATTTGGCTCTCCCCTGAAAGAATAACTTTATAAAGTGGACCAAAATCAGGTAAATGGCTTGAACTGTTTGGACGCTCTTCAAACTGATAAGTTCGATCAAATTTAAAATTTCCAGTTTCGATTGGACCCGTTTTCACTAAAAAAATTTGATCTCTAATAGTTCTTGTTATTCCTGATACCAAGTTCCGAGCAAATATTCCACTACCTTCAGGTATAGATGCACATAACCAACGAGTTGGATTTGCTGTATTATAATTAAACCAAACAATTCCTAGGCCTGGATAACCAGACTCCATAGCTTCGCATCTACTCACTTCTGATGTGCCCGGGTATTGTTTTTCGATAAAAACCCCTGTTCCTATATTATTACTACCATTATAATAGGCTTGTATACGATTATACTCTGGGGTTGAATCATAATTACATAATATTTGCCTTTCAATTATTTCAGACTCTCCGACAATATCACCCACTTGAGCACCAGGATTAATATTAATAGAAGACAACTCAACCGTAAAATCAGTATCTGGCGTCACAACACAATTTGTAGCTGAAAAAGCAGAACCTGAGGCTAATAAAAGACCTGCTGAAATAAAGAATTTTAACTTCATATATAATACCTCCAACAGGATGAGAATATTTTTCTTTATATTCTCATCCTATGGTCATTTAATTATTAATATTAACCGTTAACGTTAGATTTACTGGCGAAAAGTTTACCGTTGTCGATGATGAATTTCCTGATGATTCAACTGTCGCTTTTATCTCCATTTTGCCAAAAGAAGTACTTGCTACATTAAATTTCAATATTCCATCATTATCGACAGTCAGCGGATTAGAAACACCACTTAATGACAAACCATTAGGCAAACTAACGTTAAATCTAGCCTCTGGGATAACATTACCATTAGCATCCTTAATTACGGCTTCTATTTCATTTAAATCTGTACCATTAGACAATGATAAATCCATTGAATTAACCCAAGTTAATTCAATATTAGCTGAATTAACATCTGGCTCAATAGCATACGGTGCAGATATAACGGCGTTATTCCAATCCGTCAGTTTCACCTCGGCTTTCAAACCGGTACCGGTAGTATTGGCTACATAGGTGCCGGTATACGTGCCATCACCATTATCTACCCAGTTGCTATTGGCTTTTTTGGGTCGCATTCGGCACCGTTACCGTATCGGTTAATGCTGACGCTTGGCCGCTGACTAAATTACCTTCAGCGTCTTTCAACGTCACCGTCACCGTGATATCCGTTCCCGCCACATACGTCGTGTTATCGACCACGACCGCTGAGGTACTTTGTGCCGCATCGCCGACGGTAATCGCATACCCAGTTGACTCAACAGCACTTGACCAATCCGTCAACTTCACACTGGCTTTTAAGCCCGTGCCCACGGTGTTCGCCACATACGTTCCGGTGTACGTGCCATCCCCATTGTCCACCAGTTGCTATTGGCTTTTTGGGTCGCATTCGGCACCGTCACCGTATCGGTTAATGCTGACGCCTGGCCGCTAACCGCGTTACCTTCAGCGTCTTTCAACGTCACCGTCACCGTGATATCGGTTCCCGCCACATACGTCGTGTTATCGACCACGACCGCTGAGGTACTTTGTACCGCATCGCCGACGGTAATCGCATACCCAGTTGACTCAACAGCACTTGACCAATCCGTCAACTTCACACTGGCTTTTAAGCCCGTGCCCACGGTGTTCGCCACATACGTTCCGGTGTATGTGCCATCGCCATTGTCCACCCAACGGCTGCTCGCTTTTGGCGTCGCATTCGGCACCGTCACCGTGCTGCTGGTTAAGGCTGACGCTTCGCCGCTGACCGCGTTACCTTCGGCGTCTTTCAACGTCACCGTCACGTGATATCGGTTCCCGCGACATACGTGGTGTTATCAACCACGACCGCTGAGGTACTTTGTACTGCTTTGCCCACCGTAATCGCATACCCGGCTGACTCAACAGCACTTGTCCAATCGGTCAACTTGACGCTGGCTTTTAAGCCGTGCCCACGGTGTTCGCCACATACGTTCCGGTGTACGTGCCATCCCCATTGTCCACCCAACGGCTGCTCGCTTTTGGCGTCGCATTCGGTACGTCACCGTCCCTGTCAACGCGGATGCTTGACCTCTGACCGAGTTACCTTGTGCATCTTTTAACGTCACCGTCACCGTGATATCGGTTCCCGCCACGTATGTGGTGTTATCGACCATCGCCGATGAGTTGGCTTGGTCTGCATTACCTGCGGTGATCGCATATGCCCCCGACGCTACACCGCCTGCCCAATCCGTCAGTTTCACTCGGCTTGTAAGTTTGACCCTGCCGTGTTCGCCACATAGGTTTTTGTGTACGTACCATCACCATTATCCACCCAATTGCCACTTGCTTTTGGCGTCGCATTCGGCACCGTCACCGTGTCCTGGGTTAACGCCGACGCTTGACCGCTGACCGCGTTACCTTCGGCATCTTTTAACGTTACCGTCACCGTAATATCACTGCCTGCCGTATACGTGCTGTTATCTACCGTCACCGATGAGTTCACTTGCACCGCATTACCTGCGGTAATCGTATACACAGAAGAAGAACTGTGCTACTCCATCCACTCAGTTGCACTTGCGCTTTTAAATTAGTGCCTGTCGTATTGGCCACATACGTTCCTGTATATGTACCATTACCGTTATCCACCCAGCTGCTGTTCGCTTTTGGTGTCGCATTCGGCACTGTCACTGTAGTCGGACTTAACGCAGACGCTTGACCATTAACAGCGTTACCTTGTTTATCCTTTAATCCAACCGTCACCACAATATCGCTGCCAGCCGTATAGCTCGACTTATCAACCGTAATTGATGACGTTAATGGCACGGCATCACCCGCAGTGATTGCGTACGGTGAGGATGTTTTCGCGCTAGACCAGCCGGTTAACTGAAGTGTCGCATTTAGCTTGCTCCCCGCTTTTTCGGCCACATACGTAGTCGTGTAAGTCCCATCCCCATTATCAATCCAATTTGCCCCTGTTTTAAGACTTGAATTTGGAACCTTAACCGTGGTGCTGGTTAACAACTCAGCTTGACCATTGACGAGGTTACCTTGTGCATCCTTCAGCATCACAGTGACATTAATTTCATCACCCGATGCGTAAGTCGCTTTATCAACCGCAATGGTTGAATTTAACGCGACCGCACTTCCGGAAGTAATGGCATAAGGTGATGACACCGTATCGCCACTCCAATCACTGAGCTGTAATGTTGCCAGTAAGCCAGTCCCTGCCGTGTTCGCAAGATATGCTCGAGAATAAGACCCGTTGTTATTATCTATCCAACGGGTACCGGACTTAACTTCTGCGTTCGCTACTGAGACTGCCGAGGAGGTTAATAACGGAGATTGACCAACGACAATATTCCCGTTCATGTCTTTTAACGTGACGGTAACAAGAATTTCACCGCCTGCAACGTAACTGGCTTTATCAACCGAAATACTCGATGTGGCTTGTACCGGTGAAGTCGCAACTAAGGTAACACTGTCTGAATTGACAGCCAGAGTCTTGCCGTTGACTAACACCGAAATCGGCGCATCCCCAATTTGGGTGCCTGAAATCGTCGATAAATAGTCACCTTGACCATTGTCTTGTGTTGCGCTGATAGTCGTATTCGCCAGTGTCGTACTGAATGCTACCGTTTGGCCTGAAATTGTATTTCCAAATTTATCTTTCAATATTAAGGTAATATTTGCCGTTTCAGCCCCATCCGCTTTAATCGTTTTTGGTGAAACGGTCAGTTTGGATTGGCTCACACTTGGGTTAGCGCTATCCGCCTTAAAGGTCAGCACCGCCATCTCTTGGCTGTTGTTGATGCTCACCGAATAATTTTCCGTCCCTGCTTTGGTGTTCGTATAGTTAATCACCAACTGACCTTGGCTGTTTGTCAGTCCATTCGCCGGCTGTGTACTGTATTTCGCGGCACCTGGAACTGTAATTGTCACCGGGGCATTCGCTAAGACATTCCCATTTCCATCCACGACCGTTACTGTCACGGTATTACGGTCTTGCCCATTCGCTACCGCATTGTCTTTATCAACCACAACGCTGGCGATTTTCGCCGTGCTAATATCCGCAATAAATTGGGCCGTAACCGTTTTTTGCGTCCCTGTACTATTCCCTTTAACTGTTAATACTGAGCTACCTGCCGCCATATTCGTAAATGAGGTCGTCACTTGACCTTGCGTATTCGTCACTTGTGACGGTGTCACGACGACCGCACCATTACTCGCAGAGCTTTCTAAATCAAAGCCTTCCACCACATTACCAAATTGGTCTTTAACCGTCGCCACCGCCACATTGGTGGCCTTTCCGTTCGCCACCGCTTTATCATCGGTTAAGACTAACTCGGTGATTTGGGCTGTACTCGCATCCGCAGCAAAACGCAACGTCGCATTCCGGAAGTTCCCATTTTTCATGGTCGCTTTCAGTACCCCATCACCCGCAATTTTACTTTTTATCGTGATGAGTGCCTGACCTTGGCTATCCGTTCTCACCGTCACCGATTGACCTGACTCACCATTACCGCCCGTCAGCGTCACCTTTTCATTGTCGGTAAATCCACTCACGGTAAAAGTGACATCCTTGTCAACCAATGCTTCCCCTTTTTCATTCTGGATAAGCGCCGTCGCCGTATACGTATCACTGTTATTCGCCAGTAATACCGTATTTGGTGACAACGTCAGCGAAGCGACGGTCTCTTGGGAAGGTTTCACATTCACCCACATGACCGCCGTGTTCGACGTATTCCCTTCATTGTCGGTTCCCACCGCAGAAACGCGGTAACTTTGAGGTTCATTCGCTCGCGTTTGGAATACGTAAGCCGGCAAGGTTAAGTTTATCGTGGTCGGTGATGTGACCTGAATTTGCCCACCTTGCGCTATCAGCTCTGGTGCAGACCACGCAATACTTTTTAACCCGTATTTCGATTTATTGACCGTGGCCGTCACTGGCAATAATGCGGCTGCTTCCGCCGTCATACTGTCCGGTAACGAAATGGTTAATAGCTCTTGCTTACGGTACTGCATAACAATGTTGTAGTTACGGTCAACAAAGTCGTACCGGTTACCGGCCAGGTTACGCATTAAATCCACATACTCTGGGTCTAATTGTTGGTTTAATGGCACGCCAAATCGATAAGTCAATTCCAGCCCTAAGCGACTATCATTCGAGTCGCCTCGAGAGGTTTCGCCTTTCAATGTCATCAGTGGGAACGGGGTATAACTCACCCCCAATGTGGAACGCGATGGGTCATCTTTTAAGTCACTCGCAGAAACGCCACTGTCACTTAGACTTATCCCTTTACCAAAATACTGTTCATACTTGGCATACGCCCCCAATTGCGGGTAGCTCGGCAAATACCCCTCAGCACGTAAATCAAACCCATTCGCTGGACGTTCATCATAATCACGCATCGCGTGTAAGTCCGATTGATGCCAATCGGTTAAACGAAAATAGCCATTCCCGGCAAATTTTAAATAATCAAACCACAGCTCAGAGCCTACCCCCACGCGAGAGTTGCCCCCGGTGATGTCATAATCGTAGAAACTGTTCACGCCCCACATCCAATCCGCTTGGTATTGACGATACCCAAGTCCCAAATTGGTCGTGTTACGGTCTTCATTTGCTCGAATACCCACCTGACTAAACACCAAACTATTCGCTTTATCAATCAAAGGCAGCAGTAAATCCGCATCCCCGGTTTTATCCGTCCCCAATTGAACACGGGCTTTGCCGTATTGATTCAGCCAGTCAGTAATTTGCTGGTTAATCAAGTTTTCCCCTAAACTTCGAGCGTATCCAATGGACGCATCCACCGCATCCCCCCATTCGATAATAATTGACCGGCTTGCGATGCCCCTTGTGCCACCACTTGAGTTTCAGGTGAAGCTTTGTTTTCATCTTCTGTTTCTGGTAACCCTAAGGTGGGGCAAGGCGCTTAAAATATCGTCCTGGCGAACCGTATTGTCATGCAAAGGCGGCGCAGAAAAATCATTAGGGTCACGAACGGTAAAATTCGGTACACCGAGTGCGCCTAAAGCTGTTTTAGATGATTTTTTATCTGAAGAATTCGGCGAGGTCGTCGATTCAGGTGCCGCCCCCTCATTACCCTCCATCAACGCTTGTATGCCACTCATGGTACTCATCATGTCCAGACTTTCTTGCTCTGCCGCCTGAACGACCGCCGAAAAAGCCACCGAAATGGGTAAGAACAGCTGAATAACCAGCAAAATATAAGCTGTTAATCGCCGGGTTTTTGAATAATACGGTAACGACGATACCTGAGATGACATACCTAACTCCTAGTGATAGCACAACGTTCACTTGCCAGGGAGCCCCACCAAGTGAACAAAAAAGAAACAAAGAAAAAGTCTATCGTTTAAATAATTAAATATCGGATAACGCCTTGAGTCGGTCTTTCACGCCAATAAAACCCGCGTATTGGACTTTGGCACACAAGGTGTCCAGTTTTTTGTTCAGTGTCATGGAGAGCAGCTCTTTTGAGTCTTTATCCATAATTTCTTTATTAATATTTAAGAACGTATAGTTTTGGTTAATTTTGCTGTAATCGGCTGAATAATTATCAAATTGCCCTTGATTAAGTCCTTTAAGAAAATTAAAACTGTCCACACAGGCATTGCGGGTTGACGCAATGACAATCCCCTGAGAGTAACTGTTTATTTTGACCATAAGCCGTGGCCGCTAAATTAGTTTCATTATTGGTCGATACCGTCGCCGTTTTCGGGGCATTCGGCTTTGAAATCGTTGAGTCACTTTTTTTTGAGGCACCGAGCTGCATGCGGCTAAAGCCAATGATGCAAAAGCGACGAAAGCCAGACGTTTTTTCATGTTAAGACATCCCATATTATGGTTATAAAAATACCTGTCGATATTTAAAATATCGATAAAGAGATAACGCAGAAATTAGTAATTAATTTAATTAATGCAAATGAATATTCATAATTTATTTAAAATAATCTTCTGAATACGCTTTAATTCCTTCCGGTAATTTCTCGTTTGTTCAACGACATG
>UGTZ01000001.1:4337500-4533778 GCA_900455085.1 Providencia rettgeri | reverse complement strand
GTTGGACTCCCCTAAACAAGGTCAATGGAACAAGAAGTACGGATGTAAACAAAGAGTTTCTCGGGCTCATTCTTAGTGCTATGACCCAAAAATATTTTAGATTAACGCTTACTTACTGCATATTGCCGATCGATGGATCAGAAATAGACCAGCGATCATACCGCAAAATTAGTCAGAGATCTCCATTCTTTTACACAGTTTTTATGCTTTTTATCCACAGGTAAATGTGATAAGGCCCCTCTTATAAAGAAGAAATAGACTGGGCTACCTAAATTTATCGTCATTTTTCCACATGCTGGGGATAACTTTAGACGATTTACAGTAAATATTCTGTATGATCAAAAAATATTTTTAGATCTCTTGAAGATCCTTGCGCTTTGGGTCGGAGTCCGTATAATCTTCCTCCCTGTGTACAGTACAGATGTGATTTTTACACGAAACTGAGGTAAACTTGTTGGGTCATATCGCTTTATTTTAACGTTAATGTTAGGTGGGGCGGGGCAAAAAACAGGTTTTCAGCCAGTATGCGAATGTAATCATTCGTCGGCTGTCACAACATATGTCGGCAAACCGGTCAGCCAGGCTATAAATAAAAGTGGTTTGATTGCGTCATTTCATTGACGTGACCCCCTATGTTTTATTACAATCCTGCCTCTTTCTATATTGTTGCGATAGAGGCACAGGTGTAAATCAGTTTCCACTGGTTGCCAACGCGTTTACTGAATCAGTAATAAATTTAAAAGTTAGGTAGAAATCGTTATGAAACGCACTTTTCAACCGTCCGTACTGAAGCGCAACCGTTCACACGGTTTCCGTGCTCGTATGGCCACTAAAAATGGTCGTCAGGTTCTGGCTCGCCGTCGTGCTAAAGGCCGCGCTCGTCTGACCGTTTCATCTAAGTAATAAAGCTAGCCCTCTATTCAAGTGGTTACGCTCGCTTTTACCCGGGAGTTACGTTTGTTAACTCCCAGGCATTTCGATAATGTCTTTAAGCAGCCGCAGAGGGCGAGTTCCCCAGAGATAACAATCCTTGGTCGCCTAAACGAGCTGGGGCATCCCCGCATCGGTCTTACCATCGCCAAAAAAAATGTTAAACGAGCTCATGAGCGAAATCGTATTAAACGGTTAGCGCGTGAATATTTTCGTCTGCATCAACATGAGTTGCCTTCAATGGACTTTGTGGTATTGGTAAGGAAAGGGGTCGCTAATCTCGACAATCAACAGATCACGGAAGCATTGGATAAGTTATGGCGTCGTCACCGTCGCTTGGCTCAAAAATCCTGATCATGCTGATCAGAGGCTACCAACTGGCAATTAGCCCGTTGTTAGGGCCTCGTTGTCGCTTCAATCCTACTTGTTCAAATTACGGAATTGAGGCATTGCGCAGGTTTGGTATGCTAAAAGGGAGTTGGTTAACGGCGAAACGCGTATTAAAATGCCACCCTTTACACGCTGGTGGAGATGATCCTGTCCCACCTAGAAAAACTGATGATAATAGAGAATTATAACGATGGATTCGCAACGCAATCTTCTACTCATCGCTTTGTTGTTCGTGTCGTTCTTAGTTTGGCAGGCCTGGGAGAGCGATAAAGTTGCTCAGGACGTTAAAACTGTTCAAACTTCGCAACAAGCGGATATGCCAAGCAGTGATGCTCAAGCCGTAACTGGCAGTGGGCAAGGTAAGCTCATCACAGTCAAAACTGATGTACTGGATATTCGCATCAATACTCGTGGTGGTGATATCGATGAGGCTGACCTGTTAGCCTATCCTGCGACCCTTCATTCGGAAAGCCCTTTCCGTTTACTGGAAACTAATCCAGGCTTTGTCTACCAGGCACAGAGTGGTTTGATTGGTCTTCATGGTCCAGACAACCCAGCAAATAATAATGGCGAGCGTCCGCTGTATAGCGCAGATTCTACAATTTTCACATTAGAGAAAGGCCAAGACGTCTTGCGCGTACCAATGACATTTACTGATAACAACGGCGTTGTGTATCAGAAAACGTACATTGTTAAACGTGGCCAATATACTGTTGAAGTTGAATACAGTATCCAAAACCCAACCGCTCAACCACTGAGTCTCGCTTTCTTCGGTCAGTTAAAACAAACTATCGAGTTACCAAAAGAGCGTGACACTGGCAGCAGCAATTTTGCTCTGCATACCTATCGTGGTGCGGCGTATTCTTCTGATGAAAACAACTATAAAAAATATAGCTTTGGTGACATCGAAGATAAAAACCTCGACTTAACCACCAAAGGTGGCTGGGTAGCCATGTTGCAACAGTATTTTGCAACGGCGTGGATCCCGGCAAGTGCTGAAAAGAGTACTTTCTACACCATTGACCTTGATAAAAAATCTGCCATCATTGGTTATAAGAGTGAACCAATGACTATCGCAGCTAATGGCGCTGGTACTTATTCATCAACGTTATGGGTTGGTCCTGAAATTCAGTCTGAAATGGCTGCAGTTGCACCACATTTAGACTTAACCGTTGATTATGGTTGGTTATGGTTTATCTCTCAGCCACTGTTTAAACTGCTGAAATTCATTCACGGTTTTGTGGGTAACTGGGGTATTGCCATCATCGTTATCACCTTTATCGTTCGTGGTATTATGTACCCGCTGACTAAAGCGCAGTACACCTCGATGGCGAAAATGCGTTTACTGCAACCTAAACTGGCTGCAATGCGTGAGCGTATTGGTGATGATAAACAACGTATGAGCCAAGAAATGATGGCGATGTATAAAGCAGAAAAAGTAAACCCACTGGGTGGTTGTTTACCGCTGCTTATTCAAATGCCTATCTTCCTTGCACTTTACTATATGTTGATGGGTTCTGTTGAACTGCGTCACGCACCATTCTTTGGTTGGATTCAAGACTTGTCTGCACAAGACCCGTACTACATTCTGCCAGTATTGATGGGTGTGACGATGTTTGTGATTCAGAAAATGTCACCAACCGCTGTGACTGACCCAATGCAGCAGAAGATTATGACGTACATGCCAGTCGTGTTCACCATCTTCTTCCTGTGGTTCCCATCAGGTCTGGTTCTGTATTATATCGTGAGTAACTTAGTCACCATCATCCAGCAACAAGTGATTTACCGTGGTCTGGAAAAACGTGGTCTGCACAGTCGCGATAAAAAAGAGAAAAAATAGTCTCGCTTCTCAGTAAACTGAGAATGGCTTCACAAAGTGGGATTCTATAGTAGTATTAAGGCGACCAAATAAGGTCGCCTTAAGGTTTTTAGCAACGCGGGATAAAAGCGTGGTTTTTCCCGCGTTGTGTTATCAGTCGAAAATCAATAAATTGATTTTCCTGATTTACTTTCAAAACCAACAAAACAGCTGCCAAATATATTATGTTTGGCAGCTGTTTGAAGGCGACCAAACACGGTCGCCTTTATTCTTTTCAAAAAATAGTTTTTAAGTCAAAACAGAGAAACATCATGCAAATCAACGATACTATCGTCGCACAGGCAACACCTCCCGGTCGTGGTGGTGTCGGTATTTTACGTGTATCTGGCCCGAAAGCGGCGCAGATTGCCGAAATCGTGTTGGGAAAACTCCCTAAACCACGTTATGCGGATTACCTGCCATTTCGTGATGAGGATGGCTCTGTTCTTGACCAAGGTATTGCGCTTTACTTCCCTGGGCCAAATTCATTTACGGGTGAAGATGTGCTTGAATTACAAGGACACGGCGGGCCAGTTATTCTTGATTTATTGCTCAGAAGAATACTAACGATTGATGGTATTCGCATTGCGAATCCTGGTGAATTTTCTGAGCGAGCATTTTTAAACGATAAGCTCGATTTAGCCCAAGCGGAAGCAATTGCCGATTTGATTGACGCGAGTTCTGAACAAGCGGCGCGTTCAGCGATGAATTCGTTACAGGGCGCATTTTCTTCTCATATTCACCAATTGGTGGAAGCACTCACTCACTTGCGCATCTATGTGGAAGCAGCTATCGATTTCCCAGATGAAGAAATTGACTTCCTGTCTGACGGTAAAATTGAAGCTAAACTCAACGAAGTGGTGGCAGATTTAGAACAAGTTCGCTCCCAAGCGCGCCAAGGTAGTTTATTGCGTGAAGGAATGAAAGTGGTAATTGCAGGGCGCCCAAATGCAGGAAAATCGAGCTTGCTAAATGCATTGGCGGGGCGTGAGGCTGCGATTGTCACGGATATTGCGGGAACGACGCGTGATGTATTACGTGAACATATTCATATTGATGGTATGCCATTGCATATCATTGATACCGCTGGTCTGCGCGAAGCCAGTGATGAAGTTGAGCGAATTGGTATCGAACGAGCTTGGAAAGAAATTGAACAAGCGGACCATGTGCTGTTTATGGTTGATAGCACTACAACTAATGCCACGGAACCACAAGAAATTTGGCCTGAATTTATGGCGCGCTTACCTGATGAACTTCCGGTCACCGTAATTCGTAACAAAGCCGATATGACAGGCGAACCAGTTGAGTTTATTGATAATACTCGTTATCCGTTAATTCGTTTGTCTGCACGCGAAGAAAAAGGCATTGATTTGTTACGCGATCACCTAAAAGAAACCATTGGCTTTAATAGCAATACTGAGGGTGGTTTCCTTGCTCGTAGTCGCCATTTACAAGCATTGAATGCGGCAGCCGTTCACCTAGAACAGGGCTATGATCAGTTAGTGAACGCTCGCTCCGGTGAGTTATTAGCGGAAGAATTACGTTTAGCTCAGCAAGAACTCAGCGAAATCACTGGCGAGTTCACTTCTGATGATTTATTAGGCCGTATTTTCTCAAGTTTTTGTATTGGGAAGTGATACGGTATCGCCTAAAACCTACACGTCATACCGTGTAGGTTTGTTTTATCGGTAGTCCCCGCGTTTTTCCTGCCTTAATTCGCTATTAAGCTATTCTGACTTCTCTTAATCTAAAATGATTATCTTCAGTTGGAAAGTTAATCCCTCACCCGATTCGGATGGGTAAACACCGTCGCTTTACCTTGACGACAAAAGCCGACTAAGGTCAAATTAGCTTTTTCTGCGACTTCAATAGCGAGTGCAGTGGCGGCGGAAACAGCAAATAGAATTTCTGCACCACAGCTAGCGGCTTTTTGTACCATTTCATAGCTAGCACGGCTAGAAACCAGTACTGCGCCTTGTTGCCATTGGTTACGATGTTTCATACCTAAAAGCTTATCCAGAGCCACATGACGGCCGACATCTTCACATCCGCCAACTAATTGCCCTTCTGGTGAAATCCATGCGGCCGCATGGGTACATCCCGTCAGTGCGCCAATTTCTTGCACTTTTTTCAATTCATGTAATGCATTATCGAGATACGAGAGAGAGAAGGTTTGGGTGAAAGGTAGTGGGGCGATCGGTTTGAAAATTTCATCGAGTTGTTCAGTGCCACAAATACCACAGCCTGTACGCCCTGCTAAATTACGGCGACGTTCTTTGAGTTCCATAAACCGACGGCTAGATAATTCAACATGCACTTCAATTCCGCGATTGCAGCCTTCCACGATATCAATTCCACGAATTTCATCATCTGACTGTATTATCCCTTCAGAAAGTGCGAAGCCAACTGCAAAATCCTCAAGATCTTTTGGCGTTGCCATCATTACCACATGGGATATGCCATTGAAGACTAAAGCGACAGGAGATTCTTCTGCTATATAGTCATTTACGAGTAAATTCAGGTTGCCTTTTTGTTGCACGGTTGTGTGATTTAAGCCAATCATTTTGGTTAATTTGGAGTCATTTGTAGTATTTGTTTCATACATTAGATGAATTCCTAGCATTAATGATACATAATATTAATTATGGGTAAAAAGAATTTACACCATTTGCCGGGCAATGAACCTGGGACGTAAGGAAGACGTTGAATAAAAACAGTTTACCTGATTATCGCGATTGGCGTTAGGTAAACATGAGCAATGTAAATGAGGAGATCCCCATGCAAGTCAGCAGAAGGCAGTTCTTTAAGATCTGCGCTGGCGGTATGGCAGGTACGACGGCAGCGGCCTTGGGTTTTGCACCCGCCACCGCGTTAGCGTCAACGCGCCAGTATAAATTACTGCGTGCGAAAGAGACCAGAAATACCTGTACCTACTGTTCTGTCGGCTGTGGGCTGTTAATGTACAGCCTCGGTGATGGCGCGAAAAATGCAAAAGAGAGCATTTTCCATATTGAAGGGGACCCGGATCATCCGGTAAACCGTGGTGCACTTTGTCCGAAAGGTGCTGGACTTATCGATTTCATCCACAGTGAAAGTCGCTTGAAGTATCCTGAAGTGCGTGAGCCGGGTACTAATGAGTGGAAACGTATCACGTGGAACGAAGCTTTTGACCGTATCGCTAAGTTAATGAAAGAAGACCGCGATGCGAACTTTATTGAGAAAAATAAAGATGGTGTCACGGTAAATCGTTGGCTGACCACCGGTATGCTATGCGCATCGGCGGGGAGTAACGAAAGCGGATTTGTAACGCAAAAATTCACCCGCGCTCTCGGCATGCTTGCCGTTGATAACCAAGCGCGTGTCTGACACGGACCAACGGTAGCAAGTCTTGCTCCAACATTTGGTCGCGGTGCGATGACTAACCACTGGGTTGACATTAAAAATGCAAACCTAGTTGTCGTTATGGGTGGTAATGCAGCAGAAGCGCATCCAGTCGGTTTCCGCTGGGCGATGGAAGCTAAAATCCATAATAAAGCCAAATTAATTGTTATTGACCCACGCTTTACCCGTACTGCGGCAGTGGCGGATTTTTACACGCCTATCCGTTCGGGTACAGATATCGCGTTCTTATCAGGTGTTATCAAATACTTACTGGATAATGAAAAAATTCAGCGTGAATACGTGGAAGCGTATACCAACGCCAGTTTAGTTATTCGTGAAGATTATGGTTTTGATGACGGCCTGTTTACAGGTTATGACGAAGAAAAACGTCAATATGACAAAACCACGTGGAACTATGAGATGGATGAAAACGGCCTTGCGCTGCGCGATCCGACTCTGAAACATCCACGTTGTGTATTAAATCTATTAAAAGAACACGTCAGCCGTTATACACCTGAAGTGGTGAATAACATCTGTGGTACGCCAATTAAAGATTTCTTACAAGTCTGTGAATACCTTGCAGAAACGAGTGCTAAAGATAAAACAGCATCATTCTTATATGCATTAGGTTGGACTCAACATACCGTGGGTGCGCAAAATATTCGTACCATGGCGATGATCCAATTACTGCTGGGTAATATGGGGATGTTAGGCGGTGGTGTAAACGCACTGCGTGGTCACTCCAACATCCAAGGTCTAACTGACTTAGGTTTGCTATCTCAGAGCTTACCGGGTTATTTAACCTTACCATCAGACAAACAAACCACATTAGAAAGTTACTTAGCTGCAAACACGCCAAAAGCAACGGTTGAAGGTCAAGTTAACTATTGGGGTAACTACCCGAAATTCTTTGTTAGTTTGATGAAGACTTTCTACGGAGATAAAGCGCAGAAAGAAAATAATTGGGGCTTTGATTTATTACCGAAATGGGATCAAGGCTATGATGTGCTGCGTTATTTCGAAATGATGGATAAAGGGGAAGTTAACGGCTATATCTGCCAAGGCTTTAACCCATTAGCATCATTCCCGAATAAAAACAAAGTCGTTAAGTCGCTGTCAAAACTGAAATTTTTGATTACCGTTGACCCACTGAATACGGAAACCTCGAATTTCTGGCAAAACCACGGCGAAATGAATGATGTGAATCCGGAAGAAATCCAAACTACGGTATTCCGCCTGCCATCTTGCTGTTTTGCTGAAGAAAATGGTTCGATTGTTAACTCAGCGCGTTGGTTACAATGGCACTGGAAAGGTGCGGATGCCCCAGGTGAAGCGATCAGTGATGGTGAAATTCTGTCTGGTATTTTCCATCGTCTACGCCAACTGTATGCCTCTGAAGGCGGCGCAGTACCTGAGCAAGTTCTGAGCATGACTTGGAACTACTTTGACCGTGATAATCCAACGCCGGAAGAAGTGGCACAAGAAAACAACGGTTATGCGCTGGTTGACTTAAAAGATGCGGATGGCAACGTTATTGCGAAAAAAGGTGAGCTGTTGAGTTCGTTTGCCCAATTGCGTGATGATGGTACTACTGCAAGTGGTTGCTGGATTTTCACCGGTAGCTGGACGCCGAAAGGTAACCAAATGGCTAACCGTGATAACTCTGACCCAACGGGTCTAGGTAACACATTAGGTTGGGCATGGGCGTGGCCTCTAAACCGTCGTGTGATTTATAACCGTGCATCGGCAGACCCAATGGGTAAACCGTGGGATCCGAAACGCCAAATCCTCGAGTGGAACGGTAGCAAATGGATAGGAATGGATATTCCTGACTATAGCAATGCTGCGCCGGGAAGTGGTGTTGGTCCGTTTATCATGCAGCCAGAAGGTATGGGGCGTCTATTCGCACTGGATAAAATGGCTGAAGGCCCATTCCCAGAGCACTACGAACCAATTGAAACGCCGCTGGATACTAACCCATTGCATCCAAAAGTCGTATCAAACCCTGCTGCTCGTGTGTTTAAAGATGACTGGGCTCAAATGGGTAAAGCGACAGAATTCCCTTATGTGGGAACGACTTATCGCTTGACTGAACATTTCCACTATTGGACAAAGCATGCCTTGTTAAATGCCATCATTCAGCCACAACAGTTCATTGAAATTGGTGAACGTCTGGCGAATGAAAAAGGTATCAAACAAGGTGATACAGTGAAAGTCAGCTCTAAACGCGGTTATATCAAAGCAAAAGCGGTGGTCACCAAACGTATTCATACGCTGAAAGTGGCAGGTAAAGATATTGATACTATCGGTATCCCTATTCACTGGGGCTTTGAAGGCTTGGCTGTGAAAGGCTTTATTGCTAACACGTTAACGCCGTATGTGGGTGATGCGAATACTCAGACACCGGAATTTAAATCGTTCCTTGTCAATGTGGAAAAGGTGTAAGGAGATAAATTATGTCAATGCAATCTCAGGACATTATTCGTCGCTCTGCCACCAATTCCCTGACTCCCGCGCCTCAGGTGCGGGACTATAAGGAAGAAGTTGCAAAGCTTATCGATGTGACGACCTGTATCGGCTGTAAAGCTTGTCAGGTCGCGTGTTCCGAATGGAACGATATCCGTGACAAAATCGGGACGAACGTTGGGGTATATGATAACCCAACAGATTTAACCGCTAAATCATGGACGGTAATGCGCTTCTCTGAAGTGGAAGAGAACGATAAATTTGAATGGCTGATCCGTAAAGATGGTTGTATGCACTGTGCTGACCCAGGCTGTCTGAAGGCGTGCCCTTCGGAAGGCGCGATAGTACAGTACAAAAACGGTATCGTTGATTTCCAATCAGAACATTGTATTGGTTGTGGTTATTGTATTGCGGGTTGTCCGTTTGATGTACCGCGCATCAACCCAGAAGATAACCGTGCATACAAATGTACGCTGTGTGTTGACCGTGTTGAAGTCGGTCAAGAGCCTGCGTGTGTGAAAACGTGTCCAACCGGCGCTATCCACTTCGGTAGCAAAGAAGACATGATTAACATGGCTGGTGAGCGTGTTGAAGAGCTGAAAACTCGTGGTTATGCAAACGCAGGTTTATATGACCCTGAGGGGGGTTGGTGGTACGCACGTGATGTACGTTTTACACCATGCAGATAAACCGCAGTTGTATCACGGATTGCCGGAAAACCCGACAATCAGCCCTACAGTCACTTTCTGGAAAGGTATCTGGAAGCCGTTAGCAGCGGTTGGTTTTGCTGCAACATTTGCGGCGGCCATCTTCCACTATGTGGGTATTGGTCCGAACCGCGTCTCCAAAAAAGATGAAGAAGAAGCTTTAGAAGATTTGCATAATGCAATGTCCTCTGACACTTCGAAATCAAAAGAAGGGAGGATCAGAAATGATGCCAGATGATAACGATAAAATCATCCGCCATAAACCGATTGAAAGGATCAATCACTGGGCGGTTGTGATTTGCTTTTTATTCACCGCAATCAGTGGGTTAGGGTTCTTTTTCCCTTCACTAAACTGGTTTATGAATATTTTAGGCACACCACAACTGTCGCGAATTTTGCATCCATTTGTGGGTACGGCGATGTTCTTGCTGTTCGTATTTATGTTCTTCCGCTATTTCCACCATAACTTCATTAATAAAGAAGATATCAAGTGGGCAAAAAATATCGGCAAAGTACTGAAAAATGAAGAAGCAGGTGATGTAGGTCAATATAACCTCGGCCAAAAAGGGGTGTATTGGGTAGTCACTATCTGCTTATTAGCGCTGGTGGTCACGGGTGTGATAATGTGGCGTCCTTATTTCGCCGATTACTTCCCAATCCCAGTTTATCGTGCAGCTATTCTTATTCACTCGCTCTCTGCGATTGCGCTGATCATCATGATTGTGGTTCACGCTTATGCTGCGATTTGGGTGAAAGGTTCAGTGCGTGCGATGGTTGAAGGTTGGGTGACTCGTGGTTGGGCGAGAAAGCACCATCCATTGTGGTACCGTCAGCTTTTGGAAAAAGAAAAACAGCAAAAACAGCAACAAGAGAAAAACTAAGTTTTATTATTGTTGTTATCAAACCCACAAATGACTAATGTTATTTGTGGGTTTTTTATATCTAAAAAACATAAACATTCAATTTATTTGAAAGAAAGAAAATTAGATATATTTATTAGATGACCTATTTACGATTTATTATCATTATAGTTAATCAAAATAAGATTAATAAAAATACTCATCAAATATAGATGCTCTTATTTCGCGTATAATTTACATTATTTTTAAACCAAGAATAAACAAATAAACATTTATTCGTTTTTATTTTATGTAAAAAAAGATGTAAAATAGACAACTTATTGATAATAAACAATTTTTATAATTGTTATTTCTTTGTGAATAGCTATTGAATATTGATATTAGATCAATAAATAGCTATCTTAAATGAACATTGTTGGTTAATTCGATATTTTGTTTCTAATTACAAGTTTAAGTTGAATTAATATGCTGGCGTTGGAGTGTTTTAAGAATGATATGGTTTACATATATTAATAGAATTAATTACTGGACATTGGTGATATTATTTAATAAAAATAGTCATGTAGTTAGTAATAAATATAAAAACCATCATATATATAAATATCTTTTTAACGCAGCTAAATAATTGAACCGTCATACATTCCTTTTACGACAGCTAAATAAAGAGGTAACACATGGATCTTCCTTTACAAGGTATTAAAGTACTGGATTTCACCGGTGTACAATCAGGGCCATCTTGTACTCAAATGTTAGCGTGGTTCGGCGCGGATGTTATTAAGATTGAACGTCCGGGAGTTGGAGATGTCACGCGCAATCAATTAAGGGATATCCCTGATGTGGATGCGCTGTATTTCACAATGCTTAATAGTAATAAGCGCTCAGTAGAATTAAATACCAAAACACCAGAAGGTAAAGAGGTGATGGAGCGGCTGATTAAGCAAGCCGATGTCCTCGTTGAGAACTTCCATCCAGGTGCAATTGACCATATGGGTTTCACTTGGGAACACATTCAAGAATTAAATCCTCGTTTGATTTTCGGTTCCATCAAAGGTTTTGATGAAGACTCTCCTTATGCAAATGTTAAAGCCTACGAGAACGTTGCCCAAGCTGCAGGTGGAGCTGCCTCCACGACAGGTTTTTGGGATGGCCCACCATTAGTGAGTGCCGCAGCATTAGGTGATAGCAATACGGGTATGCACTTGCTCATAGGCTTACTTGCAGCGCTATTACACCGCGAGAAAACAGGTAAAGGTCAGCGAGTGACTATGTCGATGCAAGACGCTGTACTCAATTTGTGCCGAGTCAAACTTCGTGACCAGCAACGATTAGAGAAAATTGGCTACCTTGAAGAATACCCGCAATATCCAAATGGTACGTTTGGTGATGCTGTTCCTCGTGGTGGTAATGCTGGCGGCGGCGGCCAGCCAGGTTGGATTTTAAAATGTAAAGGCTGGGAAACTGACCCAAATGCTTATATTTATTTTACTATCCAAGAACAGGACTGGGAGCAAACCTGTGTCGCTATTGGTAAGCCTGAATGGGCAACTGACCCTGCTTACAATACACCAAAGGCTCGTCAACCTCATATCTTTGATATTTTTGCTGAAATTGAAAAATTCTTAGCAGATAAAGATAAACATGAAGCGGTCGAATATTTGAGTAAATACGGTGTACCTTGCGCCCCTGTACTCAGTATGCGTGAAATTGCACGAGACCAATCGCTGCGTAAGAGTGGAAGTATTGTTGAAGTTGAACAACCAAAACGCGGGACTTACTTGACGGTGGGTTGCCCGATGAAATTCTCCTCATTTACACCCGATATCAAAAGCGCGCCATTGTTGGGTGAGCACACAGATCAAGTCCTAACTGAATTAGGCTATAGCGCAGATGAAATTGCAGCTATGCGCGCGAACAAAGCGATCTAATTTTAAAAATTGGGAGTGACTTATCACTCCCTTTAATCTTTTAATCAGTTAATTATGAGGTAGACATGTCTGCTGATCAAACCCAAAACCTGACTGATGGTATGCATATTATTGTCGATGCGCTTAAAAAAAATGGCATTGATACAATCTACGGTGTTGTTGGAATTCCAGTGACTGACATGGCAAGGCATGCACAAGCTGAAGGTATTCGCTATATTGGATTTCGCCATGAACAATCCGCGGGTAATGCGGCTGCAATTAGTGGTTTTATCACCCAAAAACCGGGTATCTGCTTAACGGTTTCGGCGCCAGGTTTTTTAAATGGCATGGTGGCGCTGGCTAATGCAACCACCAACGGTTTTCCAATGATTCAAATCAGTGGTTCGAGCGACAGAGCGATAATTGATTTGCAGCAGGGTGATTACGAAGAATTAGACCAAATGAACACGGCAAAACCCTTTGTAAAAGCGTCTTACCGTGTGAATAAACCTGAAGATCTTGGTATCGCACTCGCGCGAGCAATCCGCGCTTCGGTATCAGGTCGCCCTGGTGGGGTTTATCTTGATTTAACAACGGAAGTGTTGTCTGCCGTGATGGATAAAGACGCGGCGGATAAAACCATTTTTACAGTCGAAGACCCTGCGCCAAGACAAATTCCATCACCCGATTCAGTGAGTAAAGCCCTTAAACTGCTCGCTTCGGCTAAGCGGCCATTAATTATTTTGGGTAAAGGCGCCGCTTATGCCCAAGCGGATGACAATATTCGTCAATTTATTGAAACAACCGGTATCCCTTATTTACCGATGTCAATGGCTAAGGGGCTGCTGCCAGATACGCATCCCCTATCAGCCGCATCAGCTCGCTCATATGCCTTATCCAGTGCGGATGTTGTGGTATTAATGGGAGCACGTCTTAATTGGTTGCTTGACCACGGTAAAGGTAAGCACTGGTCACCAGAAACGCAATTTATTCAGTTAGATATTGAACCTTCCGAAATTGATAGTAACCGCCCAATAGCGGCTCCAGTTGTTGGCGATATTTACTCAAGTATTGAGTCTTTATTAGCAGGGCTTAAATCAATCCCTGTTAAATCACCAACGGAATGGATTGTCAGTATTGATGAGCACAAGAAAATTAATGTCGAGAAAATGGCAGTTAAGTTAAACACTGACACTTCTCCGATGAACTACTTCAACGCCTTACGTGCAATCCGTGATGTGCTGGTCGATCACCAAGATGTTTATGTCGTCAATGAAGGCGCTAACACGCTTGATAATGGACGAAATATTATTGATATGTACCAACCACGTAAACGCTTAGATTGTGGAACATGGGGCGTGATGGGCGTTGGAATGGGCTATGCAGTCGGTGCCGCTGTAACCAGTGGTAAGCCTGTTGTGGCGATTGAAGGCGATAGTGCATTCGGCTTTAGTGGTATGGAAATTGAAACGATTTGTCGTTACAAATTGCCTGTCACCATTTTGATTTTCAATAATGGTGGGATTTACCGGGGTGATGGCGTAAATCTCCATGGTGACCAAGACCCTTCCCCTACAGTTTTAATGGGTGGAGCGCGTTATGACAAAATGATCGAGGCTTTTGGTGGCATTGGCTATCAAGCAACAACGCCAGCAGAGGTACAGGAAGCCTTGAAGGCGGGTTTAACATCGGGTCACCCAACCTTGATAAATGTCGTTATTGACCCTGCAGTTGGAACGGAAAGTGGCCATATTGGTAATTTAAATCCGAAGTCTGTAGTGAAAAATTAACGCAGCATCACGTTAACTAACAAAGATTACCTTACGCGGCTCATTTTTGATGAGTTGCGTACGGGGTCTTATTGCCAAATAGGTGGGTCTTATGGCTGATTTTATGTATAAGATTTTTATGAGCGACCTATTACCTATCATTATTATTATGGTATTAGGTTATGTGAGTGGTAAACGAAATGTGTTTACCAGTGACCAAGCGAAAGCATTTAATAAGTTGGTATTAAATTATGCATTACCTGCTGCATTATTTGTGTCTATCGCGCGTGCTAATCGAGAAATGATATTTGCAGACGCTAAATTGACTATTATTTCATTTGTGGTCTTGCTCGTTTGTTTCTTTTTCTCTTTCTTTAGCTGTAAATATATTTTTAAACATAGTCGTGGCGAAGCTGCGGTATGTGCATTAATTGCAGGTTCTCCGACAATTGGTTTCTTAGGGTTTGCGGTTCTAGACCCTATTTATGGTGAAACCGTTTCAACGGGGTTAGTTGTTGCCATTATATCCATCATCGTTAATGCCATTACAATCCCTATCGGCTTGTTCTTACTGAACCCATCTGATGCAGAAGGGAAAAAAGGCGGTGGCGGTATGGATGCATTAATCTCAGCCTTTAAAGAACCTGTCGTATGGGCTCCGGTACTCGCGACTGCTTTGGTACTGGTTGGTGTGAAAATTCCAACGGTTTGGGACCCGACATTTGATTTAATTGCGAAAGCAAACTCCGGTGTTGCGGTATTTGCTGCGGGCCTGACATTAGCCGCGAATAAGTTCGAGTTCGATGGTGAGATTGTCTATAACACGTTATTAAAGCTAGTGTTAATGCCAGGGTTAATGTTACTGGCAGGTATGATGTTTAATATGGGGACAGAGCAACTGCAAATGATGGTATTAGCCGGGGCGTTGCCACCTGCTTTCTCTGGAATAATTATTGCGAGTCGCTTTAATCTGTATACCCGGACAGGAACAGCATCGCTGGCGGTGAGTGTGCTTGGTTTTATCATCGCAGCTCCAGCGTGGATCTATATCTCTCGACTTGTTTCATAGAAAGAATAAATAGGTCAAAATGAGTTGCCATGGCGTGAGAAATGACGCCATGGCAGTTTTGTAAAAAGGTGAATTATGACTTCTTCAAAACCACTTGATGGGATACGTGTTCTTGATTTTACGGGAGTCCAGTCAGGCCCATCTTGTACACAAATGCTTGCTTGGTTCGGCGCTGATGTGATCAAAATTGAACGCCCAGGGGTTGGGGATGTGACTCGTAATCAATTACGAGATATTCCTGATGTCGATGCGTTATATTTTACGATGTTAAATAGTAATAAACGCTCTTTAGAGCTCAATACCAAAACGCCAGAGGGAAAGGCCGTGATGGAGAAATTAATACGTCAATCTGATGTATTAGTTGAAAATTTTCATCCGGGAGCTATCGACCATATGGGGTTTACGTGGGAGTACATCCAAAAGCTTAATCCACGGTTAATTTTTGGCTCGATTAAAGGGTTTAATGAAAATTCGCCCTATGCGAATGTTAAAGCCTATGAAAATGTTGCTCAATCTGCAGGAGGATCAGCATCAACGACAGGTTTTCCTGATGGCCCTCCGACGGTAAGCGCTGCGGCTTTGGGGGATAGTAATACTGGGATGCATTTATTAATAGGCATACTGACGGCATTATTACACCGCGAAAAAACAGGTAAAGGGCAACGTGTTACGATGTCGATGCAGGATGCGGTGCTTAATTTATGTCGTGTGAAATTACGTGATCAACAACGCTTAGAAAAACTCGGTTTCTTAGAGGAGTATCCTCAATATCCCAATGGAACATTTGGTGATGCAGTTCCCCGTGGGGGAAATGCGAGTGGGGGTGGCCAGCCGGGCACGATGCTCAAATGTAAAGGCAGTGATGTTGACCCAAATGCCTATATTTATTTTATTAATCAAGATCATAATTGGGAAAATACCTGTGATGCAATTGGGCGCCCAGAATGGAAAACTGACCCTGCTTTTGCTACTACACAGGCACGTGCAAGCCATATCCAAGATGTATGGGATGCAATCGAAGAAATCGCCAAAGACAAAGATAAACATGCACTAACCGATTATTTTGATCAGTTTGATGTGCCATGTTCTGCAGTATTAAGTATGAAAGAAATTATGGAAGACCCTTCTTTGCGTCGCAGTGGTTCGATTGTCGAGGTTCAACAACCAAAACGAGGCTCGTATTTAACGGTGGGTTGCCCAATGAAGTTTTCAGCGTTTATCCCTGAAATTAAAAATGCTCCATTACTAGGGGAACATAATAACGAAGTGCTAAAAGAGCTTGGTTATAATGATAAACAAATTATGGAAATGAAAAAAAACAATGTTATTTAATTAATGATATTAAACCCGATCTTAATATGATTCTCTAAAAAAGAAAATTAACATTAGCGGCTATATTTAGATATTCGGTGTATTCAAATATAGCCGCTAAATTCAGGCGATTGCTACCTCAATCAATTGGAATTATAGAAATATTTTTCCCTATTTAGTTTTTATTTTTTTATTAATAAATTCTTTGAATAAGGATTATTGTATGAGTATTGCTGAAATAAAAAAAAGCAGTAAGATCGCAGCCGTTGATTTTATTCCTGCATGGGGAGATTTAAATGGAAATATTCAACGTTTAGTTGAAGCGGCAGAAAAAGTGGCCGCTCAAGGGGTAAATTATGCCGTATTTCCAGAAACGGCTGTGAGTGGTTATTTATTTTCGGACTCTACAGAATTAGCGCCTTATTTAGATACTATCCCTGGCAAAACGACTGCTGCAATACTGCCTGTACTGGCTCGAACAGGAATGTATATGAGTGTAGGTATCGCGGAGCGCGATAGCGAAACTGGGCTGGCTTATAATTCAGCCGTTTTGATGGGGCCGGAAGGCATTATTGGTAAGTACCGTAAAATAGGGCTGAATTCTCAAGACCAAAAGGTATTCGCACCGGGTAATACCGGTGTCAAAACGTTTGAAACACCGATTGGCCGTATTGCGCTATTGATTTGTTATGATGATACCTACTGGCAATATGTGCGGTTAGCCGCATTAGAAGGGGCACAAATCATTGGTTGGCATTCAGTATCCGACCGTATGATGCCTAACGCGAGTCCTGCTGAAATGCTTGGGGATCACTCAACCGTTGCGCATGTACAGCATATGAGTGCTTTCAATGGTGTCTGGGTAATTTGTGCAACACGCAGTGGAATTGAAACTAACCCAATTACCAAAGGGCAGCTCTATTATAATGGTGGTTCGAGCGTATGGGCGCCATCAGGACATAAAGTGGCTCAATCTCCAGTGCTTAGCCCATTAGAGTTAGAACCGGGGTTAAATGGCATATACAGTGCGATGATTGACTTAGATGAAGCGGATAAACAGCGCGATGCATTACTGGCGAAGCGTCGGCCTGAATTATATTTCCCAATGCTTGCTTTTCATCGTAGCCCGACAGATATCAATGCCACATCAACAATAACGCAAACAACGCTGATTGCGGCGCAGTGGGAAAAATCAGTTTCTAAGCTAGACTCAATCCAAGTGGGAGAAAATGAGCTGCTGGTTCTTCCTGAGCTTTCTGCGCTACCTTATACCAACGATCCCAACATTATTTTGTCTTATGCCGAACAACAAGGGGGCACTTTTGAGCAAACATTGAGTAAGGCTGCTCATCAAGGAAAAGGCTATATTGTTGGAAGTTATCCTGAAATTGAGATTGACAAAGTGTTCCACACCGTCATTCTTGCGGGCCCATCAGGGGAAATATTAGCCCGCTATCGTGTTACACATCTTAATGAACGGGATAGCGGCTGGGCAACAGCGGGTAGTTCTGTGAGTGTGACAGCAACGCCAATTGGGCGTATTGCACTGGCGGCTGCACATGAATTAGATGTTCCTGAATTAGGGGGTTATACAGTACGTTACGCGCTGATATCCTTGCTGTGCCAGCCGATATCCCGAGTGATTTAAAAGTAGAAATTGATAGCCATCTTTTTTCGGTTGAAGAGCCGCCGACAGGACGTGCCGATTTTATCCCTTATGCCATCGCGACATTAAACCAATTATGGGTGGTTTGTGGAGGACGAAACGAACGTGATTCTACGTCAGCGGCTATTTATGGGCCAGAGCCTGTCGTGCTTACTCCAACCTTAACAGCACAACGAGGGGCTGAAGATGTGCGTTTGCAAGCTCAGGTACCTGCTCCTTTTACGTGGATTAACCAAGAACGGTTGGTGAGTGGTCAGCAAGCTATTTGGTTTCCGCCGCTAACACAGTAGATTATAGTTCGAAGTTTGAGTGAAAGAGGCGGGGGAAGCCCCGCCTACTAAGATGTTGTTACAAGGCGTGCTGGTGGTTAAGCGCTTCAACCGTTTTTTGGGCACCGTTATCACGTAGTGAAAGGTAGAATGCTGTCACCTTTTCAGTAAACAACGAATTATTAACGAGTTCTTTGGTAAACAAACTGTTGAGAGAAAGCAGTGCATGAACACGACTTTCATCATCAGTGCTGTTTGCAACTAGTTCAGCCAATTTTACAGCCTGTGGGTCGCTGACTTGAATTTCTGCACCATGATCATCTTTTCCGCTGACATAACGCATCCATCCTGCAACCGCTAAGGCTAAATAATCAAATGATCGGCCGTTTTTAAGATGAATTTGGATAGAGTCGAGTAAACGTTGAGATAATTTCAACGTTCCATCCATCGCGATTTGCCAAGTACGATGTTTCAACCCCGTATTTTTGAAACGCTCAATCAGGGCATTAGCATAGGCGGGTAAATCCACATTTTTGATGGATAACGTTGGCGCTTGCTCATTGACCATCAAGTGATAAGCCGCTTTTTCATAAGCGCTATCCTGCATGCACTCATTAATGTATTGATAACCAGCCAAATAACCTAAATATGCAAGGAAAGAGTGGCTACCATTTAACATGCGCAGTTTCATTTCTTCAAATGGAATGACATCTGTCACTAATTGAGCGCCCGCTTTTTCCCACTCAGGACGACCCGCGACAAAATTATCTTCAATCACCCACTGGCGAAATGGCTCACAGGCAATGGCGACGTTATCGACGATAGGGCCCAGTTGAGATTGAATTTTCTCTGCAGTGTCTGGTGTCATGGCAGGTACAATTCTATCCACCATGGTAGATGGAAAAGTGACGTTGGCTTCAATCCAATTGGCCAGTGCGATATCCTGTTTTGCGGCCATCGCTAAAATGACATTTTTCGTGATATGGCCATTTTCAGGCATATTATCACAGGACATGACTGTAAATGGTGCAATACCCAGTGCTTTACGGCGTTTTAACGCTTCAACAATCAGGCCCGGCAATGATTTTGGAGCATTTGGTGAGGCTAAATCATGTGCGATAGCGGGGTTAGCAAAATCAATCGAGCCTGTCGCGGGTACATAGCAATAACCTTTTTCAGTAACAGTCATGGAAACGATGGCAATGTTAGGGTCTAACATGCGATTGATAACAGCATCAATTCCGTGAATGGTTGGGTGTAATGCTTCTTTTACCACCCCCACCGTACGGGTTTGCCAATTATCGCCTTGCATTTCAACTACGTTATAAAGGCAATCTTGAGCGAGTAAATCTTCAATTTGTTGCTCGCCACCGACTAAATTGACTTCGCAAAAACCCCAATTACTCTGCTGTTCTGTAGCTAAAATATCCGCAAAGATGGCTTGGTGGGCGCGATGGAACGCGCCGAAACCTAAGTGAAGCATTTTTACCTTTATCTGCTCCCTATCATAGCTTGGTACTTTGATATTCGCAGGTAATTGGTTTAGGTTATTGGTTGACAGTTGCATATTTCACTTTACCTTTTTGTTGTTCAGCCTCTTCAACAGCATCCAACGTACTGGTTAAATCACGATCTTTCACTTCAGGCATGATGATGGCGCTGATTAATGAAATGGCAGAGTAAATGATGATCATGATGGCAATTGGCCACCAGCTTCCGGTGACACTACAGAAAATACCTGCTAGAACTGGGCCTAAGCCAGAGGCAATTAAGCCACCAATTTCTTTGGCCACAGCCATACCGGTGAAGCGATTACGTGAGTTGAACATTTCAGCCATCGTAATATTTTCTAAGGCAAATAATCCGAGTACTGAACAGTTATGAACGATAATAATACAGATGGTAATTAAGCTAACACTGTTCGCACCATCGACGATGACAGATAACATCGGATAGGCGAGCAACATGGCAGATAAGCTAAGAATAATATAAGGAATACGACGACCAAATTTATCGGATATCAGACCAATCATAGGAATAGTTAGGAAACCGACAACGGAGCTGATCATGATCGCATCAGTTGGAATACTCTTATCAAACAACAGGCTTTGAACCAAATATCCTGCTAAGAAAGTTTGAATTAACCCAGAGTTACCTGCTTGACCGAAACGAATGCCAGTCGCTAACCAAAATGCTTTAGATTTAAACATGGCAAAGAAACTTTCTTTCGGTGGTGTTTGTACTGCAACTTTGGCTTCTTGTTCTTCCGTATTTTGCACTTTCTCAAATACAGGGCTTTCTTTCAGATTCAGTCGTAACCATACTGCAAACAGCATTACCACGAAGCTTGCCAAGAAAGGTACACGCCAGCCCCAAGCCAATAAGTCTGACTTATCTAACCAGAAGAACATGACAGCCCAAATTGCAGTTGCGCTTAATGTGCCACAGTTTGTTCCCAGACCCACTAATGAGGCCACAATACCACGACGGCCTTTTGGTGCATATTCTGCCAGCATGGTGCCTGCACCCGAAATTTCAGCGCCTGCCCCTAAGCCTTGAATAATTCGCAAGAGAACTAATAACAGCGGTGCGAGGATACCTACCTGTGCGTAGGTTGGTAATACCCCGATTAATGTAGTACACACCCCCATCATGGTGATGGTGATAAAGAGTACTTTTTTACGGCCGATTCGGTCGCCCATTTGACCAAAGAAAATCGCACCAACAATACGTGCGACATATCCGGCACCGTAAGTTCCCATCGCAAGAATTAATGCCATTGAAGCGGATTGTTCAGGGAAAAATATTTCATGGAAAACAAGTGCTGCACCTAACGAGTAAAGCTGGAAATCCATAAACTCTAGAGCGGTTCCTAGCCAGCCTGAAACTGCAGCTTTGGTTAGATCGCCAGAACTGCGTTCCACTTTCCCTGATGGGTCAATTGACTGAGTATTCATATTATTATCCTATTAATCACGTAGGGTAGTATCCAAATCGGATTTAGTTTTTTTAATTAAATTAAAAGGTTAAAAGAATTTTACAGCAGGTTTTCTGGTCTTTTTCAAAGGTTAAGATTGCCTCTTGCGCTTCAGTGAATGGGAACTGATGCGTCAAGATTTTCGTTGGGTCAATTTTTTTAGATTCTATCCAGCTAATCACCTCAGGGAATTTTTTGGCATTCAAACGTGAAGAAAACAATGAAATCTCTTTGCTGGTGATACTTTGCTGTGTAACGGCACTTGCTTCACTTGAAAAGCCCATAATAGAAACTCTTGCTGCGGGAGAAGCAATCAAGACGGCTTCTTGTAAGATAGCGGGATGGCAAGCTGCATCAAGTACTAACGTTGGGCGAAGACCCAGTGTTTTGAGTTGATCTGGTAGTGGGGTTTGTGAGTTATCAATGACAATATCAGCACCACAATCTTTTGCTCTAGCTAAACGCTCAGCCACGCGGTCAACCATGATCAAGGTTTTGACTTGATAAACCCCTTTGAGAACCTGTGCGCAGGTTAACCCAATCGTACCCGCACCATAGACTAATGCGATGTCATCTTGAGTTGGGTGAACATGCGAAGTCACGTTGGCGGCAATAGAGTATGGCTCAACGGTAACGGCACACTCATCGCTGATTGAATCAGGAATAGTATAAGCATTGGCCGCAGGGACATTGACATATTCAGTGAACCCGCCATCAGTATGAACACCCAATACTTCTAGTGTTTCACACACATTTGGTTTACCAATTGAGCATGGATAACAATGACCACAGCTAAGGACAGGGTCGATAGAGACTCGTTCACCAATGCGTTTGCTATCTATGCCTGAACCCACTTTTTCAATGACACCGAAAAATTCATGGCCAATCACACGTGGATATTTTGCAAATGGGTTATGGCCACGGTAGATATGGCTGTCAGAACCACAAATACCGGCTAAGCGAACTTTTATTTGTACTTGGTTTTCAGCCGGTTCAGGAACTGAACGTTCTTCAATCAATAATGTATTGGGTTCTTTGATTACTACCGATTTTACAGCTTTCATATTTGACTCCGAATAAAATAAAAATTACCAGTTCCACAACGTGCCGTCTTCGAGACGAGCGACTGGAAGATAAGCTGGGTTGTACGGGTATTTCGCTGCCAGTTTTTCATCAAAATCGATACCTAAACCGGGCTTATCACTTGGGTGCATATAACCATCGTTGAACGTCCAGTTAGTCGTAAATACGGACAACATTTCTTCTGAATAGCCCATAAACTCTTGAACGCCGAAATTGGGTACCCAAAGGTCAAAGTGTAAGGCGGCAGCATGGCAAATTGGGGATAGGTCAGATGGACCATGAGAACCAGTTCTGACTTGGTAAAGTGAAGCAAAATCAGCAATTCGGCGCATGCCTGTAATACCTCCGGCATGGGTAATTGTGGTGCGGATATAATCGATGAGTTGCTCTTCAATCAGTTGTTTACAATCCCAAATGCTATTAAAAACTTCACCTACGGCGATTGGGGTGACGGTATGTTGACGAATTAATCTAAAACAAGCTTGGTTTTCTGCTGGTGTTGGGTCTTCCATCCAAAATAATCGATAATCTTCAATACTTTTACCGAAGCGAGCCGCTTCAATAGGGGTCAAGCGATGGTGCATATCGTGTAGAAGGTGTTCATTAAATCCGTATTTGTCCCGAACGGCTTCAAACAGTTTGGGCATAAAATCCAGATATTTTTCGGTTGACCAAAGTTGTTCTTCAGGGTGATGGCCTTTTGTGGCAGGTTCATAAGCAAGGTTTTTTCCTTTACTCTGTCCATAGGTAGTTGCCATTCCTGGAATGCCACACTGCACACGGATCGCTTTAAAACCTTTTTCTTTATATTTTGCGTAGTTATCTAGTGTTTCAGCAATATCGGTACCCGTGGTGTGGCAATAAACCATCACTCCTTCACGAGAAGCGCCACCGAGTAACTGATAGACCGGAAGGTTGGCAATTTTGCCTTTAATATCCCACAGTGCCATATCAATCGCAGAAATGGCGGACATCGTAACTGGGCCTCTACGCCAGTAAGCTCCCTTATAGAAGAACTGATAAATATCTTCAATTTTATGTGGGTCACGGCCTATTAGCTGAGGACAGAGGTGATCTTGAAGATAGGACGCTACAGAGAGCTCCCTCCCGTTAAGGGTGGCATCACCTAATCCATATACGCCTTCATCGGTTGTAATTTTAATGTGACAAAATTACGACCGGGGCTACATACAAAGACTTCTGCTTTTATAATTTTCATTTTGGCCCAAATCCCTATTACTTGTTAACCAACTGATCAACCAAATTACCATGAAACACTCAAAGTGGTTTATTTATTGGTTGACCAAATTCTCTTTTTTTCACTCTATCAATCGGTAAATTAAAAAACAATGACTAAAAAGACGACAATAAGTGAATCTGATCACAAATTGGTTAACTAATTTTGCGGAAATAGTGGATAAATTGGTTGACCATTGTAATGAGGGACGATAATCTACAATGGAAGAACTAAATTTAATTCGACAACGCGTTGTACATATATATGAAAACTCAATACCGCTCGTACCAATACCTAGGTCAGCAGTTAAAAGAGCTCATTGCATCTGGTGAATATCCGATAGGAAGTCGTTTAATGCCAGAGCGTGAGATCGCTAAAAAATATGATGTTAGTCGCTCATTGGTACGTGAAGCACTCATCATGTTGGAAATTGAAAAATTGGTTTCTATCAAGAAAGGTTCTGGGGTTTATGTCATTAATCATCCAGACCTATTGATTGATGAAATTAAAAGTTTAGATCATGGCCCTTTTGAAATACTGCAAGCTCGCCAAGTGATTGAAAGTGCAATAGCTGCATGCGCTGCTTTGTCAGCAACAAAAGCCGATATCCAAGAGATCCGCGCATTATTAGAAGATGAGCGAATCAAAGTCGCGAATAATGAAAGTGACGATGCTAATGATCATAAGTTCCATGTGTTAATTGCTCGCGCAAGCAAGAATGACATGATGGCGAAGATTATTGATGATATCTGGGCTGTGCGGTTACAAAGCCCTATGTGGGATAAGCTTCACGAACATATTGACAACACGACTTACCGAAAAAAGTGGTTGGTTGATCATGAAAATATTTTAAATGCACTACAAAAACGTGATCCGGAGTTGGCTAAAAAAGAGATGTGGCAGCATTTAGAGAATGTCAAAAATACGCTAATGCAGCTTTCTGATTTTGATGACCCCAATTTTGATGGTTACCTATTTGAAACAATTCCTTATCAGACTATTTTTGAATAATCGAAGGAGAAGTACTCATGGAGCATACGTGGCGTTGGTACGGTCCTAATGACCCTGTTTCTTTAAGTGATGCTAGGCAAGCAGAGGCGACAGGTATCGTCTCTGCGCTCCACCATATTCCTAACGGTGAAGTTTGGAGTGTCGAGGAGATTTTAAAGCGTAAGGCTATTATTGAAGATGCTGGGTTAGTTTGGTCTGTCGTGGAAAGTATTCCTGTTCACGAAGATATTAAAACTCAACAAGGTAATTTTGATCTCTATATTCAAAATTACCAACAGAGTATTCGTAATTTAGCATCCTGTGGTATTAAGACCATTTGCTATAATTTTATGCCAATTCTAGATTGGACGCGTACTGACCTTGCTTACACGCTACCGGATGGCTCCAAAGCGTTACGGTTTGATAATATTGCTTTTGCTGCGTTTGAAATTCATATTTTAAAGCGTGAAAATGCGGCAGAGAGTTATTCAGAACAAGAAGTTAAAGAAGCGGCTGAGTATTATGCCAATATGTCATCTGATGACATTGAAAACCTGATTAAAACCATCATCGCAGGGCTACCGGGTGCGGAAGAAGGTTATACATTAGACCAATTCCGTGAGCGCTTGGCGCTGTATAATAATATTGATGAAAATCAGTTACGTGAGAACTTACGTTATTTCTTGCAGAAAATCGTTCCTGTCTGTGAAGAAGAAAATGTGGTTTTAGCTATTCACCCTGATGACCCTCCACGCCCAATTTTAGGCCTGCCACGTATTGTTTCTACCATTGAAGATATGCGGTTTATTAAGCAAAGCTGCGATAGTATTCATAATGGGTTTACTATGTGCACAGGTTCTTATGGTGTACGAGCCGATAACGACCTAGTAAAAATGATTAATGAATTTGGTGATCGCATTCATTTCACGCACTTACGTTCAACGGTGAGAGAAAATAACCCGAATACCTTCCATGAAGGCAATCATATTGCAGGTGATGTTGATATGTTTGAAGTGGTCAAAGCCATTTTAGCGGTTGAACAAAAACGCTATGCTGCGGGGCTTGCACCCATTCCAATGAGACCAGACCATGGCCACCAAATTTTAGATGATTTGAAAAAGGTGACCAATCCAGGCTATTCCGCTATTTGGGCGCTTAAAAGGTTTAGCAGAAGTTAGAGGTTTAGAGCTCGCAATTAAGCGTATGTATTACCCTGAATTACTGAAAATCTAAAACCTAATTCATTGTTAACAATATTGGCTTTTTATTTGGTATTTTGATGATACCAAAGGGACTGTTATACCCCTAAAGAAGCAAAACTGTTATTTCATTGTTACGCGACCGAATAGTATTTGGTCGCGTATTCTATTGACCATAAATGCTTTTTAATATTTATTTTTATCTAAAAGGTACAGTAGATATGATATTAATTATATTTATGTTTTTATTTATTTCTTATTGAAGAACGGCAATAAAAAACACCTGAGATAAGAGTGAAATACCTATTCCTGTTGCAAATAGAAGGCTGCTTGCAGCATAAGCTTGTAGTCATAACCACTTCAAACCATAACTTCAGAATTTTTATCCTAGTGATAACAATTTATTTATATCAAATAAAACAATCATCATCCTGATTTACATTTACCTTGATCTACTCCGGGTTAATGGAAGGGATAATTCAGGGGCTAGAGTAGCCTCAAGATGACTTTTGTTTTATCCTGAACATTAGAGAACCGCTTTCGCGGATATAAATATGATGAGCAAAAACGCTTTCGAGAAAATAAATAGCCTTTTCTCGGGAATTGTCGTTATAAAAAAATAGAAAAGAGAGAACGCAATGGGTATTCGTATCGTTCCTAAAGAAGAGTTAGGACAAGAAAGATTGAAAGAAAAAGGAATTGGTTTTATTCCACCAGTTCTGTTTCCTAACTTAAAAAGCTTATATCAGCGCCGTGCTGAGCGACTTAAAGAACTTGGTGCGGGAGAACATCCTTTTGCAGATTATCTGAATTTTGCCGCTGAAGTGGCAACCGCGCAACATAATGCACAGCATGATAATCCATTAGAAATGGATATGGCATCTATCCTTGAGCGTTCAACAAATACCAATAATTCGCCATTGGATGCAAAAACATTTCCACGCACAACACATTGGCACAAATTATTGACGGCAATTATTGCCGAATTAATGCCAGTCGTGCCTGAGTCTGTACGCCCTGCGTTAGAAAACCTGAATAAAGCGTCTGAAACAGAACTTGAAGCTATGGCAACTGCGCTGCTAAATGAAGAATTTGAAAAAGTTCCTGCGGATAAATCGATGTTTATTTGGGCTGCATTATCGGTGTATTGGGCACAAATGGCAGCAAATATCCCGGGTAAAGCGCGTGCAGAACATGGTGACCATCGTCATTTCTGCCCTGTATGTAATAGCATGCCAGTGTCGAGTATTGTGCAAATTGGTACATCACAAGGTTTACGTTATTTGCACTGTAATTTATGTGAAACTGAATGGCATATGGTGCGCGTTAAATGCAGTAACTGTGAGCAAACGGGTAAATTGAATTATTGGTCATTGGATGATGAAAATGCGGCAGTTAAAGCTGAAAGCTGTGGTGATTGTGGTAGCTATCTGAAAATCCTTTATCAAGAAAAAGAAGCTAAAGTTGAAGCTGTTGCTGATGATTTAGCGTCAATTATTTTAGATGCTCGCATGGAAGAAGAAGGTTTTGCACGTAGCAGTATTAATCCGTTCTTGTTCCCTGGTGAAAAATAAGCGGTAAAAGAGAATCGTGACTATGGCTGAATCAGACTTGGTTTTATATCGCCAACTTCCTGCGATTGATAAATTATTGCAACTCGATGAAGTGCAAATATTGATTGAACAATCAGGGGCTCACTGGGTCACTGCATGTTTACGTGAGATGCAAGAGCAAGCTCGAACCTGTATTGCACAGGCAGGGAAATTGCCTGCCTGGCAGGAAGATTGGGTAAAAGAGTTAGCTCAGCGCCATCAAGCTTTAGGGCAAAGTGCCCTAAAAAACGTGTTTAACTTGACCGGTACGGTGTTACATACCAATTTAGGCCGTGCGGTAATGTCGACCACAGCCATAAATGCGGTTAGCCAAGTGATGAGTTCGCCTGTCACATTAGAATATTCTCTAGATGGCGCGATGCGTGGGCATCGTGACCGTGCGATTGCTGATTTACTGTGTGAGCTCACTGGCGCAGAAGATGCGTGTATTGTTAATAATAATGCTGCTGCAGTTTTATTATTGTTAGCAACGGTTGCGAATGGCCAGCAAGTTATTGTTTCTCGTGGTGAATTAGTTGAGATTGGCGGGGCTTTTCGAGTGCCTGATGTCATGGCTCAGGCTGGCTGCCAATTAGTTGAAGTGGGAACAACAAATCGGACCCACTTACGTGACTATGAGAATGCGATTAATGATCAAACTGCACTATTAATGAAAGTGCATACCAGCAATTACAGTATTGAAGGATTTACTGCTGAAGTTGAAGGTGAAGAGCTTGCAGAGCTAGGTAGAAAGTACCAATTACCAACGGCAATTGATTTAGGCAGTGGTTCGATGATTGATATGACGGCTTATGGGCTACCCGCAGAACCCATGCCACAAAGTTACCTTTCTCAAGGTATTGATTTAGTTTCAATTTCTGGAGATAAACTTCTCGGTGGTCCACAAGCAGGGATTATTTTAGGGAAGAAGAAATGGATTGATGCAATTCAAAAACATCCATTAAAACGTGCTTTACGGGTTGATAAAATGGTTCTAGCTGCACTTGAAGCAACGCTAAAACTGTATTTAACGCCCGAAAAACTCACAACAGAATTACCCACATTACGTTGGCTAACACGAGATCCTGAAACTATTCGTGATAGCGCAGAAAGCATAGTTGTTGCTCTACAAGCCTTTTACGGGGATAAATTTATTGTTGAAGTTGAGCATTGCCTCTCACAAATAGGTAGCGGCTCACTTCCTATCGACCGTCTTCCAAGCTTTGCGGTAACCTTTACACCATTAAATGGAAAAGGTAGCACATTAGAGCAACTCGCTACGCAATGGCGTCAGTTACCTCAACCTGTGATTGGGCGTATGAAAGAAGGTAAATTGTGGCTTGACCTGCGCTGTCTTGATGATGAACATGCGTTATTACAGGCTTTACTTTCATGATTTTTGCGACAGCAGGCCATGTTGACCATGGCAAAACCTCATTAATTCAAGCTATTACTGGCGTAAATACCGCACACCTCCCCGAGGAAAAAAAGCGCGGAATGACCATTGACCTAGGGTATGCCTACTGGCCGCAGCCTGATGGTAGCTCGATTGGTTTTATCGACGTTCCAGGACACGAAAAGTTTTTAGCCAATATGTTGGCTGGGATTGGCGGTATAAATCATGCGCTTTTGGTTGTCGCTTGTGATGATGGTGTAATGGCGCAAACCCTAGAACACCTTTCTATTTTAAGACTAGCGGGTTGTGAAAATATCAGTGTCATACTGACGAAGGCTGACAGAGTTGATCATTCGCGAATTGAACAGGTCACGGAGCAAGTTACCTCTGAGTTGGCTCAGCAAGGTTGGCCAGATGCAAAACTATTTATTACGTCTATTGAAGATGGGCGTGGCATTGATGCGCTACGGTTATATCTGCAACAGCTTCATCAGCAAAGTGGTTCACATCCCAATATCCAACGTCGTTTTCGTTTAGCCATTGACCGCGTTTTTTTGGTTAAAGGTGCAGGGATTGTGGTGACTGGTACCGCGTTAGCGGGAAAAATTCACGTTGGCGAGTCACTTTGGGTGACTGGGGCGGATAAGCAAGTTCGTGTCAGAGGTATTCACCGGCAAAACCAAATATCTGAATTCGCTGTCGCGGGGGACCGTGTGGCTTTAAATTTGACAGGTGATATTGATAAAGAAAATATCACTCGAGGTGATTGGTTACTTGCAGAGCAACCCGCATTTATTGCAACACGGGTTATTGTCGAACTGGAATGCGATACATTAATTAAGCACTGGCAGCCTGTGCATCTCTATCATGGTGCAAGCCATATCACTGGCCGAGTATCATTATTAGTGGAACAAGGAGAAACCCCTGTTCTCGCAGAATTAATTTTAGATACCCCATTATGGTTAGTAGAGAATGACCGGTTAATCATTCGTGATATTAGCGCTCGCCAAACGTTAGGTGGGGCTCGAGTGATACGTTTGGTTTCCCCACGCCGAGGTAAAAGACTCCCAGAGTTTTTGGATTGGTTATCTAGGCTTTGCCGAGAACAAGACGAACTGGCTCACTTTAAGTTACAACTTCCACAAGGTGAACTTAATTTACGGGATTACAGTTGGGCGCGGCAGCTCACCCATGAGGCGTTAGATAACTTATTAGCAAAAACGGATGTGGAACGGGTTGGCAATCACGTTTTATCTATATTTAAAACGCAAATAGCGAAAGAACATATCGTTCAAACTCTTGAAAAATTTAATGAAATACACAGTGACCAAATTGGTGTTGGCAAAGCACGTTTAAAACGTATGGCTCTGCCTTCAATGAGTGAAGCATTAGCCTTTAAATTCATTGATGACCTAATTACTGACAATGTTATTAAGCAAACACGTGGCTGGTTGCATATGCCTCAACATGGGTTGGTTTTTGATGCGCAACAGCAGCTGATTTGGCAACAAATATACCCATTATTTTCACGTAATGAGGCGTGGTGGGTGCGTGATTTAGCATTAGAAAGTGGTTATGAAGAAGATACGATGCGCCGCGTGTTAAAAAAGGCGGCACAAATGGGGTTAATTACAGCAATAGTTCGTGACCGCTATTATAGTCATGAACAAATTAATTATTTTGCTTCACTTATTTATCGTTATTGCTTGGAAAATGAAGCTATTTTTGCGGCTGATTTTCGTAACGAATTAGGGATTGGCCGAAAACTCGCGATTCAAATTCTTGAGTTTTTTGATAAAAGCGGTTTTACTCGTCGTAAAGGCGATGGTCACCATTTACGAGATAAAGGCATTTTCGTTGAATAAATTGAGTGTTTTAATCCGTTATAGTAGTGCTTCATAGCAACCTCCAATATTAAACTTGTGGTAAAACTAATGAAGAAAAAGTTATTTGCAGGCTTTTATCTGGCATTGATCTTTATTGGCGCCCTTTTCTTAGTCTTTGAAAAAGGTAGTGTAATTTATCCTGCACTCATATCGGTCAGTGTATATGCCGTTTTATTCGGTATTTTAATGGTGCTAACAGCCCGCTGGTTATTTTCTGTGATTATTACCAGTACATTATTTATCATCATTAAATTCCTGAACCAGTTAAAAGTTCATTATTACAAAGAACAACTCTTCTTTAGTGATATCAATATCATGACGGACACTTCCAATATGGGGACCTTGGGTCATTATTGGTTAGCGGGTGTCGCATTGGTCGGGTTGCTTATATTATTAGTCATTAATGGGGTTATTAGCTGGCGGTTGGTCAAACCAAGTAAATCAAAGATTACCCGCGTTATTGGTGTCGTTCTTATTGTTGCAGGTTATTTTAGTATTAACTTCACAAGCTCACATTATTATGACAGATGGTCTCAGACGTTGCCAAAAGGCCGAGGGACAGTGACCAATATTATTATGTCAGCACAAAATGCGAGTTATCAGTCTCCTGAATTTGCAGGTTCAGCTGATTACTTTGTGAAAAAAGCAGCTGCTATCTCCCTAGAAAATAATATGGTATCAGAAAAGCCAGACATCGTTTTATTACTACAAGAATCTACTGTTGACCCACATATTTATGATTTACCTGAAGGAACCAAGCTTCCCAATTTATTTATGTTCCAGCAAGATAATGGCGTAAGTGCGCATAGTCAGATGCGGGTACAAACTTTTGGAGGGGGAACTTGGTTATCTGAATTCTCCGCCTTAACTGGCTTAAATAGCGATGATTTCGGTGCGCAAAAAAGCGGTGTATTTTATTTTATCGTTGACCACCTTAAAAATAGCTTATTCAAAGAAATGAAGGCCAACGGTTATTATACTGTGGTACTTACTCCTTTTAATAAAGGTGCATACCATTCAGGCCATGCCTATGAAACGCTTGGGGTTGATAGAATTATTCAACCACAAGAACTTGGCTACCCAGGAAAACTACAAGATAACTTATGGACGATCAGCACCGATGATATGCTGAAATACGTGAAAGAAATCTTAGCTCAAGAAACAGATAAACCTGTATTTATTTTCTCTCTTACCATGTATGAACATGGCCCTTATAAAGAGAGTCATAGTGATGACTATGGCATAAAAGACAAAATTAAAAACCCTGATGCTGCGGGTGAATTTAGCCATTATATGGACAAAATCGTCACTTCAGATGCATCAATACGCGATTTTGCAGACTTTATTGAAAAACGTGAGCGCCCGTTGATGTTTTTATATTTTGGTGACCATCAACCAGGCATTAGTTTAAATCAGTATAATTCTTCATTTTCATCTCCCGCTTACTTAACACAATTTACCTTACGGGATAATTTAAAATCAGGGACGGTGATCAAAACGGGCCAGCTAACCGATATTTCCTTCTTAGGCGGTATTTTATTGGAAAGGGCAAATTTAAAAATTTCCCCATTTTATGAGGCCAACATCAAAATGCGTCACTTATGTGATGGCAAGCTGAATGATTGTGAAGACCAGAAGTTACTTGATAGCTACCGTAACTATGTTTATGGAACTTTAGAAGCGGCTAACGCCAATAAAGGTGATATGCAATAGTATGTTATTATCAGCCGTAGATATTTACGGCTGATCCCCTCTTTTTTGTTATTTCCTACCTAAAATATTAATACTTTCTTAAAATTTATTATTTTTTTAGGCTTTCTTGTTTTTAATAACAAAACCATTCGTTATTATTTTTGTCTTAATTTTAGGTATTTTTTCTGTGAAATTTGGTGCTCATTTAGAGCTTAAGAATGGTTTAACGCTAGAAGACAATGAATATGAAATATTTGGTCACGGGAAGTGCGGGTTTTATTGGTTTTAAGCTTTGCCAGCGTTTATTAGAGGACGGACATGAAGTTGTTGGGATTGATAACTTAAATGCATATTATGATCAAGGGCTTAAACAATCCCGTTTACATTTATTGGAGCAGTTCCCTTTATTTCGCTTTATTCATCTTGACCTCACTGACCGTGAAACCGTTCGGGTATTGTGTACCCAAGAGCAATTTGACCGAGTCATTCACCTAGCAGCACAAGCGGGGGTCCGTTACTCATTGGAAAACCCATTTGCTTATGCAGACAGTAATTTGACTGGTCACCTCGCTATTTTAGAAGGCTGTCGCCAAGCAAAAGTGAAGCATTTGGTCTATGCCTCTTCAAGTTCGGTGTACGGAGTAACCGATAAGACGCCATTTACCACGGACATGGCAACCGATCACCCTATTTCACTGTATGCGGCAACAAAGAAAGCCAATGAATTAATGGCGCACTCATATTCACATTTATATCAGTTGCCGACTACAGGGCTGCGCTTCTTTACGGTTTATGGCCCTTGGGGACGCCCAGACATGGCTTTATTCAAGTTTACGAAAGCTATTTTGGCGGGCGAGCCTATCGATGTCTATAATAACGGCAATCTCAGTCGTGATTTCACTTTTGTTGATGATATTGTCGAAGGTGTGATCCGTATTTCAGATATAATTCCACAAGCAAACCCGAATAACCCTTCGGCATCACCGGCAGAAAGCAGCGCGCCATATCGAATCTATAATATTGGTAATGGTCAACCCGTTAAATTGATTGAATTTATTTCTGCACTGGAAAAAGCACTGGGTAAAGAAGCGATTAAAAACTTTTTACCTATGCAAGCGGGGGATGTATACACCACTTGGGCGGATACAGAAGACTTGTTTAATGTGACAGGTTATCGCCCACAAGTTTCTATTGAGCAGGGTGTTCAGGCATTTGTGGATTGGTATCGTTCTTATTACCACCAATAATATCAATAAGCTGTAACATCTTTAGCAGGATTTGAGAGGCAAGTTTGAAAATAGCAATCGCAGGAACCGGTTACGTCGGCTTATCTAACGCCATGTTGCTGTCACAACACCACGAAGTGGTCGCCGTGGACATCATCCCTGAAAAAGTGGCGATGTTAAACAACCATCAATCACCGATTGTTGATGCAGAAATTGAGCAGTTTTTAACGGAAAAGACGCTCAATTTTCGCGCTACAGAAGATAAAACAGAGGCCTACACAGGCGCTCAGTACGTGATTGTGGCTACACCAACTGACTATGACCCAAAAACCAATTACTTCAATACTAGATCGGTTGAGTCTGTTATTCATGATGTGAATGAAATTAACCCGCAAGCGACGATCATCGTAAAATCCACTATTCCGGTGGGCTTTACCGCGCGTTTACGTGAAGAATTTGGTTATACCAACGTGATTTTCTCTCCTGAATTTTTACGTGAAGGCCGCGCTTTGTGGGATAACTTGCACCCGTCCCGTATCGTGGTAGGAGAGCGTTCTGAGCGCGCGAAAATTTTTGCGGATTTACTGCTTGAAGGTGCAATTAAAAAAGACGTTCCCGTGTTATTTACCGACGGCACCGAAGCCGAAGCCATTAAGCTGTTTGCCAACACCTATTTAGCGATGCGTGTGGCGTACTTTAATGAGCTCGACACCTATGCAGAAAGCCGCGGTCTAAATGCACGCCAAATTATTGAAGGAGTCTCTTTAGACCCACGTATTGGCAGCCATTATAACAACCCATCATTCGGTTACGGTGGTTATTGTTTACCAAAAGATACCAAGCAACTGTTAGCTAACTACGATGACGTGCCAAATAACTTGATTAACGCCATTGTGGAATCGAACCGCACCCGCAAAGACTTTATTTCCGATGCAATCATTGCTAAAGCACCACGTAAAGTCGGTGTTTATCGCTTAGTGATGAAGGCAGGCTCTGATAATTTCCGCGCCTCTGCGGTACAGGGTGTGATGAAACGCATCAAAGCCAAGGGTATCGAAGTGGTGGTGTATGAGCCTGTTTTAAAAGAAGAAGAGTTTTTCCGCTCTAAAGTTATTCGTGACTTAGAGACTTTCAAAGCAGAAAGCGACATTATTTTAGCCAACCGGATGGTGCCTGAGCTGGAAGATGTGGCAGAGAAAGTCTATACCCGCGATTTATTTGGTAACGACTAAGCGGTTTTTATGAGAGTAGGTTGGCACTATGGTGACCTGCTCTCATAGATAGAGCCGTACAGCTTTTCTAAAACCTTACCAATTTTGAGGTATATCGCACAACTTACCTATTTTTAGACGCCATTTTGCAACAATCGCTAAGAAATGTCGTTTGCCATTTGCTAGCATCCGTCAATTGATTAAAAATTGGCTATTTTGCTATGCAGAACATAATAAAAAAACAAAGAGACGGTTTTATCACCTATCAAAAAGAAGGTGAGATAGATTTTTGGCAAATTGTTAATGATTATATTGATGGGAAGATCTCGGGTAAAAATTTAGGTAGCGGAAATATTGAGAGAAGTGTTGCTCGTATTCATGTAGATGGGCAAAACTATATTATTAAATGTGAAAAAGAACGGGATAAGCGTATTGAAAAACGGTTAATGCGTATTATTTCAGGACCTTTTTATTCACAGTTATTAATGCGATTAGTCTCTGCTCAAAATAAAGGTTGTATGGTAACCAATGACATCTATTTCGTTGCTGAAAAAATGGTCGGTCGTGAGTCAGTAGAAACATGGATTATTGCGGAATATGTGGAAGGAACGGTTTTATCTGAACTGGATGATATTACGCCTTACTATGCAGAAATGAAGTCTGTCATTAACCAATTACATAACTATGGTTTATCTTCTAATGACATCCATGCAGGAAACTTTGTTGTAACCAATGTGGGGCTAAAGGTTATTGATTTATCAGATTATGGTAATTTTGCTATTTGCAAAGCGAATGATTTAATTGCATTACAGCGTTTTTACGATATTGAACCCGATAGCAAAAATTGTGTTTATCGCTTTATTCGTTTTAGAGATAACTTTCGTCATTGGTCAAGAAAAATAAGAGGAAAGAAAACTCGGCTTTAGTGTGCTATGCCAAGTTTTCATTACTACTAAATTACCGAAAATAACAAAGTTACCGATCACAACAAAACTATTGATAAAGCGCATCTAAAAATTCAGGGATAAAACTGCCCGTCCCATGGCAGCGCTGGGTTGCGGTTTCTCCGGCTTGCTTCATGATAGCGCAAGCAGCGGCAACATTTTGCAGCCTATCACCAGGTAGAGCACAACATGCAGCAACCACCGCAGAAAGAGCGCATCCCGTACCGACCACCCGAGTCATTAAAATATGGCCGCCAGTCACCGCAAAGGTGCGTGTTCCATCGGTGATGTAATCCACTTCACCGCTTATCGCAACAATAGTCTTAGCTTGTCTCGCTAATAATTGTGCCGCGGGGAGTGCATCATCAGTGGAGTTAAGGGAATCAACGCCTCTGCCACCTGCACTGCTTCCTGCTAACGCCATAATTTCAGAAGCATTACCGCGAATAGCGGCAGGTTTGAGTGTCAACAATTCATGGCAAAAATGGGTACGAAAGCTGAGCGCACCTGCAGCGACAGGGTCAAGTACCCAAGGTTTTTGTGCTTGATTTGCACTGTTAACCGCACATTTCATCGCATATCGACGCTCTGTCGTTAATGTGCCCACATTAATTAGTAAGCCATGTGCGATAGCGGCAAACTGCTCAGCTTCTTCGGGTTCAATCACCATGGCTGGGGAACAGCCGAGTGCTAATAGGACATTGGCAGTGAAGGTCTGAACAACATCGTTTGTCATGCAATGAACAAGAGGAGATTGAGAATTAAGTTGCTGTAGTACCAGTGATTTCGCCGTGTTACTGATGTGTTCAAATTCTAACATGATCCCCTCATTAATAGTGATAGAGTATAGGTTTGTTGATTTATTCTACACTCTATCTGTTTTAATGAAAGAACCGCTTAATCAGCAAGGTACTTCTCCATTACCATTCCACCAGCACCCTGAGCAACGATTTCATATGAATCATTGGCGGGATAAATGCGTGTCTTAATATGAGGGAAAATAGCGAGTTTTTCTTCAATCGACTTTTTGGTCATCTCAAAAAAGTGATTTTTAGGTGTTAGGGTGCCGCCGCACACCACCACATCGGCTTGCGTCGTTAAAATAGCATTAGCGATGGCGATACCATAATAATAGGCCGCCTCACCCAGCGCTTCAAGGCACAGGGCATCATCCAATGTGAGAGCTTGGAAAATAGTATGGTAGCTAATTTCAGACTCATTATTAACTAATTCATTGATTATTGAACTTTTACCCAACCTCAGTTGCTGGATCACCCGTGACTTAATCGCAGACAGTGAACTATATTGCTTTAAACAGCCAAATGACCCACATTCACAGCGCTGGCCATTAATATCAATCGTTGTATGGCCAAAGGCTTGAGCTGTACTAATGGGGGCCGGAGCATATTGGTTATTGATGATGGTGCAACTGCGAATATCAGTATCACAGGTTGTGAATAAAAATCGTTGGCTATCCGAGGTATAGCGCAAACGATACTCAGCAAAAGCCGCAAAACTAATCCCACTTCCGAGTAACACAAAACAAGGAACTTTACTGGAAATGTAGTCATGAAGTTCTTTTATTCTTGTGTGGTATTGATGATATGGCAGTTTATCACGTTCTAAAATATGGTCGATGGCGATGCCGATACCCAACAAGCTTTCTACGCTAAGTCCATGTTTAGCTAATAAAATATCTAATTTGTTGAGCAGATGAACTATCATATTTTCTGCGGTTTCTAGGTGCTCATATTTCACTTTTACCATACCTAAAATATCCAATTTTAGGTTTTGTAAAACAATCGTTGAATATATATCACTCATTTCAATGCCAACAAGATAACCATCTGCAGCATTAATGTTATAGAGGATTGGTTTGCGGCCACCGGTCGACTCTCCGAGCTCAGAAGTCGAAATTAAGTGATTTCTCCCCAGTTCGTCGAGTAACCGAGCACAAGTTGCTGGTTTCATGCTAGCCAGTGATGTCAACGTCTCTGCCCTAATGGGACCATGGTTTAAAATTAATCGGTAAAGCGTTTTGAGTTTTTGTGTTTTTGAATTTTTTGAGGTGCGAAATTCATTTAATAGTGTATGTAACAAGCGCCTCACTCCTTTTCATTCCGACTCTATCGATAAAGACTAGCAAATATACGCATAAGATTCTGCTTCATGTGGCACATCATATCGAAATACTTTTTATTAAAATGAGATTAAGATCGCTGTTCTGTTTCTAAATTGCTTTATGATCGATTTTAACAATTTTTAGTCGATGTCAATTTGGAGACAACCATGCATCATACAAAAGATATTCTAGAAAGCTTGAGTTTTATTCAGTCTCGTACAGATATTAAACCAACAGTAGGTATTATTCTGGGTTCAGGACTCGGCCCATTCGCGGATACATTAGAAAATGCAGTGCATATTCCTTATAGCGAAATTCCACACTTTGCTAAATCTGAAGCGGTAGGGCATGCCAATGAATTGGTGGTCGGCACCATCGCAGGTAAAAATGTGGTTGCCATGAAAGGCCGTTTCCACTATTACGAAGGCTTTACCCTTGACCAAGTCACTTTCCCTGTGCGTTTGATGAAAGCGTTGGGTGTTGAAAAATTGATTATCACCAATGCCTGCGGTGCGGTAAATACCGACTTCAACCCAGGTGATCTGATGATTATTACCGATCATATTAATTTAACTGCAAATAACCCACTGATGGGGCCAAATAACCCTGAATTAGGGGTGCGTTTCTTGGATGTCAGTGAGGTGTATAACAAAGAATTACGCCAAACAATCAAGAATGTAGCGGCTGAACAAGGTGTTTCTGTCCGTGAAGGTGTTTATGCATGGTGGACAGGCCCAACTTATGAAACACCTGCCGAAATTCGTATGATCAGAACCTTAGGCGCAGATGCTGTTGGTATGTCTACCGTACCAGAAGCTCTGGTCGCTCATCATTCACAAATTAAAACAGTGGGCATTTCCTGCTTAACCAATATGGCTTGCGGTATTTTAGAACAGCCACTTAGTCATGACGAAGTTATTGAAACAGCTGAAAAAGTTAAAGCGACCTTCTTGAAATTAGTGACAGGCGTGATCGAACGCTTCTAATTTTTTAGGTTCTTTTTCTCAAACTAATATAAAGATGTCCATGACACTAAATAAGGTGAATATTGAAATGAAATTTAAAGGTCTAATTTTAGTTTCTTTAGGCGCTTGTAGTTATGGCATCCTTTCAACACTCGTCGTGTTGGCCTACCGCGCAGGGTATTCCTTGAATGATGTCATCGGTAGCCAAACGGTATTAGGTGCGATTTTACTGTGGTTTTTTGTTGTCGCAGGCGTATTAGTTAAAAAAGCACGTCTAGTATGGCCAACACGTCGGCAAGGCCTATTAATGTTACTCACTGGGATGACAACCGGGTTAACCGGGCTTTTGTATTATGCATCATTGCAATATTTATCCCCTGCACTTGGTGTCGTACTCTTTTTGCAATTTACATGGATGGGGGTTGCAATTAACGCATTTATTGACCGCAAAATTCCTCCCGTAATGACCATGGTGTCAGTTGTGGTGATATTAATTGGAACAGTATTAGCGACAGGTTTGTTAAACAGTTCAGGGATCGTGTTTCACTGGCTTGGTGTGCTATTAGGATTATGTGCAGCATTATCGAACGCTATTCGTGTTTACGTCAGTGGAGCATTAGCGGTTAAAACAGATCCTATGATGCGTTCTGCAATTATGGTAACAGGGGGCGCAATTTTGACATCAATTGTTGTTCCGCCAACATTCTTATTGAGCGCATCAACGTTTCAATCTCTATTTTTCTCATACGGATTACCTCTGGCTTTCTTTGGTTCTTTCTTCGGTATGTGGATGTTTGCCAAAGGTACTCCACTGATCGGTACCAGTTTAGCGACCATTGTTAGCTCAATGCAGTTACCTGTCACGATTTTATTATCCGTAACAGTATTGCATTTACCTCTTGAATTCATTCAGTTTGTTGGTGTTGCTGTCATCCTTATGGGTGTTGCCATTGCTGAGTTGAAAATAAAAACAAATAAATATAACTCCAAACGGAGCCTTGTATGAATATTAAATCCCGCTTGAAAATCATGCTTTTCCTGCAATATTTTGTTTGGGGAAGTTGGTTAGTTACACTCGGCTCGTACATGATGAAAACATTGAGTTTTTCAGGTGCAGAAGTCGGTATGGTGTATAGCTCAAAGGGTATTGCTGCCATTTTAATGCCCGGGCTTATCGGAATCATTGCAGATAAATATATTCCAGCAAATCGTTTATATATGATTTGCCATTTAATTGGGGCTGCTGCATTGTTTTATGCCGCAACAGTCACAAGTTCAACTATCATGTTCTGGGTGATGTTAATTAATGCAATGGCCTTTATGCCAACAATTGCACTCTCAAATAGCATCAGTTATTCATCATTAAGCCAATATCAGCTCGATTCAGTGAGTAACTTTCCACCTATTCGTGTGTTTGGTACGGTAGGCTTTATTGTTGCAATGTGGAGCATTAGCTTATTGAAATTTGAGCTAAGTAGTATGCAGCTTTATATTGCAGGTGGTTGTTCATTGCTTTTAGCGCTTTATTCACTAACTTTGCCAAAAATTGAAGTCAATAAAAAAGCGATTTCAAGTAGTTGGATCAGTAAGCTAGGTTTAGATGCTTTGGTGTTATTTAAAAAGCCTATTATGGCGGTATTTTTCTTATTCGCTATGTTACTTGGCGCTGTTTTACAAATCACGAATACATTTGGTAACCCATTCTTGCACGACTTCGGGCTGAACCCGTTATACCAAGATAGTTTGGTGGTACAGTATCCATCGATATTATTATCGATCTCTCAGATGGCTGAAGTGTGTTTTATCTTAGCAATTCCATTTTTCTTGAAACGCTATGGCATTAAAACGGTCATGTTATTAAGTATGTTCGCTTGGACACTACGCTTTGGTTTCTTTGCGTTTGGCGACCCATCAGCCATTGGTTTGATGTTCTTGATCATGTCGATGATTGTTTATGGCTGCGCATTTGATTTCTTTAATATTTCAGGCTCTATATTTATTGAAAGAGAAGTAGATACGCGTATGCGTGCGAGTGCCCAAGGCTTATTTATGACAATGGTTAACGGTGTTGGGGCCTATTTTGGTGCGATACTAAGTGGATTGGTTGTCGACTATTACACCGTGGATGGTATTAAAGATTGGCAAATGATTTGGTTAGTTTTTGCTTCTTATACTGTTGTATTGGCAATAATATTCCAATTTACGTTCCATTATCACCATGATAAAGACGCAGCACTGAAAGAAGCCAAATCTAGCTAAGATAAATCGTTATAAATAACATTCAATTTAAGAGAAAACCATAAATTTGGTTTTCTCTTTTTTGTTAGTTTTAACATTAAACATAATTACGTTTACCGCGTAAAATATGCTCAGTCAGCGTTTCTTCCGCAAGGGTAAATTCTTTTGCTTTGAGTTGCTCAACCAATTGCTGATGTTGGCGTGTAGATTCATAATAATATTCATTGCGATAAATAGGGTCGGGCTGAAAATATACTCGCTGGCGAATATTGTCCGCTAAATCTAAGAAAACTGAGTTATCCAGTAATTCTAAGAAGAAACGGTGGAATCGTTCATCTTCTTTTATCCAACCTTGATAGTCATTTTCCTTCAATAATTCATTTTGCCGCTCAATAATGGTCTCTAAAATAGAAAAATGCTCATTAGTTAAATATTCACGCACTAATTTAATTGCATGTGACTCAATTGCTAAGCGTAAATCATAATTATCTCGAGTCTCTTTTAACGATAGTTTCTGAATAAAAACACCTTTTCGAGGGATAATTTTGACTAAGCTTTCATTTTGCAATTGATATAAGGCTTCGCGAATTGGGGTGCGACTCATACCGAGTTCCTCAACTAAGCTATTTTCAGAGGTATAACTTTCCTCTCCAAATTGCTTACTGAGAATTTTATGCTTAATTGCGGTATAGGCTTGTTGGCTTAGTGGTTTATCTTTCATCAGGATCTTGTGTTAATAATAGAAATTTTAGTGAGTATAGAAAGGAATAGGCTGGTATACAAGTAATGCACTAGTTTTATATTATTTAGGGCGCTGTTAAATTTTGGTGGGTAATTGAACTTAACTTGTTGAATAAACCAGCATCCTTGCCAGTTTTTTAGACTAATACAGCTCAGGGCGCCGGTTTTGCATGCAAGGTAATTTTTCTCGTGTTTCTGCGGTATGCTGCGTTGATATTTCAGCAAAAAATAGTGTTTCATCGTAGCCAGCAGAGGCAATGGTTACGCCAAGCGCATCACAAACAAGGCTGCGGCCAATAAAAATATTACCAGTTTGGTCACATGCGCAGACAGGAATTGTGTTCTCCAAAGCGCGTGCTTTAACTAATGTTTGGTAATGCTCCTCTTTAAGTGGCCCACTTACCCATGCTGTGGGAACGAGTATAAGGTCTGCGCCAGCTAAGGTTAGTTTTCGAGCAACTTCTGGGAAACGCAACTCATAACAGACTAAAACGCCAATTTTGCCAAATTCAGTTTCCACAGGTTTTAACGCATTATTACTTTGAATAATGTTGAGGGATTCCTGATATGAAAAGGCATCGTACAGGTGGGTTTTTTGGTAATGATAGATAAGCTCACCTTGGCGGTTCAACATAACTGTCGTGTTGAATGCTCTTTTCGGCTCATTCGGGGCACTTTCATAAATTCCACAAGTCACATAAATACCGCATTGTTTAGCGGTTTTTGCCAACTCGGAGACAAAAGGGCCATCAACAGGCTCTGCGACATCGGCATAGCTAATACCGCTATCTGCAGGAACAAATGCCATGAACATTTCCGGCAATAGGACGAGGTCGGCACCGCCTTGAGCAGCTTTTTGTATAGCGTCACAGGCTTTTTTTAAATTTAGAGCTTTATCTGGGCTACTGGCAAGCTGAGCAATTGCAATTTTCATGGAGTCTCCTTATTCAAAAAATTTAGCTGCACCTGAAATCGCCGCTAATGTTTCACCAGCATCAATGCGCTTTTTAACATCAATTTCAGCATGTTGAGCATTAAGGGCTCGTTGACGATATTCTTGCAGAGTAACTTCATCGGCGACTAAAATACCATCACCATCTGCGATGATTAAATTACCGGGATGAATCGTTACGCCATCTATACTAATTGGCACATTAATTGCGCCTTCAATACCTAAGATTCGCGTCGTCAACGGGCTCACTTTACGTGCATAAATAGGAACACCAATCTCACGTAATGCTTTGATATCAGTGACACAACCATCAATAACTGCGCCGGCAATTTTCTTTGCCCGTGCCATGTAAGAAACCATTTCGCCCCAACAAGCACGATCATAATCCCCAGACATATCGATACAGACAACATCGCCTTCTTGCACGATGTCGAAAACCTTATGTACAGCAGATGAATCCATATGCGGAATACGTACAGTTACAGCATTACCAATAAATTGGCACTGTTCAATTTGTGGGCGTAATGTTTTTAGAAAACCGAAGTCAGTCATGTGTCCAATAGTTGACGGGCAAACATCACGGCAACTTTCGATAACTTCTGGGCTAAAACAGGCAACTCGAGGATTTAATGTAAACATAGGGACACCTTTATTTATTGAATATAATGTGTTTTGGGTAAAAATTAGTCAGGATTAACGGCAGCAGCTAAAGGTTTATCAGGCTGAATGAAAAACCAGCAAACAATCGCTAAACTGATAGGTATCACATTGAAAAGTAAAGCGACGGTCCAGCCAAAATGCTGTGCAAGCCAGCCACATAAAATAGGGGAAATAACACCACCGAGATTACCCCACAAGTTCATCCATCCACTGACCGAGCCAGCATATTGGCGGCCTTTATCTGCTGCGATTGCCCAAGAGGTCACAACTGGTAATCCTAGAGAACCGAGCGCAAGGGTTAGCCATGCAACACTGGCGATGGCACTTTCAGTTTGAGCTGCGCCGCAAATCCCCACGATAAATAGAATAAAACCGGCAATCGCGATATAGCCCCTAGCGACTAACTGCGAGTACCCTTTGTTGAGTAACCAATCAGAAATTGAACCTGCAGTGAGTACTGCGATACAAATTGCTAACCAAGGAAAACTGGCGGCTACGCCCATTTGGGTTAATGAAAAGCCTCGAGCTTCTTGTAAGTAGGTGGGTAACCAAATCATGAATAAAGTGGTCATATAGGCAACAAAAAAATATTGGAAGCCAACAGCCCAGAAAGGACGTTCTTTCATAAATTTGCGCCAAGGGGCTTTAACATCAGTACCGCCTTGCTCACTAATTGTTCGGCCTTCATGGATGAATGCGATTTCACTTTGAGAAATTTTAGGGTGTTGCTCAGGCTTATTTCTGGCAAAAAAATACCAAACCATGCCGATAAGAATGCCAATCACACCAAATATATAGAAAACGGCATGCCACCCGAATGAAATCATAATAAATACGGTAAGAGTGGGGGCAATCACAGGCCCAAAATAGGAACCGGCAAGTAAGAAGCTAGCGGCTCGTGCCTTTTCATTTTGGCGAAACCACCATGTATTAAAAACGGCATTTGCAGGATAGAGCGGCGCTTCCCCAACGCCGAATAGGAAGCGTACGATACATAGCCAAATATAGGTAGGAGCCACGACAGTTAAGATGGTAAATGCAGACCAAATATAGAGGCTAATAGTCGCGATCAGTCTGCTACCAAACCGTTCTGCAAGTATACCGCTTGGGATTTGGGCTAGTGCATAGCCAAGAGAAAATAACGCACCCAAAAAGCCAAATTGAACTTTGCTCATTCCTAAATCGGTCATCATATGTTCGGCCACAATGGAAATATTGGCGCGATCCATATACGCAATCAAACCGATAATAAAAAATATTGCTGCTAATCCCCAACGTAAACGCCCTGGTGAGTCTTTCGTTGCTGGTGTTACAACAGAATCATTATGTGACATAGAGTTACCTTTTTATTGGTTTGTCGAGGTAATCAACCTTATTGTATTTATATTGAATTCAACTTGTATACAAGATGGATGTTAATAAGCAGTTATTGAGGTGTCAAAGATCTGTTTTGTTATCTGTGACTGAACTCAAAACATTTGATTGATTTATGAGCGAGATCTTATTTTTAGGAAAATAGATAGGTAATAAATTTTATTATGAAAAATCAAGTTGTTATGATTTCATGGGGAACGATTTAATCGACGTTACTAATTATTTGAGAAAGAATAATTAATACTGCTTCGGTATAAATTTTTTAATATCGTCGAAGGGTTGTTGTGGAATATAGCTTCAAAAATCGTGACAACTAGCACCTATTTCGAGTAAATATTGAGAATATCTCCAAAAAAAGCCAAACGATAATTAAGGTCGATTAGCTTTTTATGGATTAAAATCGTCAAGGAGTGATTATTCAATATTCTGAATTTGTTCTCTCATTTGCTCGATTAATACTTTGAGTTCAACTGCAGAGGTTGTAACTTCGCTATTAATTGATTTTGACGCTAACGTATTAGCTTCGCGGTTGAATTCTTGCATCATAAAGTCAAGGCGGCGACCAGTTGCCTCTTTTTTCTTCAAGATATTACGCGTTTCTTTAACGTGAGCTTCTAGTCTATCCAGTTCTTCTGCAACATCAACACGTTGAGCCAATAGAATAAGTTCTTGTTCCAGACGGTTGTTATCCACTTGAATATCAGCTTCTTCTAACTTATTTTGTAAGCGTTCACGTTGCCACTGTAAAATTTCTGGCATATGTTGACGTACTTTTGCGACTTCAACTAAGACGCCATCAAGGCGTTGTTCGATGAGTGCATGCAATGAAGCACCTTCAGCTTCACGGCTTTGAATGAAAGCATCAATAGCTTCATCTAAGCCTGCCAGTAACTGTTCGCTGATGACATCTAAATCTTGTTCACCTGCTGACATCACACCCGGCCAACGCAAAATTTCTAATGGGTTTATTTCACCTTCATGGCTGTAATTTTTAACCCAATTCGCAGCACTGATTAATTGGCGTGCTAATTGTTCATTTAGGATTAATTCACCACGATTTGCGCCATCTAACTCAAAGCGTAGGCTGCATTCTACCTTTCCACGTGTTAGGCGAGAACGCAGACGTTCGCGAATAACGGGCTCAAGGCTTCTGAATTGCTCAGGTAAGCGAATATACGTTTCTAAATAACGTTGGTTCACGGAACGCAGCTCCCAGGCCGCATTCCCCCATTCACCCTTGATATCCCGACGGGCAAAAGCGGTCATACTACGGATCATAATTCGTTCCCATTATCGTAAAGATTTAGGGGATTATAACGCTATGCAGGATGACAGGATAGGCATTATCGCTTGAACAACGTATAATGCGTCCCAATTTGAGTTGATAATGGAGATAACACCATGCGCCCAGCAGATAGACAAGCAGACCAAATGCGCCCGATTACCATCACGCGCAACTATACTAAGCATGCAGAAGGCTCTGTTCTTATTGAGTTTGGCGACACGAAGGTGTTATGTAATGCAACTGTTGAAGAAGGGGTTCCTCGCTTTTTAAAAGGGCAGGGGCAAGGTTGGGTTACAGCGGAGTATGGCATGTTACCGCGTGCAACAAACTCACGTAATCAACGTGAAGCTGCACGAGGAAAACAAACTGGTCGTACGATGGAAATCCAACGGTTAATTGCACGTTCTTTACGTGCTGCGGTTGACCTTAAAAAATTAGGTGAATACACCATTACTTTAGACTGTGATGTTATTCAAGCGGATGGTGGTACACGGACAGCAGCGATTTCTGGTGCTTGTGTGGCGCTTGTTGATGCACTGAATAACATGGTTGAGCAAGGTAAAATTGCAAAAAGCCCACTAAAATCAATGGTTGCTGCCGTTTCGGTTGGAATTGTAAACCAAGAAGCTCTATGTGATCTTGAGTATGTTGAAGATTCTGCAGCTGAAACCGATATGAATGTTGTCATGATGGATGATGGCCGAATGATTGAAGTACAGGGCACCGCAGAAGGCGAACCGTTTAGTCATGAAGAGTTATTAGCCCTATTGGCGTTAGCTAAAACAGGTTTAAATACCATTTTTGAAGCTCAGCGAGAAGCGCTGAAGTAAGTTAATCATTAATTAGGCGGCTGAAAAGTCGCCTTTTTTATGCCTGCTGGTTCATCAACTAGTGTGCCAGCTTTGAAAATAGATAAATAATCATCAACGAGGAGAATGACCAATGAAAGCCTATCAGCGCGATTTTATTGAACTTGCCATGAAAAAACAGGTACTTAAATTTGGTGAGTTTACGCTGAAATCAGGTCGTAAAAGCCCTTACTTTTTCAATGCTGGGTTATTTAATACAGGGCGTGATCTGGCACTTGTCGGTCGTTTTTATGCACAAGCATTACAAGATAGCGCAATTGAGTGTGATGTCATTTTTGGTCCAGCGTATAAAGGGATCCCCATCGCAACGACGACAGCGGTAGCACTTTCTGAGCACCATGACATCGATATGCCATACTGCTTCAACCGCAAAGAAGCTAAAGACCATGGGGAAGGCGGCATGTTAGTCGGAAGTCCTTTACAAGGGCGTGTTGTAGTAGTTGATGATGTTATTACCGCAGGGACGGCAATTCGTGAATCAATGGAAATTATTAAACAACAACAAGCTACGTTGAATGGTGTTCTGCTATGCCTTGATCGCCAAGAAAAAGGCAAAGGTGAAATTTCAGCAGTTCAAGAGGTTGAGCGTGATTATGGCTGTAAAGTTTACTCAATTATTACCATGAGCGATTTAATCACCTATCTTGCTGAAAAGGAAGGTATGCAGGAACATTTAGCGGCTATGAAGGCTTATCGCGAACAATACGGAATTGAATAAAAAAAGCCCTCGCCCAATGATGGGCGGGGTGAGTAGTATAAATAATCGGTTATTGTAACTGAGCTAGAATTAAAGGCCAGCGCGATTCAAACTCGACGGTTGGCCGATAACGAAACTCAGAACGCACAAAACGAGAGAGCATCCCTTCACAAAAGGCTAGTAACTGAGAAGCAAGTAATGACTCATCATGAATAAACCCATGGCCATCACGTATTTTTTTCTCTTTTAACACCTGCCGTAATTGTGATTCTATACGTTCAAATAATTGGTTAATACGATCTTGCAGCCTATCTTGCTCAAACATCAGAGCATGGCCAGTCATTATACGCGTAAGCCCAGGATTTTTCTCGGAAAATCCAAGTATTAGGGCAAGTATTAGTTTAATTCTAATTATCGTATCTTTTTCATCAGTTAAAATCAGATTAATGCGCGAAACCAATGAATCTTCAATAAACCCAATAAGGCTATCGAACATTTTCATTTTACTCGGAAAATGACGATACAGCGCAGCTTCTGATACACCAACCGTAGCAGCAAGTTTTGCTGTTGTAATACGTTGGCTGCCATCACTACTTTCTAACATTAACGCAAGAGCCTGTAAAATCTCATCACGTCTGTTACGTTTTTGTGTTATCGCTTTTTCTGCCATGTCTAATAAGACCCCTGCTAAAACAGCAAAACAAACTATCCAAAATTTTGCTCTTAGTAAAGAGACTTACGAAGCAAAATGGATTTAAAAAATGTTTAAAATATAAGTAATGTTGAGCAAGTTTCCTGAAAGAAAATATGCGGCTGATTGTTTTTATTCATAAAGATAGAACCTAATTTAGGTTCTATCTAGCATATTAGTTATCAGGATGTTCTATTTATTGACGGCCAGAATGACCGAAACCACCAGCTCCACGCTCTGTTGCGTCAAAATCATTAACAATATTAAATTCCGCCTGAACAACCGGGACAAACACCATTTGTGCCATACGTTCACCAGGTTCAATAGTAAAAGCTTTGTCACTGCGGTTCCAGACAGACACCATGAGCTGGCCTTGATAATCAGAATCAATGAGGCCAACGAGGTTGCCCAGTACAACGCCATGTTTATGACCTAAACCGGACCGAGGTAAGATGACCGCAGCAAGACTTTCATCTGCAATGTGAATGGCTAAACCTGTTGGAATAAGCTCTGTTTGACCTGGTGCCAAATCGATTGGTGCATCAAGGCATGCACGTAGGTCTAAACCAGCAGAACCTGTGGTGGCATAGGCTGGTAGAGGAAATTCATTACCGATACGGCTATCGAGGATTTTTAGGTCAATTTTTTTCATAACGTTGAAGTATCTCGTCAAGTAAATAGTGGCTTAATTCGTTTTTATTACAGTGAGGCAAACAGGTATCACCGTTTGCATCAAAAAGATGTAACGCGTTGTTATCGCTATTAAACCCGTTGTCTGCTAGTGAGACGTCATTGGCACAAATGAGGTCGAGTTGCTTTTGTTGTCGTTTTTGGCGTGCATATTCTTCCACATTTTGGGTTTCAGCTGCAAACCCAACAACATATGGCCTATTGTGTTTTAGACTTCCGACACTAGCCACGATATCTGGATTTTTGATAAGTGTAATCGAAACTTCATCACCTTGTTTTTTTATTTTATTTTCAGCAATGTTTTTTGCTCGATAATCTGCAACTGCAGCGCAACCAATAAAAATATTTTGTTCAGCAATGGTTTGATGCACTTGTTCATACATCTCTAAGCCACTCATGACATCAATCCGGTTAACGCCTTCTGGTGTTTCAATATTTACAGGGCCCGCAATTAAAGTGACATCGGCACCACGTTGACTGGCTGCTTTAGCAATGGCAAAACCCATTTTCCCCGAACTATGGTTACTAATAAAGCGAACTGGGTCTAGCGCTTCCCGTGTTGGGCCCGCAGTGATCATTAATTTGATGCCTTGTAAGTCGAGTTTAGGGGTAAAAAACTCATTGGCTAGACGAACAATTTCTAGTGGGTCAATCATGCGACCAGGGCCAATATCACCACAGGCTTGGCTACCTGCATCTGGCCCCCAAATCATACATTGACGTTGTTGCAATTTGATTAAATTTTCTTGGGTTGCTTTTGCTCGGTACATTTGTTGGTTCATTGCTGGCACAAGTGCAATCGGTGCTGCGGAAGCAAGGCAAACTGTTGTGAGTAAGTCATTTGCCATTCCTGCACTGAGGCGAGCAATTAAATCCGCAGTAGCCGGTGCTAGAATAATGAGATCTGCCCATTTAGCCAGTTCAATATGGCCCATAGCAGCCTCAGCAGCAGGGTCTAGCAGGTCATCAGAAACGGGATGCCCTGAAACGGCTTGCAAGGTTAAAGGTGTAATAAAGGCTTTAGCACCTTGAGTCATCACAACGCGTACTATCGCACCTTTATCGCGCAAACGGCGGGTGAGTTCAGGGATTTTGTACGCAGCAATGCCCCCACTAATACCAATAACTATCTGCTTACCTAATAGTGACAGTTGATTCATTATTTTTATCCAATTCGGTCAACATGGGAGGCATATTACCACAGAGAAGCGCGAGGTGGCGCGCTCGATTTTTCATCACAATACTATTTTTGCGAAGCGCTACGCAAACCCTTATGAGAGTGATTGTGAATGTTTTTTAGACTAGATAAAAAGGAAGCAAGGGATTTAGGGACAAAAAATATGATGAGTGAACATCTAGACCTACCACCAAGGGAAAAGCTACTCGCATACGGGGCAGCTGCGTTATCTGATGCTGAACTACTCGCTATTTTTCTACGTACAGGGAGCCAAGGCGAACCCGTTTTACAGCTTGCGAAGCGTTTAATACAGGAGTTTGGTTCAGTATATTTGCTTCTACAAGCAGACTACGAAAAACTCAAGCAATGTAAAGGAATGGGGAGTTGTAAATTTACCCAATTACAGGCTGTGAGTGAATTAGCTCGCCGTTTTTTCTCTGAACAATTTTTACATGAAGATGTGATGACTGGGCCTGAACAGTTGAAAGCAAAGTTGTTGGATTTGTTCGCAGGGCAAGAGCGTGAAGTTTTTGTTGTGATATTTTTAAATAATAAAAATCAAATTATTTGTCATGAAGAGTTGTTTAAAGGTACTTTAAACAAAGTTGAAGTTCACCCCAGAGAAATCATTCGCTTTGCCATAAAAATGAATGCAAACGGGATTATACTCGCCCATAACCATCCATCAGGTAATCCGGAACCAAGCGTAGCAGACAGGCAAGTGACAGAGCGTATCCAACGTGCTTGTACTATTATGGGGGATTAAACTACTTGACCATTTTGTCGTTGGGCATAAGCAATGTGTGTCATTTGTGGAGCTAGGATGGTTATAAAATTATTTTTTTGCCTAAAAAATGACAACTTTCTTTGTGTTGGGCTTGAGTGAAAACGATGGAAAGCGTATACTACGCCACCTTTAAGGATCTTGGGTTTGGCGAGAAGGGCCTATCTCAGTAAATTTTTACGTTTTAGTAAAGTAAATCTTTATTTAGGTATCAACGGTTTTTTCAGTCAATGAAAGTTTGCTGAGATGGGCTCCTAAGCCTGACGAGGCGGCCATACCCAGAACAAAAAAGCTCGAGCTGATTAGATTTTTGGAGAATAGACATGTCACGAGTCTGCCAAGTTACTGGCAAGCGTCCAATGAGCGGTAACAACCGTTCACACGCATTAAACGCGACCAAACGTCGTTTTTTGCCAAACCTGCACTCTCACCGTTTCTGGGTTGAGTCTGAGAAACGTTTCGTAACACTGCGTGTATCTGCTAAAGGTATGCGTGTTATCGATAAAAAGGGTATTGATGCTGTTCTTGCTGAACTGCGTACCCGTGGTGAGAAGTACTAAGGAGCTAAAAAATGGCTAAAGGTATTCGCGAGAAAATCAAGCTAGTCTCTTCTGAAGGTACAGGTCATTTCTATACCACTACGAAGAACAAGCGCACAATGCCAGAAAAACTGGAACTGAAAAAATTCGATCCAGTTGTTCGTAAGCATGTGATCTACAAAGAAGCAAAAATCAAATAATTTTGCTTTCTGCGTTAAAAACTCAGCTTCGGCTGAGTTTTTTTTTACCTAAAATTTGGGGTTGTCGCGGATATGCGCATTCGAAGCTATGACCATTATTATGAAAGTAGTAACATAGTGAGTATTCATTGAATTAATAATGATATTTGTTGTCGAATGACTATTGTCTTTTACATATAGACTTGATTAAGAGTGCCTGGTGAAAAAACAGTTTAAAAAAATTCTTGTGATCAAGATGAGGTTTCATGGGGACATGTTGCTGACAACACCCGTTATCAGCTCATTAAAACACCGATATCCTGATGCTGAAATTGACGTTTTGCTTTATCAGGATACTATCCCCATTCTCTCTGAAAATGCTGAAATTAACGCTTTGTACGGCATGGCGGGGAAAAAAAGTAGTGGGCTGAGTAAAGCATGTAATTTTATTAAGCTACTGCTAAAGCTGCGTAAAAATAAATACGATTTAGTTGTTAACCTTGCAGATCAGTGGATGGTGAGTGTATTAGTTCGGGCTATTCCTGCTGACACAAAAATTTCCCATCAATTTACCCATCGAGATTCTAAATACTGGCGTAATAGTTTTACGCATTTGATAGAACCTGAAGGCGAACACGTTGTTCTGAATAACCTATCAGTGCTCAAGCCGTTAGAAATAAAAGAATTAAAAACGCATCTAACGATGTCTTATTCAGAGCAGGATTGGAAAAATATTGATGAAAGGTTACTAAGCTTAGGTGTCCATAGCAGCTATGTCGTTATTCAACCAACAGCGCGCCAAGCTTTTAAGTGTTGGGATAATGAAAAGTTTTCAGCCGTCATTGATGCATTGCAGTCTCGTGGTTATCAAGTGGTTTTAACATCGGGACCGAGTAAAGAAGATTTAGAATGTATCAGTGATATTGCAAATGGTTGCCAAACAACGCCTGTTACTGAGCTTGCAGGAAAGACTTCATTTCCAGAGTTAGGCGCACTGATTGCTCATGCAGCTCTATTCATCGGTGTTGATTCTGCACCGATGCACATTGCTGCTGCAGTCAAAACACCAATTGTGTGTCTTTTCGGTGCGACAAATCATATTTTTTGGCGGCCTTGGAGCGATAATAGTGTGCAATTCTGGGCCGGAGACTATGAACCTATGCCTCCGCGAGATGAACTTGACCGCAGTAAAAAGTATTTATCTATTGTCCCTGCATCCGATGTAATTAAAGCCACAGAGAAAATATTGCCGATGAATATTCGCTCTATGATGACAAGGTATTAACATGAATCTGGCATTTTGCTTATATAAATACTTTCCGTTTGGTGGGTTACAGCGGGATTTTCTACGTATTGCAACGGAATGCCAATCACGTGGGCATCACGTACGTGTCTATACCCAATCATGGGATGGTGATAAGCCTAGCGGCTTTGAAATTATTATCGTGCCGGTGACATCAAAAACGAATCATGGGCGAAACGCACAATATTGTGACTGGGTGTTGGCGCATTTAAAGCAGCATCCTGCTGAGCGGGTAGTTGGTTTCAATAAAATGCCAAGACTAGATATTTATTATGCAGCAGATGTCTGTTATGCACAAAAAGTCGCTGAAGAAAAAGGCTTTTTTTATAAGCTGACGCCTCGTTACAAACACTATGCCGCATTTGAAAAAGCTGTTTTTGCAGTGGGAAAGCCGACACAATTACTCATGTTAACGCCACATCAAATTAGTCATTTTAAAGAGCATTATGGGACTGAAGATGTGCGTTTTCATATGCTGCCTCCCGGTATTGCCCAAGATAGAAAGTATGATAAGCAAGTTGCGAATGCTAAAAAAGTTTATCGTGAAAAAAATCAAATACCTGAATCTGCATTTTTAGTATTGCAGGTGGGTTCTGACTTCAAACGTAAAGGCGTCGATCGGACCATAAAAGCCATTGCGGCATTGCCCGATGATATTAAGAAAAACACGCTATTGATGGTAGTCGGTCAAGATAAACCAGTGAAATACCAACAGTTAGCGAAAACGCTAGGAATCGGCTCACAAGTCTCTTTCTTTAGTGGACGTAATGATATTGCAGAATTAATGGCTGCAGCCGATATATTAATGCACCCGGCTTATCAAGAAGCTGCTGGTATTGTGTTATTAGAGGCAATTACCGCGGGTTTACCGATTATTGTCACAGAAGTGTGTGGATATGCTTCATTTATTAGCCAAGCCAAATGCGGTATTGTGGTAAATGAGCCCTTTGAGCAAACGGTTCTGAACTTGGCTCTAGAAGATAGTTTAAAAAATCCGGTTCAATTAGCACAATGGGCAAGTAATGCGCGATATTTTGCCGATACAGAAGATTTATATAGTTTACCAGAAAAAGCCGCAGATATTATTTTAGGGGAAGCGAATGATTGAGTTAAAACCCCCTTTTAGTGAATTGTGGAAGAATAAAGATCCATTTATCGAGGTGGATAAGCTACAAGGTGAAGTTTTTCGTGCGTTAGAATCGCGTAAAACTCTGCGTTTTGAACTTGAGGGACGCAGCTATTTTATAAAAATTCATTATGGGACTACACTAAAGGAAGTTCTTAAAAATCTATTTTCTTTTCGGTTGCCGGTATTAGGCGCTGATCGAGAGTGGAATGCTATTCATCAACTGACTCAAGTGGGAGTTGACACGATGAATGGTCGAGCTTTTGGGCAAAAAGGGATTAACCCTCTTCGTCGTCACTCCTTTATTATTACTGAAGATCTGACCCCGACGGTGAGTTTGGAAGATTATTGTGCAAATTGGCTAGATAACCCGCCAACTTTTAGTACCAAACAAATGATTATTCGTCGTGTTGCGAAGATGGTGCGTAAAATGCACGCGACCGGTATTAACCATCGTGATTGTTATATTTGCCATTTTTTACTGCACTTGCCATTTACGGAAAATGAAGAACAGTTAAAAATATCAGTAATTGATTTACATCGGGCACAACTCAGAAATTCTGTTCCAACCCGTTGGCGCAATAAAGATTTAATTGGTTTATATTACTCATCATTAAATATTGGGCTAACTCAGCGTGATATTCTTCGTTTTATGAAAATCTATTTTGGCTTATCGCTGCGAGTTATTTTGCACCAAGAAACATCATTGATAGCTAAAGCGGAAAGCAAAGCTGCACAAATTAAAGAACGCACAATTAGAAAGTCATTGTGAGTCAAAGAGAGAAGAGAGATATAAATGTTCTTCAATAAAGAAAATGCGGTTACACAGCAAATTGATTTATCGTCACCAGACGCTATTGTTAATAATGATAGCTTACATATTTCCTATGGGATTGACCGTAATTTTCTATATGGTTGTGGGATCTCGATTGCTTCTCTATTAAAAACAAATCCTGATATCTCTTTTTCATTTCATGTGTTTACTGACTACTTTGATGATGAGCAAAGTAAATTATTTAAACAGCTCGCAGAGCAATATAAGACGAGTATTAAAGTTTATTTAGTTGACTGTGAACAGCTTAAATCGCTTCCAAGTACCAAAAATTGGTCATATGCAACTTATTTCAGGTTTATTATTGCGGATTACTTTTCAAACCAGCTAGATAGAATGATCTATATGGATGCAGATATTATGTGTCAAGGAACGCTGCAGCCACTGTTAAATATTCCGTTTAAAGATGATGAAATAGCTGCAGTTGTCCCAGAAAGGGATAGCATTTGGTGGCAAAAAAGAGCTGATGCGTTAGGGATCCCGAGCATCGCTTCGGGATATTTTAATGCAGGTTTTTTAGTCTTAAATTTAGTGAATTGGTCAAAATTTGATATCTCAACGAAAGCAATGGACTTACTTTCTCAAGATGTTGTTAAAGCAAAATTATCCTATTTAGATCAAGATATCTTAAATATGCTATTAACAGGGAAAGTCATTTACCTTGATGGCAAATACAACACTCAATATAGTATTAATTATGAGCTGCAAAAAGGTAAAAAAGAGAACCCAATAACGCCTGAAACTGTATTGATTCATTATATTGGCCCAACTAAGCCTTGGCATGAGTGGGCTAATTACCCAACAGCTCAGCCCTTTATTAATGCAAAAAATGCATCACCTTGGAAAGACATTCCGTTACTGAAGGCTAACAGCAGTAATCATTTGCGCTATTGTGCTAAGCATATGTTTAATCAGGGAAAAATTCTCTCTGGTATAAAAAATAATCTTCAGTATTTTTTGGTTAAATTAAGTAAATAATAATTGGGCAAGTTATGTCTTTTTTAGATAGAAATGAAAGTATTCTCTCAAAGTATAACAAAGCTTTGGTGCTAATCTTTGTTGTTCTTTTTTTTGTGGAAAATGTAACCAGATATAAGCATATTCTGTTCTATTTGATGATAGCCACATCTTTGGTTTATCTGTCTTTAGATACAAAAAAAGTGCTAAAAAGATTAAATAATAAACTTTTATATTTAGTTATTGTTTTTTCTATTTTTCTTTACGTATCAACATCTTATTCAAATATATTAAGTGTATCTATTAAAACTATTAACAATAATTTATTGAATTATGGAATACTAAGTTTATCACTTTTATTGCCAATTATTTTATATAGAGAAAGCCTAAAAGAGATTTCAAAACTATTATTAACGAGTTTTACTGTATCGTTAGCCTTAGTTTTACTTGTTGAGTTATACCGCTACTATATAGCCTATCAGCAGGGTATCTTACCGTTTACTACCTATGATTTTAGGCATGTTTCGGATGCGTTAGTTTTCTTCTTTCCAATACTTCCTATTCTTTGGTATTTATTGCCTAAATCTAGACTTATTTATTTCTATATTTTAAGTATTGTATTTCTGTTTGTTTTACTTGGAACGTTAGCTCGAGGGGCATGGGTTGCAGCCGCAGTCGCGGGGTTATTATTTTTGTGTTTTAAACGTCCTTGGAAGCTAATTGGAGTTGTATTATGCCTTTCGGTAATTTCACTTATTTCAATTAAACTAATTTATCCCGATACAAGTAATAAACTGTTTTATAAGCTAGAGCAGACAGATAGCTCTCACCGTTATACTAATGGTACGCAAGGAACCGCTTTTGAGCTTATACTGGAAAATCCTATAATTGGCTATGGGGTTGGTGATAAAATATATCATGAGAAATACAACAGTGTAGTTAAACATCACCCTAAATGGATCGCTAGATATTCTATTGGGCCCCATAATATTTGGCTTTATATTTGGTTTGGTGCGGGTATTGCTGGGCTAGTGATATTTAGTGCAGTATTTTTGTCAATGTGCTATTCCTCAATGAAAGGGATAAAAAATAGGACTAATGAACCGGAAATTTACTTTGCCTTCATTGCATTGCTGTTAAGCCTTATTAGTTTCTATCTCGTTCGTGGGATGTTTGAACAAGTGGACCTTAAGCCTTTAGGTATTCTTTTAGGTTTTTTAATCGCCATGATGGGACATAGTTCAACTAAGCAGAAAAGAGTGTGCCATGAATAACCTGATAACAAATAAATACCTACTAAATGAGGGGGCTAATACGAGTAATTCCTCATTACCATGTCTTGATGTTATTTATGGTTCGGATGAAAACTATCAGTTTTGGTGCTGGTGTTTCAGCGGTCTCTTTACTTATTAATAACCCAAATACGCTCTTCAGATTTCATTATTTTTTAGATAAAGTCAGCCCTAGCTTTTTAGAGAAGCTGAAGGTTATTTCTCATCAGTTTCCAGCTGAATTTCATATTTATGAATTGGATAATCAATTACTAAAAACATTGCCAGCTTCTGATATTTGGTCTTCAGCAATGTATTTTCGGTTAGTTGCTTTAGACTATCTCTCGAAAGATTATGATGTTGCTCTATATTTGGATGCGGATGTTATCTGTAATGGCCAATTGAATTTGGCGGCTGATTTAATTAAAGATAAAGTTTGTGGTGTTATTGCCGATGACATCGGTGTAAGAACAAAAAGTGAGACACGGCTTCACACTCCAAAGTTAGCTGAGACCTATTTTAACTCGGGTGTTATGTTTGTGAACTTAAAAAAATGGCACGAAAAACGAGTTACTCAGCAATGTTTCGAATTGTTATCTGCAGAAAATGCGAAACAACGATTTAAGTACCCAGATCAAGATGTGTTAAACCTTATTTTAAGGAATGACCTGATATTACTTAATCAGAAATTTAATACGGTTTATACACTAAAAAATGAACTGTATGACCGAACTCATCAAAAATATCAAACCATTATTACACCTGAAACAGTTTTAATTCATTACACGGGGGTGAGTAAGCCTTGGCATAAATGGGCGAACTATCCTTCTTCTCAGCCTTTTTATAAAGCATTAGCACAATCACCTTGGACAAAGGATGATTTAAAGTGTGCCACTAAATTTGCTGAAAGGAAAAAAGAGTACAAGCACTTATTAAAGCAAGGCTCTTATTTATCAGGTATTTTGTCAGGCATATATTACTTGTTTGAAAAACATACAAAAAAAAGAAAATAATATGATGATTAATAAGATTGTCTTAACAGTTTCACCTATATTTTCTATACCTCCTAAAAGTGCGGCTGCAATTGAATCGTGGATGTACAATGTCGCTAAACGATTAGACATTGAAAACCGAATCGTTTGTATACGAAATGATGGATATAGCGCTCATTCTGTTGTTAATGAGTATTGTGAAATTGAGCGTATTAAGTTTGGAAAAGTGTATACAAGACTATTTAAGAAATGGACAAGGTTAGACCCATATTCTTATGCAGATAGAATTGTCAAAATTAAACATCAATTTTCGCCAAACCCGAATAAAAGTGTTATTTTTGTTCACAATCATATTAAATCCTTCAAAAAAATAATTAAGAAAGAAGGACATAATAATGTTGTGTTACACATGCATAATTTGTACGAGCCTAAAGATGTCCCTGAAGACATAAAAATCATTGTGCCAAGCCATTTTATGAAAAATTGGTACAGAGAACGTTTACCAAATGCGCTTATTGAAGTTGTTCGTAATGGGTTTGATGGTGAAATTTATGCTCAGCCACCTGAGGTCAAGCGTGAGGATTTTGGGCTAACAGCAGAAGATAAAATAGTTTTATTCGCTGGCCGGATCGCTAGAGATAAAGGATTACTTGAATTAATGCAGGCGTGCGAGACTTTCTTTAAAGAAGACCCTCGTTATAAGCTCGTCATTGTAGGTGACCCAAATGCTGCATTAAAAGGTGAACTAGCGCAATATCAAGACGAAGTAAAAGATTATGCAAAAAATTTGGGTGAGCAGTGTATTTTCTTAGGTGGTGTTCATCCTGAAAAAATTCGGCACTATTATTCTCTTGCGGATGTGATTGCTGTACCTTCCATCGCTCCAGAGCCATTTTGTATGGTTGCATTAGAGGCGATGGCTTCGGGTCGGCCTGTGATAGCGAGCCAGCGAGGAGCAATGGTAGAGTTTATTTCCCATAATAAAACTGGGTTTATTTTCAGGGAGCCACTTTCGCCTTTGAGTATGGCGGAGGATATTACTAGCGCGTTAAATCACCCAAATAGTCAAGAAATAGCTTACCATGCTAAAAAACATGCTTATGATAATTTCACTTGGGAAATTGTCAAAGATGAGCTCATGGGGGTAATTGCGAAATGGTATCCCTAAGCGAAAAATGCGAGTTTATATATGCCAGAACTACCAGAAGTTGAGACCAGTCGTCGTGGAATAGAGCCACATTTAGTCGGTAATACAATCTCTTACGCCATTGTACGTAACGGTCGTTTACGTTGGCCAGTTAGTGAACAAATTAAAAGTTTATCAGATGAAGCGGTTTTGAGTGTTCAACGTCGCGCTAAGTATTTGCTGATTGAGTTGCAAAAAGGCTGGATTATTGTTCACTTGGGAATGTCTGGTAGTGTGCGTATTCTGACCGAAGAATTGCCTGAAGAAAAACATGACCACGTGGATTTAGTTATGCGAGATGGCAAGGTATTACGCTATACGGATCCTCGCCGGTTTGGCGCTTGGCTCTGGTGTGATGATTTAGAAAACAGTTCGGTACTTGCACACTTAGGGCCTGAGCCATTATCAGACGCCTTTAACCCGCAATATCTTTATGAATTAGCGCAAAAGAAAAAAGTGGCAATTAAGCCATGGTTAATGGATAACAAAGTCGTTGTTGGTGTAGGCAATATTTATGCTAACGAAGCATTATTTGCGACAAAAATATCACCTGAAAAAATCACAAATACCTTAACGTTAGCTGAAATTACTGAACTAGTGTTGCAGATCAAAAAGGTGTTACAGCGCTCTATTGAACAAGGCGGTACGACACTGAAAGATTTTTTACAGTCGGATGGTAAACCGGGTTACTTTGCCCAAGAATTGTTTGTCTATGGAAAAAAAGGTGAACCCTGCTCAATGTGTGGTACGCCAATAGAAAACATTAAACAGGGGCAACGTAGTACCTTCTTTTGTCCGCAATGTCAAAAATAGCGAAACCTTGCTATTTTTTATTGAGTTTCTTTAGCATTGCCTCAGCAACCACTGGGGGTAGGAAAGACGAAATATCACCATCGTGAAGTGCAACATCCTTGATTAAAGAAGAGGAAACAAAGGATAAACTCTGCGATGGTAATAAAAATACGGTTTCCAAGTCAGGAACAAAATGGCGGTTCATATTCGCTAATTGCCACTCATATTCGAAATCAGCCACAGAACGAACGCCCCGAATAAGAATATTTGCGCCATTTTTTTTGCGCAAAATTAGCCATAAGCTCAGAAAACCCAACAACTTCAACATTATCAAGGTGAGAAGTTACTTCTTTAGCAAGGGCTACGCGCTCATCAAGGGAAAACATCGGGTTTTTTCGTTGGCTATTAGCAATAGCCAACAGGACATGGTCAAACATTGCTGCTGCTCGGGTAACAATATCAACATGTCCTGATGTTACTGGGTCGAACGTACCAGGGTAAATAGCCTTGTGTATCATGATGATAGTATCTCGTTGTTTGTATTATCTATTCGAAAAAATAGCATGAATAAGCGTTAACATTATCGGCTATCTAGTAGGGTTGCAACTGTAGATGAGATTTTACTGCTATTTTTAGGTGCATATTCTACACACTTTTATTTGCGCTTTATGGTAAGATAGCGCCAATTTTGGTAAGTGAATCAGATCGAATGTTATTGCTGCGTCTATATCAGGTACTTCTTTATCTTATCCAACCATTTATATGGGTTCGCTTATTGCTGCGCAGCCGTAAAGCGCCTGCCTATCGTAAACGCTGGGGTGAACGATATGGCTTTTGTGCGGGAAAAGTAAAACCTCAAGGTATTTTATTACATTCAGTTTCTGTCGGGGAAACCCTCGCAGCCGTTCCACTAGTCCGCGCACTTCGCCATCATTATCCGTCTTTACCAATTACAGTAACCACGATGACACCAACGGGTTCAGAGCGTGTTCTTTCTGCATTTGGTGATGATGTCGACCACGTTTATTTACCTTATGACCTTCCTGGCTCAATGCACCGCTTCCTGAAACAAGTCGACCCAAAACTTGTGATCATAATGGAAACTGAGCTATGGCCAAATATGATTAACCAGTTGCATAAACGTAAAATTCCATTGGTTATTGCAAATGCAAGACTTTCTGAGCGCTCTGCTGCAGGGTATCAAAAGCTAGGCAGCTTTGTGAAACGAATGCTTCGTAATGTCACCATGGTCGCAGCACAGCATCAGGAAGATGGTGAACGTTTCGTTCAATTAGGGTTGCGGCGAATGCAATTGAGTGTCACGGGGAGCCTGAAGTTTGATATCTCTGTGACGCCTGAATTAGCTGTCAGAGCAATAACTTTACGCCGCCAATGGGCGGCGCATCGCCCAGTCTGGATAGCGACCAGCACTCACGAGGGTGAAGAAGCGATTGTCTTAGAAACACATCAAAAATTATTATCTGGTTTTCCTGATTTATTGTTAATTTTAGTCCCTCGTCATCCAGAACGCTTTGCCAAAGCAGAAGAACTAACTCAAAAAGCCGGTTTAACCTTTATTCGTCGCAGTGCGAATACGATTCCTTCCGCAGATGTTCAAGTGGTGATTGGTGATACCATGGGTGAACTGATGCTGTTATATGGAATTGCAGACATTGCTTTTGTCGGGGGAAGCTTGGTAGAAACTGGAGGGCATAACCCGCTCGAAGCGGCAGCTCATGCGCTACCTGTGTTAATGGGGCCTCACACATTTAATTTCAAAGATATTTGTGGAAAACTAACTCAAGCAGATGGCTTAATTACGGTGACAGACAGTGAATCAATGGCTCAAGCCGTGACAAGTTTACTTTCTGATGAAGATTACCGGTTATATTATGGGCGCCATGCCGCTGAGGTTCTTCATGAGAACCAAGGCGCTCTTCAACGATTATTAAAACTGTTACAACCCTATTTACCCCCGAGAGAGCAATAAAGCTAAGTAATGTCTTTTTTTGAGTATTAACTTGAACATTACAGCAATGAATTGCGAATATTTTATGGCACATCCTAGTATTGCATTTAAACTATAGTAGACTGCCTCGTTTATTATAGAGTCATTCGATTTGGTTTATTACTATTAGGGTAGTATCCAAATGGAATGTTGGAACTTTTGCTTATCTTTTTAAGACTATATGCCAGCCACTAATCAATCAATTTCAAATAAATATGTTTATTTATGGGTCATAAGCTATGCCATAGTTTGGATCTTAGCGAGTTTTTATTTCGACCCAACCGTACCTTATGACACAGTAGAAGCAGTGAACTGGGGAATGAATGGGGAGTGGGGATCACCTAAAAACCCATGGTTTGTTGGCGTCATGATGTGGCCTGCAATTTACCTTGATATCTCCTACAGCTTTTATTGGTATTTTAGCCATTTTGTCGGTATTGCATTTGGTTTACTTGGGGTGTGGAAGCTAACCTTTCGTTTGACTGGGCGTCGTGATTTCGCTTGGTTTGCAATGCTAATGTTGAATTTATCTGGTGTCATTAATTTCGATATCATTCCTTATAATGATAACTATATTTTAGTGACATTATGGCCTTGGGTTATCTATTTCTTTTTACGTGCTGTTGATGATAACCCTGCATGGTGGTTACCGTTTGCCTTATTTGCGGGTCTTGCAACTATGGGTAAATACTCAACCTTGGCGCTAGTTGGGTCTGTTTTCTTATTGACCCTATTCGTAAAACAAGTTCGTCAAAGTTATCGTCATCCTGTTTTTTACCTTGCGATTGCTTTATGGTTTGCTTTGGTATTGCCAAATTTCTTTTGGTTGATGGCAACGGACTTTTCGGCGTTCAAATGGGTAGATTCACAAATCGACCCTGGGTTTAATCTTCATACCACACAAGCCGCACTTAGCGTGTTTTATCCGTTAGTGATTGCTGCGATTATTGTTTATTGCAGTGGCGGAAAGTTAGGGTGGCCTAAAGCGTTGCCTAACCGCATGGCTAACTTTATCCTTCTTTTTCCACTGGTTGTGATATACGGCTGGTTCTCTTTCCACGATGGTGGTCGAATAACTGAATGGTTGCAGCCATTTATGGCTATTAGTGCGCCTTTATTTGTTGGCTCAATAACCGTGATGCCAAGAAAACCGTTTAAGAAGTCATTGGTTGGTTTTGCCATTTTTGGTGTTTTAGTCGTGGTTGGTTATATCACGGTTCAGGCAGCGAATATCCGTGGAGCAGGGCAAAAATTTATTGGCGTAAAAACCTTGATAGCAGACGGGGAACAGCGTTGGTATCAGCGATATGGCACGCCAGTTAAATATGTTGGTGGAGAAGATAACCAATATCAATGGTTTATTATTTATGGCAAGGATAGACCGCATGTGATCCAACCCTGGTCAATGGAAAAACATATGCCGCCAAATGTGTACAACCGTGATATTACTGAAGCCGAAATTCGTCAACATGGTGCATTATTGCTGGGCAAGAAATATGATGATTGCGCCCATGAAAACTTTGCCAAGGTACGTAAGTTCTGGCCACAATTTACGATAGAAAAAGAAGATGTGATTTATCGTTCTGAACCGGATGCCGCCCCTGAAACCATGTGCTTTGGGTTTATTGCACCAGAGAAATAATTACTAGTTGAGAATAGAGCCTTTTTAAAGGCCTATTCTTACAAGTTAGACTTATTTATCGAATTAATTTTAGTGATATAGCTAAACGCATAAGACGATTGTATTTTGAACCATTATTAAATAGTTTAAATACATTCCGCCATTTCATATACCCTAAGTAATTTAATTGGAAAATATTTGGGTACTTACTTACACAGGTTAAAAATACACCTTGGTCATCATCAATAATACCTGAAGATAAAAACTTCTTTTGTGTCTCAAAGACAATTCTACAAAATTCAGGCCATTTTTCTTTACTAGCGACTAAAACACCGCCGATTATATGTGGGTCATTACTTAATATTGTTTTTAAGATTGACTGTTCATCAGTGAGGTTTGAAGTATCTTGTATAGTAAATAAGTGAATCTTATTTTCACTGAATGGGTGGTACCATTCATTAATTCCATAAATATTTTCATTATTTCGGATATAACCAAAATCAACCCAAGCAGCGAGAGCATTATCAACTAAACCTAGGTCAATGGCCTTTTTGACAAAATAAGGTTTTAGATTATTAATTAAAACATATTCAGGTGACCAATATTCAGGGAATCGTAATAATTTTGGGTCGATTAGTTGTTTAAATGTACCACTGCTTTGAATTCGTTCTATTTTTTTGATAATAAATTTGAATTTTTTATGGAGATCAATCGTAATGATATGAGTTGTTTTACCTTTTCTCATTGAAAGGATTTTTTCTTGTAAATCCGATGTTGTAAAAACAACAATCGTGTTTTCAAGCTTTGCTAATCTACTGAAATACTTATAGTAGGTATTATTTGTGCACTCTAATGAGTTAGATCGGCCATTTTTTCTATTCCAATTTCCTCTACCGATGTCAAAAAATGCCGTTATGATTGTAATTGAATTATTCATTATAATTAATGTCTGGTATTGAGTAGACGAAAAAAGATTGCCTACGTAAATGATGCGGTAAAAGACTAAAAGGCTTGAGTAGCTAAGATACCTTTCTATAGAAAATGTTTCAACTGTTCATAAGTGTAGATAGCACTTATATCCTCAATATGGTTATTCGGAGATTTAATCGTATGCTGCCCTTGCCCATATCCCCCAATCAAGCCGGGGTCGGTGGGGCCAAAGAGGGTAAAATTAGGTTTATCAAGTGCCGCTGTTAAATGGCTAAGCCCAGTATCGACAGAAACCACCGCTTTAGCGTTTGCAATTTGCTGTGCAACTTCAGCTAACGTGAGTTTAGGTAAGACCTCAACAAAATCAAAGCCTTTTGCTAATCGTTCTGCACGTTGCTGCTCATGAGGTGCTCCCCAGGGCAATTTGATTTTGATACCACTTTCAGCCATCAGTCCAATAAGTTCTCGCCAATTTTCTTCAGGCCAATGTTTGTCATCACGGGTAGTTGAATGCAAAAAAATGACATAAGGGCTTTGATGCTCTTCTTCTGACTGCAAAAAGTGTCGAGCAATCGCGTAATCGCCTTGTTGTGTTGGGCAGGTGTAACCAAGACTTTTGGCAAATAACTGGCGAATACGTTCAACGGCATGTTGCTGCTTACTGATAGCATAACGATGGTCATAAAAGAAGCTGGCTAATGGTTCGCGAATACTATGGCGGTCATAGCCATGTTTATCACCATGCGCTAAGCGGGTGACAAGAAAAGCGCTCTTTAATAACCCTTGTGCATCAATGACAGCATCATAATGTGTTGCTTGTAATTTCTTGCGAAATTCGGCACGTTCGGCTCTGATCGGCGCAGAAAACCAATTTTTTCGCCAGCGGCGAATGGCCACAGGGATCACCTGGTTAACGGCACTGTGCCATGTTGGAATTTGCGCGAAGCCTTCCTCAACGACCCAATCGAATTGAATACCCGATATGGCTTGCTGTGCATCGGTCAGTGCAGGTAATGAGTGTAGAACATCTCCCATTGAAGATGTCTTGACTAATAATACTCTCATCATTCAATACCTATATTTAACCGAGTTAACGCATCGATAACTAATTGAGGCTGGATATCAATCAAGCTTTGGTGATAACCACTTTCACCGTCACCTTTACGCACTTTGTGATACCCCGTAATTAGGCGAATGACTTCTGCTTTATCTGATAATGGCGGGGTAAAATCAGGGCTACTTGGGCCATACAAGGCGACAAGAGGTTTATCTAGCGCTGCCGCGACATGCATCAAACCAGAGTCATTACTGACAACTGCATTACAGGCATCGATTAGATTAACGGCTTGTTCTAAAGATGTTTTACCTGAAAAATTATGGCAATGTAATTTCGCATCATCGGTCAGCTCTAGACGAATGGCTTCACCTGCCTCGTGGTCTTTTTGTGAACCAAATAGCAGTACTTGATAGCCTTTTTGGCTAATCAGTGTTTGAGCAAGAGAGGCATAGTGATAATGGGGCCAACGTTTGGCGGGGCCGAACTCTGCGCCAGGGCAAAAACCAATAATAGGGCGAGAACCATCAACCCCAAAGGTTTGCAGGGTTTCAGTAACTTCTTGCGGCACCGTCACTAGTTTAGGCGGTAAAATGGGTGTCGGAATATCGGAAGCTGATTTAATAGTTTGCTTATCATAAGCAAGAGCAACATATCTTTGCACCATTAAAGGAAAAGCTTCTTTATTTAGTGGACGAATATCATTGAGTAGGCCATAGCGCATTTCTCCACGCCACCCTGTTCTTTTGGGGATGTTTGCAAAGAAAGGCACAAATGCAGACTTTAAGGAATTTGGTAACACAATAGCTTGATCATAGCCATTTGCCCGCAAACTCTTACCTAATCGACGACGTTCCCCAATTTCCAAAGCACCATGTCCGAGAGGCATAGGAATGGCTTCGTTAACCTCGGGCATTTTGGCGAGTAAAGGACGACACCATTGTGGTGCCATCACATCAATCTGTGCATGGGGATGCAACGCCTTGATCGTACGATAAAGGCTTTGTGACATCATCATATCCCCTACCCATGAAGGGCCGATCACCAATATTTTCATAAATAATTTTTCAGAAATAAGCGTTACGCGTCTTTATTGAGCAAATGCATATATTCGGTGACACCTTCTGCAACCGTTTTAAATGGTGCGGTATAACCGGCGGCACGTAGCTTAGTGAGGTCAGCTTGTGTGAAGCTTTGGTAGCGACCTTTTAATTTTTCAGGAAATTCAATGTATTCGATAGCCACATTTTTATCTTTGTGGAATTCAGTGACTGCATCAGCAACAGCTTGGAAAGATTCCGCACGTCCTGTTCCGCAGTTAAAAATACCTGAAACATTATTTTCCCAGAACCATAAGTTTACCGCAGCCACATCACCCACATAAATAAAGTCACGGCGGAAAGTATCGCTCCCCTCGAACAGTTTTGGACTTTGCCCTTCATTGATTTGTTTATTTAAGTGATAAGCAACGCTTGCCATGCTGCCTTTATGGTCTTCATTTGGCCCATAGACGTTGAAATAGCGGAAACCACAGATTTGTGAGTTAGCTTCAGGCAGGATTTCACGCACATATTGGTCAAATTGGAATTTCGAATAACCATAGACATTTAATGGTTTTTCAAATTGGCGCTCTTCAATAAAGTTATCGCTACGACCACCATAGGTTGCCGCGGAAGAAGCATACAAGAATGGGATTTCGCGATCCAAACAATAGTGCAGTAACTCTTTCGAATACTGATAGTTATTGTCCATCATATACTTGCCATCCCACTCCGTGGTTGACGAGCAAGCACCTTCATGGAATACCGCATCGACATCGCCGAAATCATCACCCGCAATGATACTGCCAATAAAATCTTCTTTATCTGCATAATCCGCAATATCAAGGTCAACAAGGTTAGCGAATTTAGTCCCGTCTTTCAGATTATCAACGACTAGGATATCTGTACGGCCGATTGCATTTAGGGCTTTAATAATATTGCTGCCAATAAAACCAGCTCCGCCAGTGACTATGATCATTGGATATACCTCAAATGGGTTAAGAAAATAGAATCGTAATTGGTGACTATAATAACATCTCTTGGCGCTGACGGTAGCATTGATAGAAGAGAATTGAGCTAACACTTAAATGAGAACAAGGGAAATATCGTGATCTTGGCTACAAACTTGACTTATTTATGCTGTGAATATCGCTACGTGTAGAGACTATTATTAAACTCAATTAATAGTCACTTTACAGGAAGAAATCATGTCAGAAAGATTTTATCAGCAGATTCAAGAGCAATTGGTACAAATTGAAGCCGACGGGTTATTTAAAAACGAACGCATTATTACGACTTCACAAGATGCTGACATTGAAATTGCAGGTGGCCAGCGAGTTATTAATTTCTGTGCTAACAATTATCTTGGTCTTGCAAACCACCCAGAACTCATCGAGGCCGCTAAACAAGGAATGGATAGCCATGGTTTTGGGATGGCGTCTGTGCGCTTTATTTGTGGAACGCAAGACAGCCACAAAATTTTAGAGCACAAATTGGCGGATTTTCTGGGTATGGAAGATGCGATCCTTTACTCATCCTGTTTTGATGCAAATGGTGGGCTGTTTGAAACCTTATTAGGACCGGAAGATGCCATTATTTCAGATGCATTAAATCATGCATCAATTATTGATGGGGTTAGGTTAAGTAAGGCTAAACGCTACCGTTACAGCAATAACAATATGGTGGAATTAAAAGCACGTTTAGAGGAAGCCAAAACAGCAGGGGCTCGCCATATTTTGATTGCCACAGATGGTGTGTTCTCGATGGATGGTGTTATCGCGGATTTAAAATCCATTTGTGACCTTGCCGACGAATACCAAGCATTGGTGATGGTGGATGATTCACATGCTGTTGGTTTTGTTGGGGAAAATGGCCGTGGTAGCCATGAGTATTGCGATGTAATGGGGCGTATCGATATTATCACGGGGACATTAGGTAAAGCCCTCGGCGGTGCATCCGGTGGTTATACGGCAGCGAAAAAAGAGGTCGTTGAATGGCTGCGTCAGCGTTCTCGCCCTTATTTATTTTCGAACTCACTCGCTCCTGCAATTGTAGCCGCATCTATCAAAGTGATCGATATGATGAAAGAAGGTCATTCATTACGTGAGAAGTTATGGCGTAATGCTGTGTTATTTAGGGAAAAAATGACAGCAGCGGGTTTCACCTTGGCTGGAGCAGACCATGCCATCATTCCTGTCATGTTAGGTGAAGCTAAACTTGCCCAAATTTTTGCAGAAGAGTTACTTAATGAAGGTATTTATGTCACGGGCTTTTTCTATCCTGTTGTACCGCAAGGTCTGGCACGTATTCGCACTCAGATGTCTGCAGCGCATAGTGAGGAGGATATTTTACACGCTGTTGATGCATTCACCCGCATTGGTAGAAAACTAAAAATAATCAAATAAAAGGTCTTTTATGAAAGCACTGTCCAAACTGAAAGCTGAACCAGGTATATGGATGACGGATGTTCCGAAACCGGAACTCGGGCACAATGATGTGATGATCAAAATTCGTAAAACTGCGATTTGTGGTACGGATGTACATATCTATAACTGGGATGAATGGTCACAAAAAACTATTCCTGTTCCAATGGTTGTCGGTCATGAGTATATAGGGGAAATTGTTGCAATTGGGCAGGAAGTCAAAGGCTTTAAAATTGGTGACCGAGTGTCAGGGGAAGGGCATATTACTTGTGGCCATTGTCGAAATTGTCGCGGCGGGCGTACCCATCTTTGCCGCAATACAATTGGAGTTGGGGTTAACCGAGAAGGGTGTTTTGCTGAATATTTGGTGATCCCCACATTTAATGCTTTTAAAATTCCCGATAACATTCCTGATGAAATAGCGGCGATTTTTGACCCATTTGGTAACGCAGTTCATACGGCACTTTCCTTTGATTTAGTGGGGGAAGATGTGCTGGTTTCCGGCGCTGGGCCTATTGGCATCATGGCAGCCGCAGTGTGCCGACATGTGGGAGCACGACATGTTGTTATCACGGATGTGAATGATTATCGACTTGAACTCGCGAAAAAAATGGGGGTTTCCCGCGCCGTGAACGTCAGTCGTGAAAATTTAAAAGACGTGATGAACGAATTGGGAATGAAAGAAGGTTTTGATGTTGCATTAGAAGTTTCTGGTGCTCCAGCCGCTTTTCAGACCATGTTAGACACCATGAACCACGGTGGCAGAATCGCCCTATTAGGGATTCCTCCTGCCTCAATGGCAACGGATTGGAGCCAAGTGATCTTTAAAGGGTTATTTATTAAAGGGATCTACGGCCGAGAAATGTTCGAAACATGGTACAAAATGGCGACACTCATTCAATCTGGTTTAGATTTATCACCAATTATCACTCATCAATTCCCCATTGATGAGTTCCAAAAAGGCTTTGATATCATGCGTTCAGGCCAATCTGGTAAAGTGATTTTAAACTGGGATTAAATTTTTATCATATCCAGTCCCCTTCTTGGCTTTTGCACTAAGAAGGGGGAATACAAATGGCTTACTGCTGTTGCTTGAAAAGCGGGCGTTTTTGCGCTTTATCGCCCGAAACCAGCAGGGGTTGTAAAGCCTTATCGTTATAAATACTCTCAACAACAAACATAATAAAATCAATTCCCTGTCGCTTAGAGATTGGTAATGTAAACTCACATATACCGAGCTCTTGCGGAACTGGTTGGCTAACGGTCTCAGGTTGCCCAATAACAGCTTCTTCGGTTGGCGCTGTTTTTATTTCATTTTGCATCGATTGTTCGGACTGAGGCTGTGCCTTCTTCGCTTCTTCAGATAACATTCTTAATGATGTTGATTGTTTAGTTTTAGATTGAGGGCTTAGCAGAGCACTAACGGCAACTAATTCAACATCAGCAGGAAGTTGGGCAAGGTATTTTTGCAAGGCTCGAACGGTAGATGGGTGCGGATGGCCAATGGCAACCGCACTGCCGTGTTTACGCGCGTAAGCAACGGCTTTATTCAACTGAGTGCGGGTTTCTTCTTCCGATTGGTGGTTATCAATAAAAATATGGCGACGTAACGTGGGAACGCTGTACTCTTTGGCAGCATTACCTGCTTGAGTATTGCCAATAGTCACGCTATCGAGGAAAAACAAGTTTGACTTTGACAGGCTGTGCATCACATGGCGCATTCCTGCCAAGTTAGACGTCATCTCACTTCCCATATGGTTATTCATACCTTTTGCATAGGGAACCCGGCTTATTGCATTTTTAATAATACGGTCAATTTCCTCTGCACTCATCGATGGGGCCAATGTGTCTTTCTCTAATGGTTGCTTGCTCAATGGTTTCATTGGCATATGGATGAGAATATCACGTCCTTGCTGATGCGCTTTTTCTGCGACTTCACGGCCATGAGGTGAGCTTGGTAAAATGGCAATAGTCACCGCTGGGGATAAGGCTAAAATTTGGTTATCTTCCTTGACGCGATATCCGAAATCGTCAATCACAATCGCTAATTTTGCAGCACTCACCGGTAGACACATCATCAATAATGAGAAGAGAATGAGTGGCCGAAAGGGAAAGTGCTTCAACATAATGTTATCCTAATTAATTGAATTTAAAATTTATCGTCCTAACCATGGACGAGGGTTCACGGTTTTACCTTGTCTGCGAATTTCAAAATAGAGGGCAGGACGTTCTTGGCCGCCACTGCTACCCACTAAGGCGATAGGTTGGCCCGCTCTAACCTCTTGGCCAACATTCACTAAGGCACTTTGGTTATAACCATACAGGCTCATATCCCCTTTACCGTGCTCAACGACGACAACGAGCCCATAGCCTTGCAACCAGTCAGCCAGTAACACACGCCCATCAGCGATGGCTTTGACTTGCGTTCCTTCATTAGCGGCGATAACCATGCCTTTCCAACGTAGTTCGCTGGAAATGACATCACCGTAGTTATGAAGCAATGAGCCGCGAACCGGCCAAATAGCTTGCCCAGCAGGGCGCCCTAAACCGCCAGTACGGGACATCAGTGAACGTTCACTCTCTGACGGTTTATAGGTTGAGCCTTTTTGTTTGGCTTGACGCTCTTTTTCAGCGACTTGTGCGCGAATACGTGCCGCTTCTTTTGCCTCTCGCTCTGCTCTGGCCTTAGCTTCACGTTCGGCGCGAGCAATTTTGTCGCGTAATCTCGCTTCGTTTTGTTTTAGAACAGCAAGATTTTTTTGGTCTTCTTTTAATGTACTTTCAAGGGCATTTAAGGTTTTTTGCCGTGAAGCACGTGCATTATCCAACTTTCGTTTTTCTTGTTGCTGGCGAGCCAGCGTTGTTTTTTGTTCGGCTTGTTTTTTTTGTTCGAGTTGTTTTTGTTCTTGTAGCTCTTTAGTGGTTTCTTCTAATGCGGCAATGTTTTTTTCACGCGCTTGATTTAAATAGCTGTAATAGGCCAAAATACGTTCTTCTCGCTGGCCTTCTTCACCTTTGAACATGAGGGTTAACCCTTGGTGTTTACCTAACCGGAAGGCAGCGTCTAGTTGGTCAGCTAATAATTTTTCTTGTTGTTGTTTTTTGGTTTGTAGCTGCTTGATATTGCTATTTAAGGAAACAATTTCTTTATCTAATTGTTTTAGCTGATTTTGAGTTTCATGCAGGCTACGCCCTGCGGCGGAAATACTTTGCTCTTGTTGTTTAAGTTGTTCAAGCAGTGCTGAGCGCTTGGCTTGTTGTTCTTTTACGCTTTTTTCTTTTTCAGCAATACTTTTGAGTAAATCATGTAATTGCCCTTTATTTTCAGTGATCTGGTTGGCAAACACAGTTTGTGTTGGGGCGAGCGCAAGCAACCCTAACCCAAAGAGAGCGCTAATAGCCTGACGAATAAATGAAATTTTCATTCGATGATGTGTATTGGCCATCGTGATAAATCACCTCAATTAAATGCAATAACTGATTATTTCATCTGCAAGTGATGGTTTCCAGCACTGTCTAACAAATAGTATTGAAAACATTTATAAATTCGGACTTTTGCCCTGAATCAGAACTATATTAAGTCAAATAACACAGTTTTATTATCACTGATTTATTTTGTATAGCCAGTATTCAATACTTTTTTCTTATTCACTGCCTATTTGAAGCACGATTTAGACCTGTTTCGCACGTTTATGATAAAATATTTGCGTACCGCTTCGAAACAGAAAAGCGATTTTTCACTGAACGGTGTTAATTTTGCGTGCCTTAGCGCAAAAAAAATAAGCTAGTTTGCGGGAATTGGCTGTAATTAGCTCAACACAAAGGTATACTCAGAACCCTTTGATATTCGTTTTTAACTAACGGGAGTGATTGCCCCCCATGATCCAAGAAATCATGCAATTTGTAAGCCGGAACATGTTATTGAGTCTGGTTTGGATAGCGCTATTAGTTGCTGTGGTTGTTATGACCTTTAAAGGCCTTTTCTCTAAAACGAAAGTGATTGCTCGTTCACAAGCGATTACACTGATTAATAAAGAAGAGGCGGTTGTTGTCGATTTACGTTCTCGCGATGATTTCCGTAAAGGGCACATTATTGATTCTATTAACTTAACACCGTCTGAAATTAAAGAGAATAATTTAGGTGAATTAGAAAAACACAAACAGAAACCAGTGATTATCGTTTCTGCGAGTGGTATGGAATCAGGTAAACCTGCTGAACAGCTGGCACAACACGGTTTTGAAAAAGTCTTTGTCCTGAAAGAAGGGATCTCTGGCTGGGCAGGTGAAAACCTTCCGCTAGCTCGTGGTAAGAAGTAGTTATCCAGCATGTATTTGCTCCCAAGTTATATTCGCAGTATGTGACTTGGGTAGCGCAATGCAGCGAACACCCCTGTAGCTCAAAGAATGACAGGGAAAATTCATATGGAAGTTAAAGGTACATAAACTATGTCAGAACAAAACAACTCAGAAATGGTTTTTCAAATTCAACGCATTTATGCAAAAGACGTTTCATTTGAAGCACCTAATGCACCACACATCTTTCAACACGAGTGGCAGCCAGAAATTAAATTAGATTTAGATACTTCTTCAACTCAGCTGTCTGAAGGTGTTTATGAAGTTGTTTTACGCGTCACAACGACTGCAACTTTAGGTGAAGAAACCGCTTTCCTGTGTGAAGTCCAGCAAGCGGGTGTTTTCTCTATCGAAGGTATTGAAGGTACTCAAATGGCACATTGCTTAGGTGCATATTGCCCGAACATCCTGTTCCCATACGCACGTGAAGCGATCACTAGCTTAGTGGGCCGTGGTACATTCCCACAATTGAACTTAGCGCCAGTTAACTTTGATGCACTGTTCATGAACTATTTACAGCAGCAACAAGGTGAACAAGCGCAGAACTCAGAAGCTCAACAGGACGCTTAATGAATACTGCTTCAATGACAGTGATCGGTGCCGGCTCGTACGGCACCGCTTTAGCCATTACGCTTGCACGTAATGCACATCAGGTTGTGTTATGGGGCCATGACCCAAAACACATTCATCAATTAGAACAAGATCGCAGTAATCAGGCGTTTTTGCCTGGCGTTTCTTTTCCTGATAGTTTATCTCTCGAAACGGACTTAAAACGCGCCGTTGAGGCGAGCCCCAATATCTTGATTGTGGTACCGAGCCATGTTTTTGGTGATGTACTAAAACAAATCCAGCCATACTTACGCGCAGACTCCCGTATTATTTGGGCGACTAAAGGCTTAGAAAGGGATACTGGCCGTTTGTTGCAAGAAGTGGCACGTGAGGTATTAGGTAATGAAATTCCTCTGGCTGTGTTGTCCGGTCCAACGTTTGCAAAAGAGCTCGCCGCAGGTTTACCAACAGCAATTTCTGTTGCCGCAAGCGATAGCCAATTTGGTGATGACTTACAAAAGTTATTCCATTGCGGCAAGAGCTTTCGCGTCTATAAGAACCCGGATATGGTTGGGGTGCAACTGGGCGGTGCAGTGAAAAACGTGATTGCTATTGGTGCCGGTATTTCTGATGGCATGGGCTTTGGTGCGAATGCACGTACTGCATTGATTACCCGCGGTTTAGCTGAAATGAGTCGTTTAGGTGCAGCTTTGGGAGCAGACCCTGCAACTTTTATGGGTATGGCAGGCTTAGGTGACCTTGTGTTAACGTGTACAGATAACCAATCCCGTAACCGCCGCTTTGGTATGATGCTAGGTGATGGCGTTAGCGTTGAAGATGCAGAAAAAGAGATTGGCCAAGTCGTTGAAGGCTATCGTAATACCAAGGAAGTCCGCGCACTGGCTGAGCGGGCAGGTGTTGAAATGCCAATTACTGAGCAAATTTATCAAATCCTTTACCGCCATAAAAATGTGTTAGAGGCGGCGCAAGCACTACTAGGGCGTGCGACGAAAGATGAAATTGCCGATATGCCAAAGCTGCATGATTAATAAAAATAGATAGGTGAGTGATTATGTCGCGTGAAGAACTGGATAGAATTTGGGGTTTCATTAAAGATGAAGCGAAGTCTCTTGCGGACTGCGAACCACTCCTCGCCAGCTTTTTTAACGCGACATTGTTAAAGCACGACAATTTAGGCAGTGCGCTCAGCTATATGCTAGCCAATAAACTGAGCTCGCCGATTATGCCAGCGCTTGAAGTGCGTGAAATTGTTGAGGAAGCTTATCGCAATGACGAAGGCATGATTTTCTCTGCAGCAATGGACTTAGCCGCGGTTCGCCTACGTGACCCTGCCGTTGATAAATATTCCACTCCATTATTGTATTTGAAAGGTTTCCACGCCTTGCAAGCCTATCGTATCGGTAATTGGCTGTGGAAAGAAGGCCGCCAAGCGCTGGCGGTTTACCTGCAAAATCAAATTTCCGTTTCATTTGGCGTCGACATCCACCCTGCAGCCCGTATTGGTTGTGGCATCATGCTTGACCACGCAACAGGCATCGTGATTGGGGAAACTGCAATTGTGGAAAATGATGTATCAATCCTACAATCCGTCACACTCGGTGGTACCGGGAAAACCTGTGGTGACCGCCACCCGAAAGTGAGGGAAGGGGTGATGATTGGCGCAGGGGCAAAAATACTCGGTAATATTGAAATTGGCCGCGGCGCAAAAATTGGCGCAGGTTCAGTCGTGCTTCATCCTGTTCCACCGCATACCACGGTGGCAGGGGTTCCAGCACGCATTGTCGGTAAACCAACCAGCGATAAACCGTCCTTAGAAATGGATCAAAACTTTAATGGCAGTATTTGGGGTTTTGAAGATGGGGATGGAATTTGAGTTGTGAGGGTTCTAGTTCGATCGTTTTCATTTTTGATTTCCTTCATTTGTATATAAATCGACCAAAAATTTGCTTTAACCTCAATGAAGTTATACAATGTTTATACATTTGGAAACTAATATACTCAAAAATAAGTATGGGGTAAGAGAAATGAGCGTTGCTATAAAAAAATGGGGAAATAGCCAAGGCATTGTTATCCCATCAGCTATCTTAAAACAATTAGGTATTGAGGTTGGTCAACGTCTTGATATTTCTGTTAATAACGGTAATTTGGTTCTTTCTCCCAAAAAGAAGATAAGGATGTTTTCTGAAGCTTATTTGCTTGACAATATGAATGAATATAATAGTCATTCAGATGAACTTGCTCAAATTAATGATATGGAAATTGGTGAATGAGTAAAAGTTACATACCAAGGCGAAATGATATTATTTGGTTAGATTTTGACCCAACGAAAGGAAAAGAAATAGGAAAATATCGGCCTGCACTCGTTTTATCCAGTGTGGAATATAATAAAAAATCAGGCTTGGTAATTTGTTGTCCTATTAGCACAAGCATTAGAGGGCACATAACAGAAGTAGGGATAAATAATCTTGATACTCCGTGTGTTGCTGCGGCAAACCTTATTCAAACACTACCTTGGAAAGATAGAAGTATGAAGTTTGGGGTAGTTGCTGATGAGGGGGTTCTTGATAGTGTGCTCGCAAGGTTGATCCCATTAATTGGTGGAGAGCATTTTTTTATTGATTCAAACTAAAGGAACTCAAACTGAGCTCCTTTTATAATCTAGTCCTTTAGCAGCGCCCCTGTATACCCCAACTGCCTCCATGCTTCAAACACAACCACTGCCACAGAGTTGGATAAATTCATACTGCGGCTGTCTGCCAACATAGGAATACGAATTTTCTGCTCCATTGGCATGTTATCTAGCACATAAGGTGGCAACCCACGGGTTTCAGGGCCAAACATCAAATAGTCATTTTGTTGGTAGCTGACATTGCTGTGACTTGGCTTACCTTTAGTGGTTAAAGCAAACACGCGAGCCCCACTTTCAGATTGGTTATTATCCGGGTTTAGCCCTTCACTTTTTAAAAAAGCAAAATAATCATGGTGGTGCTTGATATCGGCAAATTCGCTATAGTCTAAACCCGCACGGCGTAGGCGTTTATCATCCCATGTAAACCCAAGAGGGTGAATAAGATGCAAATCAAAGCCAGTATTGGCACAAAGACGAATGATATTGCCAGTATTTGGCGGTATTTCCGGTTCGAATAAAACAATGTGTGGCATAACGTTAAGCTGATATTTTTGATAAGAAATGATGGGAAGAGTTTACGCGCAAATGGGTTTGTTTTCATGTGGAACTTTGATTTGTGCCGTAAAAATTATTTGTACCCCTGAAAACAAAAAACGAGCCATAAAGGCTCGTCTCTGAAATAACTCGTTGAGGTTAGCTGTTATAACCATTAGGGTTCATGGACTGCCAACGCCAGCTATCATTCACCATATCTTGAATTGAATACTGTGCCTTCCAGTTTAAATCTTTCAACGCTTTTTCTGGGCTAGACCAGCATTCCGCAATATCACCGGGGCGTCTTGCTACAATCTCATATTTAATTGGTTTACCTGCCGCTTTTTCAAAAGCAGTAATAATTTCCAGCACACTTGTGCCAGTTCCTGTACCAAGATTGTAAACATGTAATCCTGCTTGCTGGCTAACTTTATTTAGTGCGGCAATATGGCCATCTGCCAAATCCATCACGTGAATATAGTCACGCACACCAGTACCATCCGGTGTTGGGTAATCATTACCAAATACCATGACTTGTGGGCGGCGGCCTACAGCGACTTGTGAAACAAACGGTGCCAAATTATTTGGAATACCTTGCGGGTCTTCCCCCCATGGTTCCGGATGGGTGTGCGCCAACAGGGTTAAAGTAACGTAGTAATGTCAGTGACCAATCATCTTCCGCAGTATATAAATCCGAAAGGATACGCTCAACCATATACTTACTGGTTCCATATGGGTTGGTGGTTCCTCCGACTTTGGAATTTTCTGTTAATGGTACTTCTTCAGGGTCGCCATAAACGGTTGCCGATGAACTAAAAATCAGGCTTTTAACACCGGCTTTTTTCATGCTTTCCACTAATACCAGTGTGCCATTGACGTTAACATCATAGTATTCAATCGGTTTCTGCACTGACTCACCAACGGCTTTTAACCCAGCAAAGTGAATGACGGAATGAATTTGATGATTAGCAAAAATAGATTCTAAAATTTGGCCATCACGCACATCACCTTGGTAAAAAACTGGCTTAACACCTGTGATAGCTTCAATACGGTTAAGCACCTCAAGGTTAGCATTATGCAAGTTATCTAAAATAACCGGCTGCATCCCTTGCTGGATCATCTGTACACAGGTATGGCTACCAATGTAGCCAAGACCACCAGTAACGAGAACGTGTTGATTATTCATCTCAATATTCCTGATTCTTAATATTCGTAATGGTAGTTATAATCGTCAGATCTTGCATCAATACCATTCAAGATCACACCCGTAATTTCGATATCATTTTGCTTAAAGCGTTTCAGTGATAAATCGACATCTTTCACGGTATTCACCCCGTAGAAAGCAATCAGTAATGAAGTACCGACATATTTACCAATAATCGCCGAGTCAGTAATTGCTAAGATTGGTGCGGTATCGATCACCACAATGTCGTATTGGTTTTTGACTTTATCCAGTAACTGCTTAAAGCGCTCACCCATTAATAACTCAGAGGAGTGAGTAACATTTTTACCACGACAAATCACATCGAGGTTTTCAATCACGTTGGCATGAATAGTCGGTGATTCTAAACTTTGTTGCGATAAGTATTCAGATAAGCCCGCTTTATTGTTTAAGCCAAAGGCTTTATGCAAACGGCCTTTACGTAAATCGGTATCGATTAACAGAACTTTCTTACCTGCGTTAGCCAGTACCACCGCCATATTGGAGGTAACAAAACTTTTCCCGACTCCAGGTGACGCACTAGTCACCATAACGAGGTTGTTACCTTGGTTCATTACCGAGAAATAAACACTGGTACGTAATGAACGGATAGCTTCAACCGCGGTATCTGCTGGGTTTTCTATCGCTAATGGGCTCTTATTGCCTGCTTCAATCAGTTTTTTCTCATGGGCTGAGAAAGGAATGGTAGCGTAGACGTTGACACCCAATGCATCGATATCTTCCGTGCTCTTAATTTTATTATTAAAGAACTCGCGAGCAATGACATACGCGCAGCCGACAATAAAGCCAAGGATAGTGGCAAGAGCAACAATCAGTGATTTTTTTGGTGCCACAGGCTTTGGTTGGGACTCCGCAGAGTCAATAATACGCACATCCGCGGTAATACCGGAGTTCAGTACACTGAGCTCTTGTTGTTTCGCGACTAATTGAGCGTAAATCGCTTGTTCTGCTTCAACATCACGGGTTAAACGGACGATTTCTTGTTGGGTATTCGGTAATTTTTGAATATTTTTACTGATTTTTTCTTTCTCACGTAACAGTTGCTGGCGTTTATCTAATAGAGACTGATAAGCCGGGTGGTTACGGGTATATAACTGTTGAATTTCCACTTCTTTGAAGGTCAATTCATTGAGTTTCTCTTCGACCTGCAAAGCAGTATCTAAAGCCGCTTTAGCTTCTAGAGAGAGGTCAATCGATTCATTCTTTTTGCGAAAGGCATTGAGCTGGTTTTCGTAGTTATCTAATTTCTTTTTAATCGTAGGTAAGTAGCCATCTAAGAACACGAGTGTATTGTTGGTGACTTCTTTTTTACGCTCGGTATTTTGGTCTACATAGTTTTGGATAACACTGTTGAGAATGTTAACATTCTCAACTTGATCCGCACCTTTAATCGCTAAGCTGATAATACCGGTACCTTTGCCCACTTCCGCAATGGTTAGGGTATTGCGTAAGTCTTCAATGGTAGAGTAACGGGCATTTTTGATTAACGAAAATTCTTCACCAGTTTCAGCTGCGAAACTGGAAATTAATAAGTTAATTTCACTTTGTTTGAGCACTTCACCGACTTTACCTTGCAAGACTTGGCCATCCACATTTAGGGAATAATTATTATCCCCTAAATAAGTTAGGGTCAATGGCTGGCCAATTAAGTTTTCAGGTAATTGAAATAGGGCAATATGGACGGGAGCCACTTCACCAAGTAACTTACTGACAAAGCCTTCAGGGGCTGCTTGAGTGTCTAAGTTCAAGTCTGCAACGGTTTTGCCCAATACCATGCGGGATTTGATAACTTCAATTTCAGAGTCGACTTGGTTATTGCTGTTACCAAATGGCATGACATCACTCATTTGGTCGAGTAATGAGACCTGACCTAATTTGTCATACTGTAAGGTCGCATTCGCTTGGTATATGGGGGTTGCTAATAAACTGTATGCAATGGCGATAGCCGCAAAAATAACAGTAAAAAACCCAATTTTAATGGTGTTGGATTTCAAAACTTTAAACAGAGCGAGCAGATCGATTTCATCTGAGGCAGGGGAGCTATTTTTTGTTGTGTTCATAATAGGTTAAATGTTAAGTCATCCAATAAATAAAATTAAATTTTGCCTTGCCAAGCAATCGCGGCTTTTTCCATCAACTGGTAAACATGTTCAAACATTTCATCGCTGCGTTTGTGCGGGTCAGGGATTTCAGTTTTATTGATCCATTGCCCAAATAACATCACCTTACCGCGAGTTTCAGGAAACTGCTGGTGGATTTTAGCAATATGATCGTTTTCCATCACTAGGATTAAGTCTGCTTTATGGCATATTTCGCTGGTTAATCGACGTGATTGATGGTTTTCAAGGGAAAGGCTATGTTGCTCGGCAATCCGGATGGCACTGTCATAAGCGGGCATATCATTTTTAGCGATAATACCTGCCGAATGAACAGTTTTTTCGGGAAAATACTGTTGCAATAAACGCTCCCCCGTAGGAGAGCGACAGATATTTCCCATACAAACAACGAGAATATTATTAAACATATCGATTACCAGTCGTGGATACGCTTGGTACCTTCGGTTAACTGATTATATGAAGCGATAGTTGGTAACAGTTGGGTAATCAAACGGTTCCAACGCACCACAGGCGCAGCGGTAACATACACTAAGTCATAAGGCTGCAGTTTAAATTCAGTACCCATTACAAGCGATGTCGCATCTGATAGGTCTAACTGATAAACAGCGGCCATTTTTTTCGGTAATAGCGCTTCGAGTTCTTTGTCTTCTGCTGGTTGGTTTTTAATTGGGCGGATAACAAATACACCCGTTGCATTGGCAGTATTTTGGTCTATCCCACTCGCTTTGCTTAGAGCTTCAGTAATGCTCATACCCGCACGGTCAATGGTTAAGGTCGTTGGTTGACCCACTTCACCCATGACAAACACTTTTTGGCTATCATTACGTGGCACATACAGGACATCACCAGATAACATTAAATGGTTTTGGGTTAAATCCCCATATTGCACAAGAGATTGCAGCGAAATTCGAGTTTCTTTGCCGTTACGAGTAAGCACTACATTATCCCAATCGGCTTTTTCGGTTAAACCACCGGCATTATTAAAGGCTTCTAAGATAGTTAAAGGAACGTTAGTGATAGGGAGTGTACCCGGTTTGGCGACTTCTCCTGACACATACATTTTTTGTGAACGGAAGGCGGCAATACTCACATCCACTTGTGGGGATTCGATATAGGTGGCTAAACGGTTGCTGATCAAGGTTCGGATTTCAGTAACGGTTTTACCGATCACTTTGACTTTACCAATATATGGGTAATAGATAGTGCCGTCGGAGTGAACCCAGTTACCGGAGTCTTGCGCACTACGGTAAGAACCCGCAGGGATAGTCAATTCAGGGTGGTCCCAAACCGTAATGGTTAATACATCACCGGCACCCACGCGGTATTCATAGTGAGTCAGTTGCTTTTCTAACTGCGCATTCGGTTTAGCAATGGTGGGGGCGGTGTACATATCATCCAATAATTTTGGTGAAATGGGGTAGATATCAACCAATTTGGTAATGTCACGGTCACCCGTATCAACTACATTTTTGCCTGAGGTTGATATATAGGCACCGGGGGTGACGGTGCAGCCTGTAAGTAAAATGCTGGCGGTTAGTAATGTAAGTGAGAGATGCTTACTAAGCACAAGTCCATCCTATGATAAAAAATGTTTAGATAAAATATAAGTAGTGGGAGTTATCATCATCACACTTATACGTTTTTAATATAATTTCTAAGGAAGCTTATAGAGAGCAATCTTTGGAAAAGAAGATATTAACGTTGCATTGTAGGTTAATTATATTGGACATTCTCTTTGTAAAGATTTTTTACGACTAAGTTACTGATTCTTATACTATACGATTAGTTAAAGTGTCTGGCTATAGTTCGATAAAAATGATATTTAATAGTCTATTTATAGTTTCATAACAAGTTTACATATTATTAATAAAGGCTTTCATATTGTGTGGCTATTTTACTCCAAGTATATTTTTCAATAGCAATTTCTTTCATTTTTTCAGAGTTAGATACAAGCATATTATCATCTGTATCTTCAATTAATTTTAAAAGTGAGTTATCGTTTGAAAAATATAAAGCTTTATTGTCAGTTGAATACCTATTGAAGTCACAGTCAAATGCTAAAATGGGTCTGCCAATATGCATAGCTTCAACTAACGAAGGGTTTGTTCCCCCTGCGGAATGTCCATGTATATATGCTTTACAATTTATTCTATAATTATAAAGGGTTGATATGTCATAAATGGGGTCTATTAGTTCTATATTCTCATATTGTGAATATTCTTTATATAAGCACTGGCCATAAACAGAATTTTTCCAATTCCCTATGAATTTAATTTTTCTTTTACTGGCAGAAAAGGACTCTAAAATGAGTGAGATATTATTTTCTGGCTCTATTCTACAAATGGAAAGATAATAATCTCCAGTTGGGATAGTATTCTCAATATGGTTGGATATAATAGCATGATCTCCCCCATATGCTATTACCTCAGATGACAAATTATAGCTTTGATTAACATAATCAGCGATTGCTTGATTATCAGATATAATTATATCCGAGTATTTTACTGCAAAATACTCAGAACGTTTTAGAAACCATTTAGCCACAGCCCCCCATTTATCGCGTTTCCACTCTAAACCATCGATATTAGTTATGACTTTTGCTTTTGAAAAGAATTTATAAAAAGGCAAGAATAAACAACCCGATACACCTAATATCAAGGTCACGTCATTTTTATAGAACAAAGTTTTTATTAATGAAATAATGTCATAAAAAATGCTTTGAATACCATTTGCATTTAAAGGTATATATATTAAATCAGCATTGTTATAGGCATTTATTTTATTTTTGAAAAACTGCGATGAGCAAAAAACTTTATATTTAATATCACCTGATGAGTTCTTGGTCAAATTTTCAATTAAAGACTCAAAGCCACCATAACAAGCCGGTAATCCAACAGTTCCTACAATTGAAATAACTTTCACACTATATTCCTAAAAAATTATTAATAGATTTTGTATATTCTTGAAAACTAAATTCATTAGACTTATTTAAAGCTGACTGTGATTTTTTATACCATTCGTTATAATTGCAAGATAAATCATTTATTATTTTTGAAATTTTGTCTACATGATTTGAATGAATATAATATCCGAAATCAGGATTAACAATTTCTAAAGGCCCTCCGGCAGGGGGAACGATAGGAACACACCCATACGACATACCTTCAAGGATTGATAATCCAAATGTTTCAGTCCAATCCTCAGGAATTGATAAGTTTAGAATAATGAATGATTTTTCATACAGTGATTTAATAAAGTTTGGTCTATGAAAAAAAGAGATGTTTTGATGATGATACTTAGTTACAAATTCATGAAAATCAGTTTCATGGCAATTTAGAGCTGCAATGAAATTAATTTGTGGACAATGTTCAGCAATTTTTATGAAATTATATATACCCTTGTATGCTTTAAGTGAGCCTGAAAAAAAGACATTTTTATCATTATGTTTAGCATGAAAATCAAGACTAGGATTTAAATTAAAGTCATTTCTTAATGGATTAGGAATGACAATACAATTTTTTTGAATGTCAATGGCGTCTTTTGTGTAGTTAGAAACATATATTATTTCATCCGAAAATTTACGAACACCAAAAAGTAGTAGCTTATTTAATAATTTTGGTTTGATGTGTGTTTCATGAATGTAATAAATTGTTCGATTGGCAAACAAAAACGCAGCTAAACCTGCAGAAAAAGGTAATACGGTATTAATAACTACAGTGCATTTATTTTTTTTAAATCGATGAATTAATATATTAACTGAAAGTTTCAAAAACACATCAATTTGAGATAATGTAAAGAAAAAAAAGTTATTAATTTAATATTAGAGTATTTATAAAATAATCTAATGTAACTGGTCTCGCTAATATTTGATAAAAATCCACTATGTTTACTGGTCAATAATGTAATGCTTTCACCTGATTTTTTTATTGCATTTATCATGTTTTTCAGTACTAAAGGGCTTCCACTGTAGTCATTAAATAAATGCACAAAGAAAAAAGATTGTTTTTTCATCAGTTCCTTCTTTTAATTATTTTTGCTGAAATCCCAGCAATAACCACATTATCAGGAAAAGTTGAATTGACTGCAGCTTTTGCTGCAATAACACAGCCATTTCTAATAATTGTAGCATTAGTATAGTTACTTTAGCGCCTACCCAGCAATCTGAATCAATATTAATATCTCTATGATTCACGCCTTGATTTCGTATCAGTATGTCTAAATCTGCAAAATTATGGTTTTCGGGGTGAATACTAAAATATGATCTAATGATTTTGTCATCATCAATAATTACCCTCCTATTCCTTCAATATGAGCAAATCATCTATTCCTACTTTGTTTTCAATTTTATTCCCTTTTCTAAACTATTGATTGAATCTTACACACAACTTTGAATGTGAACCTGTAGATCTATCATTACCTAAAAGAATGAATATTAAATATTTGGATTAAATTAAAAAATCGCTTTTACTTTGCATAAGGAAAATGAATGCGAGTATCAATTTTTTATCCTATCTAGAATACAGAATAATAGATGATGTACTAATTGCTTTATTGGAATTGTATTATATAACTAACGTGTGATTTTAATAACAAAAAATAAATAGAGAAGCAGCAAATTATTTTTAAATTCAAGTGTAAGTGACAGTATTAAACTATAATATTTTTCAATATTATTGATCTGATATATTGTATGTGATCATAAATATATTAATTATTACTAGTGTGTTTATTAATTTCAGATAGTGTTTGTTCAAATGTAATTTTGGAACTAAAACGCTCAATATAAGCATTTCTGCTGTTATGGGATATTGTTTGATATAACATCTCATCATGTAATAATAAATTTATTGCGTTTGAAAAACTTTCTGGAGTATCTTCGCATAAAATACCTGTTACCATATGTTCAATTAGTTCAGGCACCCCTCCAACTTTTGTTGATATAACAGGAATGCCTGCTGACATCGATTCTAAAATTACGAGTGGAGTTGCATCTCCGTCACTATTTGAGGGGGTGGTTAATAGCATTACGTCAATTTTTGAAAAGAAATCAGCAGCATTACAATGCCCTAAAAATGTTACGTCTATTTTACTTCTATTGGCATGTTCTTCCAGTTTGTTTTTTTCAGGTCCTTCACCTGCAATAATCAAAGATGCCTTATTGATTTTTTTCATGCTATCAATAGCTAGTTTTACATTTTTATCAGGGAGTAATCGACATATCCTTCCCACTGTAAAATCATTGTTTTTTTTCTTTTCAATCACCATTTCAGGAACGCCATTATATATAACTTGAGATTTTTTATATTTAGGGAAAAAATATAATAAATTACTCTTTGCTTGCTCATTAATGGCAATAAATAATTTTAATTTTTTAAATGAAAGCTTAAATAATGTTTTTAATAAGAAATTTTTCAACCCATGTTGGTCATTAATATATCGCAAGTGACTCTCATTACTGTGACCAATGCAAACTATATTCTTTTTTAATAAGGTAAAAGCATAAAGAGCCGATTCGGGGAGTCCATTTAAAAAAATAATATCTACATTATATTTAAAAGAGTAGTAATTAATTAACAAATTATTGTAAAGCTTATTGGCTTGAGAGGTGGATGGTTTAACTTTAAAAATGAAATTAACATTATTGTTAATTTCATTTATTAATCTTTCATTACAAGCTCCAACTATAATAATATAGTTTTTATTTATATAGTTGATGAGGTTTTTTACATAAACTTCACCTCCACCGTATATTGAGCTTGGTGCAATGATCAGTATTTTTTTCATTTATTTGCTATTTTCCATGCCAATCCACCAACAAAGTATCCCAAAAGGAAAATGAATTTAAAAGACGCTTTTTTCCATTTCCCTAGAATTAAATTTTTAAAAATATCAACGAATATTAAAAGGCTACTCTTAATAAATCTAACCAACCCATTGTTTTTCAATCTAAAAGCAGCAAAGCCTCCTCCGTATAAATATGCTCTTGTTACATCTAAAGTATCATTTTCTTTAGCTGGATGAAAAACGGTTGGTGAAGGTAGATAGTATCCTTCACCACCAGATGTTAAAAATCTGTAAAGAAAATCATTTTCTTCTGCAGCTCCCCAAATGAATCCCGAACCTACACCTAAGCGTTCATCAAAAAGCATATTTGAGGCTTCTTTACTGAAAAAAAGAGTAAAAGAGCACCCTAGTAATTTATCTTTGCTAAATGAACATTCATTTTTAGGGGAGAAAATTAGAGAAAAACTTGAATTAATATCTCGAGTGTTGACACTTAGAGCTAGTGGTTTATTTGAGTTATGTGTAAAAAAAAATGCTACTTTTTCTAATACATCTATATCATAGGTACAATCATCGTCAGGGAATGCTATAATATTACCTGAGGCATGCTGAATGCCAACATTTCTGGCCCTAGATAAACCAGGAACTGATTGCACAATATGCAAAATCTTACTATCTTGAATTGATGAATCAGACAGTATTTTTTTTAATCTATCGTCCTTATTTTGGTCAATAATAATAAGTTCATAGTTTTGGTAAGTTTGTAAACTTAGGGATTCTAAAAATAGAGCGACTTCATCTGTTCTTCCTAGAGTACAGAGAATAAGTGAAAATTTCATAAAGTGACTCGCTATAATACTATTCATAATTAAGACGTTTCCAGTCTCGTTTGTTATTAGATATATCTTGAGTTAAAAAATCGACATATTCAAATGGTGTACTGTAAAAATAATTTCCATCAGAAAATAAAGCCATCTCATTTTTATTGTTAACAAATGAATATATCTTCAATATAAAAATTAATGGTATGATAACAAATGCAAATACAATAGCTGTATTTTTTAATTTCGTGAATATTGTATATAAAATAGGGCCAACCAAAAATGTAATTATCATGTGGTTAATCCTTAGGGATATACCAGACATTAAAAATTCTAGGATACATGTGATTACAAACCATGCTACTAGCATGTACATGTATTTTATATCTATTTTATTAATGATAAATAAAAATAATGAAATGGGAAATATAATTATAAACTCTTTATAGATTGATAAAATGGTTTCAATATTAACACCATCACCATTTATATAAGCATCAATTTTGATTTGAGGATATTGGACTAAAATTGGCAAAATAAATGACGCAAAAAATATTGCTGTTAGGAGTGATGCTGCAAGTAAAATCAATAGTTTTTTTAAGTTTATTCTATATATATAGTTGAAGGCAAAATATAATAGAATTGATGATAGATGAAATGTCATTGAAATAATAATGTAATGTACTTTTTGTTTGTTATTTTTTGAAAATAATGCAAATAGAAGAAAAATTGAAGAATAAGACTGCCTCAATAAATTTGCTTCAGCGGTATATCCTAAAAAAAGGAAACAAGTTAGTAGTAGTAGTGATTTGTATTTAATATTAACAACTTTCGAGTATTTGTATATAAATAAAACATACAATGTATTTATTATAATAAGGTGGAACAGTAAAAAAAACACGGGGGGGGGGGCATATGGTGCCACAATAGAAAGTAAAAAACTTAAAAAAGGTAAACCTATTTCTACTCCAAAGCCAAATTCGAAAAGAGCATAGAGATTACCTTTAGAAAGAGCAATGAAATTTTTATAGTAGTCAGCTAGGTCATCGTTAGGTGTTTCAAATATTCCCCTGGATGCTCCTAAATATGAAATTAATATAATAAAAATAAGAATGAAAAATACTGAGAAACTCTTTATTTTAACACTTTCAATTTCTAGCAATGTAAGAAGAGGAAAACATAAAATTAAAGATAGATATGGAGAAAAAGGTAATAAACATAGTATAGCGATACTTAACACTGTTATGAAAGTAAAAGTATCAACTTTCTTCAGGTTGTTATTCATTTTATATATTCAATATGGCTAAATTTTTTGGTATATAGCGAGTATAAATTACTAAGCTCATTCATTTCATCATACATATAAATATGATTTAGTACTGAATGAAATTTAATATTTGAATTTATTGAATTGCCATATATTAGTGTTGATGAGTCAAAAGCACAAACTGAACTGCCTTTTTCCATATTGTATACAATATCTTCGGCAGCTATATTTAAATCGAGTTTTTTTACCTCAATATAGGAAGAGTAGCTATTTAATTTATCAATTGTCTTTCTTTGATTATCTAGTGATTCCCTAGGATGAAATTTAATAAATAGTGTTTCATTTTTAGGCATTGTATTTATGAATTTTATTATGGATTGGATATATAAATCAAAAGAAATTGAAGGGTAATCATCAAAAACGGGACGAGATAAAAATAAATATTTTAAGTTAGGACACTCGATTTTTTTATATGATATTTTTATAAGGTGATTTGGCTGTTTTTTTACAGGTAATATAGAATACCAGCCATCAGCATTTAATTGATATCCATAGTTAATACTTAGGCATTTTAGGAGTGATTTTCGTATAAAAAACTTTAACCTACTATAAACATCTAGTTTTCTTCCTCTACGGTCAGTATAAAAGCAACTTCCTTCCTCATAAAAATTTATTTTTATTTTTAGTTTTTTAGCTGCCTTCATATAGAGTGCTTCTTTTTCATGCACAGGGTAGTGTATAAAGATTTCACTAATTTGATATCTAGTATAAATACTAAGAATTTTTTTATAACTTGATTGTAATGATCTGTATTTTAATAAAAAATTAAATCTTTTAAAAATCCAATTGATAGGCTCAGTTTTAATTACAGGTATATTAGTTGCTACAGTATTTTTTATTGTGGAAAAATATTCATCATCATCAGATTCTATAGAATAAATATATTTTTCATTTTTCTTATACTGTTCAGTAATTGCATATGCCGTTTTCACAGATAGAAAATTTCGAACCATAAATAAGCAACACATTATGCTACCTTAATGCTTGTTTTATTGAAGAAAATTAGAATCATTAGTATAATTGAGATTAAATAAGAAATTGTAGAACTCCAAATAATGCCATTAATGCCAATATTTTTTGCTAGAGTATAGGATAAAAGAATATGTATGAAAGATCCTGCGATTGTAATAACTGATAATGTACCAGGTTTTCCCATAGCCGTGACAATATTGCATAAAGATAGGAAAATAAAATGTAAAACAATACCACACACTATCGGAGTTAACAAAATAACTGAATTAGAGTATTGTGGAGGTAAAATATAGCCGATTAAATATGGCGCTAAAATGATAAATATTGTAGAGAATAATATAATAATTAAAGTTGAGCTTAAAATTAATTTTAAAAGTACCTTTTTCTTTTTCTCTCTTACTAAACTAAAAATTTTTGGCATAATACTGACATTAAATGCTAGAGATACAACGCTTATTACCATAGATAATTGTATAGCTATTGCGTATAAACCTAATATAGAAGCACCTAATATTTGCTGAATAATAACCCTATCCATTCCCGAACGTAACCACCAACTTAAACTAGTCGTTAGTGATTTTGCACCAAAACTAAGGGAGTTGTAAAAATGGTTTTGTATAATTGTAAATGAATAATGTTCTTTTTTTAGTAGAATTATTGTTAGAATGCAACCAATAAGAACCGGTGTAATAATTATAGATATAGTTCTACCTTCTAGGCCAAATCCATTTAGTAGCAGTATTATTGTTGAAATAAAAGACACAATAGCTAAGGATATATTTATAGTAGTTACACCTATAGGATTCTCTTCCATTTGAAATTTACAAATTATTAATGCGCAGATAGATTGCCCGAAGGCAACGGTAGGTAAAAATACATAACTACCGATGCTCTCTATAAATACATCATATAAAAATAACGGAATTTGAAAGATCAGAAAAAATATAGATGAAAGAAAAAAGGGAATGAAAATGATTCCATTCCTATTTTCAGTGGAAAAAAATATATAGCGGTAGTAGTTTTGCCCCCCCATTATGACAAAGATTGTTAAAATCTCTATGATAGTTAGATAGAAGCTAACTTGGCCATACTCTTCTAGAGTTAGATAATGAGTTACTATAGGTAATAATAAAAAAGGTATTGATTTTGTAACTATATCTCCAATTATATATATAATTGTATTTTTAGCTACTTTTGGAAGATGCACTTGGCTTAGCTCTCTTTGTGTTTATTTGTTTTATACTCAAATATCTTCTCTGCGATAGTAAAATCCTCTGGCCAATCAATATCTATAGAGTCTAAGGCTCCTTGAGCATATATAAAAGGTTTTAATCCTATGCGGTCATTGTGTTTCTTATATATATCTAGTGATGCAATAAATGCGGCACTATCGACCTCATAAATTGGTTCTATAGTCTGTGTTCTTGGCCATTTTTCAATGTTTCTGTCATAATTTATAGGTTCATTTGAATTCCACAAAAAACTTTGGATTTTTTTTGCTGTTAGTAAAGAGTCATAACCTTCTAAAAATTTTTCTTTATAAGTATTAATTAAATTTGTATAAATCTCACTAGTAACAAATGGGGAGGTCACATGAGTCCAAAGAATAGAGCCTTCTTTTATTATGGTAGGTACATACTTAATTAATTCATCTGTAGTTGTTTGACTATTACCTAAATGCTCTGGCCTTTCATCTATAATAATTTTTGAATGATTGATTTTATTAGAAAAAGATAAAACTCTATCATCATTTGAAGATACAATTATTTTATCTATTTCCTTACAAGCTAAAAGCTGCTTTAATTTTATTTCGAGTAGCCCACCAGATACTCCAGCAAAAATTTTTACATTTTTATCTTTAATTCTTTGGCTGCCTTTACGGCATGGAAGAAATGCTGTTATCAATTTAACTCACTCCAATTACTAATGGTTTGAAAGTTATTCTCTTCACATTTTTTAATTAATAGGGAGGTAACATTAGAATACGGTGTATAACCAATAAATTGTATATTATTTTCTATAGCGGCGGATAGGTCTGATAGCGAATCACCAAACATAATATATGTCTTACTATTGTTTTTTTCAATAATAGATTTGACAATGTCGGATTTTCTAGATGGAGAACCAAATATACCATCGAAGTAAGTGCTTAAATTTTTTTCTTTAAACACTAGCTGTAATTCTTTTTCTTCAGAGCCACTTGCTACATACTTTTTTCCTTTTAAGCTATTTATAAATTCATAAAAGCCTGGGGTTAAGCTAGAGTTTAAGTATAATTCTTTACATAATGCAGAATAGTCATTAAGAATTAAATTTTTAAACTGTTCTCTTTGTTTTTTAGGTATTAATAATATATGTTCTACAAATATTTGGACATGATGAAATCTTGATTTTCCAAAATTGTTTTTGAAATAGTCAATACAATCAGCCACTAAGGCTGACTGTTCAGTAATATTATTTAATACCCTATTCATAGCATCTATTTTTAATTTGTTTGAGTCTAAAATAACCCCATCACAATCAAAAATATAGGTACTATAATTATGGGTAGATGGCATATAAGGAACCTTTTGAAATAGGGTATATTGTTGGAGTGATTGACTTTACTTTTAATGAATCAAATTTATTGAATATATCAATCATTTCTTGCTGTCTATTATCTTCTTTTTCATATCCATCAAAACCTGCTAATGTTATATTCTTGGCATTAGCTACAGTTAATAGTGCCATAGTGTAAGATGCTGTAACATCATATGGGGATATTACATAATCATCTTTAATTTCTAATGTGTTTTTTTCAATTACCAATCCATAATTTAGAATAGAGTTATGTTGAAGTAATTTTAATTCTGAGGGTGTAAATCTATTTTTGGGAAGAATTATGGGTTTTTTAATCATTTCATATCGTTTGGAATCAGATAAGAATTTTGAATTGTGAGATATTATATAATAGTTAATTAATTCTTCTGGAATTTCATCAATTATATTAACGGATATAACTATTGGGTTTGTTTTTTTTATGTATTGGCAAAGTGCGCTTGAATATTTTTTTATGCTAGGGCCATTTGCAAGTACTAGAATATTTTTTCCTTCAAAAATATTAGTTATATCGCTTTTACTATGTATCATCTTTTGGTTGCTACTTGAGAAATTAATAGCTGTATCAAGTATGGAGCCATTGTATGATGTAGTTCCTTCTAATTGGCTTAAATAGTCTATTGCACCAACAATCTCGTCCTTACCATAATGAGGATTGGATAGCAAGTTTTGGATATAGGTCGGGTGAATATCATTTTGTGCGCCAAGGAAATAGAGAAGGCTACTTCCCCAGCCATATTGTTTTTGCATGGGCTCAAAATAACGTACTACTAATTCAAAGATTGGTTTTGCATTATATTTTGAATTACTATTTTTAATGATAGATAGCAAATATTCAGTTTGAGTGTTGCCAGCCCCTCTGCCCATTCCTGTTATTGTTGAATCTAACCACTCAACTCCTTCACTATATGCTGTTAAGGTATTTTCTAACCCTTTATTCATATTGTCATGGGTATGGATACCTAATGGTCCTTTCCATTTGCTTCTTATTGCTTTGACAATTCGTTTTACTTCATTAGTATCCATATTTCCTAATGAATCGGCAAAATATAATACATCCAGCATATTCCATGATGCAGCTATTGATGATTTCTCTGCAATAACTGAATCTGGTTTACCTCCCGCTTGCATTAAATTATACCCAACCATATATCCCAGGGATTTTAATTTTTTTACTATTCTTTCACTTTGTTCTACTTCATGAAAATGTGCGGCAACTCTTACAAGCTGAATTTTACTTTTTTCTGAAGGTATAAATAGTATGTCAATAGCCTCTTCAATAGAATGGGGAGCTGAAAGAATAGTTTTTTGCATCAATCATGACACCATATATAGGACCTTCAGGTAGATCAAGTGTAGCAAGATGAGATTCTGTTGTATATGCATATGCCCCTAAAAATTGATTTTGAGGAAAGTTTCGTAAGCCTAACTCAACATAGTCAATTTTAGCTTTTTGCTACGGCTTGAAGGTAAGATTTTACAACATGTGGTTCAAAATCCCAGTTATTATAGTAACCACCATCACGTAGTGTACAATCAAGAATTTTCATGGCGAATCCCTTAAGTTTATTTTTAATAATACATACAATTATCGTAAAGTATGTATACTATGAGTTTATATGTAAATATTGTAGTTACAATTACTTGTGAGTTTTGCTCTTATTGTTATTTGAATTGGAACTATACTTATGTACTAAAATTAACCGTTAGAATGACTTCAATTGTATTTCTATAATAACTTATTGAATTGGATACCTTGATTATCTTTTTCTGAGCAGATTGGTGCACTGTATAGAGGCCATTTAATGCTTAAGTTTATATCATCCCATCTTATGCACTTTTCACTTTGTGTATGGTAATAATTAGTTGTTTTATAATTAAACTCAGCTATTTCACTTAAAACTAAAAAAACCATGTGCAAAACCTTCAGGTATCCATAATTGACGTTTATTTTCGGCTGATAAATTGACCCCTACCCATTTACCAAAGGTTGGTGACTCTTTTCGGATATCAACAGCAACATCAAATACTTCTCCAACAACACATCTTACTAATTTCCCCTGTGCATAGGGTTCTTCTTGATAATGTAACCCTCTGAGTACACCTTTTACTGATTTTGAATGATTGTCTTGTACAAAATTTACATGGTAGCCAACTGCTTCATCAAATTTTTTTTGATTAAAACTTTCAAAGAAAAAACCACGCTCATCTTCAAATACTTTCGGCTCAATAATTAATACATCAGAAATTTCAGTTGGGGTAATTTTCATTTGTTTTTAACCATTTTTAGTAAGTATTGGCCATAGGAATTTTTGGATAAAGGTTTTGCCAGCTTTTTAACGTCATCAGCTGTGATAAACCCTTTTTCTGTAAGCAATCTCTTCAGGGCTAGCAACTTTTAAACCTTGGCGTTCTTCTAATGTTTGAATAAAATTACCTGCATCAATTAGGCTTTGGTGCGTTCCTGTATCTAACCATGCATAACCGCGACCCATCATTGCTACTGATAAGTTGCCTTGTTCAAGATAAAGGCGATTAATATCGGTGATTTCTAATTCACCGCGTTCTGATGGTTGCAGGTTTTTTGCAAGCTGAATAACTGTGTTATCATAAAAATATAGGCCAGTAACCGCATAATTACTTTTAGGTTTTTTAGGTTTTTCTTCTAAAGAGATAGCGGTACCAGTTTCATTAAATTCAACAACGCCATACCGTTCTGGGTCATTTACATGGTAAGCAAAAACAGTCGCACCGGACTCTTTCTTAGTCGCTTTTTCAAGTTGATTTTGCAGGTCGTGTCCGTAGAAAATATTATCACCAAGAATAAGGGCACAATTATCATTACCAATAAACTCTTCGCCGATAATAAATGCTTGTGCTAGCCCATCAGGACTTTCTTGTACTTTATATTCTAAATTTAACCCCCATTGACTGCCATCACCTAATAATTGTTGAAAGCGAGGGGGTATCTAGCGGGGTACTAATAATTAGAATATCTCGGATGCCAGCTAGCATCAGTGTACTTAATGGATAATAAATCATTGGTTTATCATAAACAGGTAGCAGTTGTTTACTTACTGCCATAGTTACTGGATATAAACGAGTTCCTGAACCGCCTGCTAAGATAATACCTTTATACGTTTTTTCCATTTTTATATTCTACAAATTCTTATTTAATTGATAATTCTTTAATTAAGCGTTTAACACCTAATTCCCAATTTGGTAATTCAGTATTGAATGTTTTTTTAAATTTGTTGTTATTCATCTTTGAATTATATGGGCGTTTGGCCGGTAGGGGATAATCGGTTGCTGGAATAGCATCTAATTCCCTCAAAGCTAATTCTATACCATTTATTTGTGCTTCTTGTGTGACTAATTTAGTATATTGATACCAGTTGGTTGAACCAGAAGAGACTAAGTGGTACACACCGCATTTGTTTTTATCCAGTAACGTTTGGACTATAGCAATCGCCGTGCAATCAGCGATCAATTCAGCACCTGTGGGGGCGCCATATTGGTCATTGATAACTGATAATATCTCTCTCTTTTTGGCTAAATTAAGAATTGTTTTTGCAAAATTATTACCATAAGTAGAGTAAACCCAACTGGTTCTAAAGATTAGATGATTGGAACAATACTGCTGAATGTATTTTTCACCATCTAGCTTTGTTTGACCGTATATATTTAACGCTGCAGTTTCATCGCCTTCTTGCCAAAAATGTTCACCTTCTCCAGAAAAGACATAGTCAGTTGAATAATGAACTAACAGCGCATCAATTTTCTGAGCGGACTGAGCTAAAACTTTTACAGCTTCACTATTGATTAGTTGAGATAATTCGGGCTCACTTTCTGCTTTATCTACAGCGGTATAAGCCGCAGCATTGACAATAACATCCGGTTTTAACAACTCTATAGTTTTTTCTAGATCATCAAGCTTAGATAAATCTCCACAATAGTCCTTCGAGTGTCTATCTAAGGCAATTAATTCACCTAGTGGTAATAAAGCTCGTTGTAGTTCCCACCCTACTTGGCCATTCTTACCGAGAAGCAAGATTTTCATTTCTTACTATCTCCATAATGTTGTTGAACCCATGATTGATAACTACCATTTTTTATATTTTCTACCCACTCACCATTCGTTAAATACCATTCCACTGTTTTACGAAGCCCAGTTTCAAATGTTTCCTCTGGTACCCAGTTCAGCTCATTTTTAATTTTTGTAGCATCAATGGCGTAACGGAGGTCATGACCTGGTCTGTCGGTTACATAAGTAATTAACTCTTCATAGTGATTAATACCATTCGGTTTATTTGGTACTAATTTATCGGAGGGTGCTGCAGATTGTTTTAACCACATCAATATTGGCTTTTTCGTTATGGCCACCAATATTATAAGTTTCACCAATTTTGCCCTCGGTGACAACTTTGTATAGTGCCCTTGCATGGTCTTCTACATATAACCAGTCCCTAATTTGCTGCCCATTACCATAAACAGGTAATGGCTTACCTTCTAAAGCATTTAAAATAATAAGCGGGATCAGTTTTTCTGGATAATGATAAGGACCATAGTTGTTAGAACAGTTAGTCACAATGGTTGGTAGCCCATAAGTACGTTGCCATGCACGGACTAAATGGTCGCTGGATGCTTTAGATGCAGAATATGGGCTGCTCGGTGCATAAGAAGTGGTTTCAGTGAATAGGTCAGTTGTTGATTCAAGGTCGCCGTAAACTTCATCGGTTGAAATATGGTGGAAGCGGAAGGCTGATTTTTTATCGGTAGGCAATTGGTTCCAATAGTGGCGAGCCGCTTCTAATAAAGTATAGGTACGATAATATTCGTTTGAATAAATTCACTTGGGCCATCGATAGAGCGGTCAACATGGGATTCAGCTGCTAAGTGCATCACCACATCGGGTTGGTGCAGATCAAAGAGTTGTTTAATGACTGCAGAATCACAAATATCGGCTTGAGCAAATATATAGTTGGGGCTTTCAGAAATTGATGCTAAAGATTCTAAATTTCCTGCATAAGTTAATTTATCAATATTAACAACACTGTCGTTAGTATTATTAATAATATGGCGAATAACAGCAGAACCAATAAAGCCTGCGCCACCAGTCACGAATATTTTCACTGAGAACCTTGTTATTAAATAAGTAATAAATTAAAAGTGGTCTATAGTTAACTTTTAAGGTGTTAATTATTAATAACACCCATAGCTACCGCACTGGGTTGTCGGGTCCCAGAGCACCATTGAATTTGTAAATGCATACTTATCAATTGAAAACATTGCATTTTTTGCTAATTTGCTCAATTGATAAGCAAAGCTTATTGTTTTTTTACCGCCAAAGGGTATGCCTCAGCATTTATTTGGTCAAGTAAAAAGCGATTAATAATACCATTAAAGCTAGTTACTGACTATCACTGCGATAGCGTTAGAGAATAGTCCTAACACAATCACCAATAGAATAAGTTATTTTAAATTATTAGGTTATAATCCTATTCTTACGCTTTGTACGCGATTAAATATTTAAGTTAAGTTATTCCTTGTATATCATTGCTTTTAGTGTGGGTTCAATAAAAGCCAGATCCTAATATTTCTATATTTATCCGAATTCCGTGTAGGAATAGATTAATAAAATGCTTAATTGATTATATTAATTAACTTGGTTGTTATAAGGGATTATATGAATGGCGTATTTTTGGCTAGAATAATCATGTTCGAGGGATAAAAAAACGGATTATGCTAAAAACATAACCCGTTTTTGATAAAATATGCTTAATATCTGCTAACTACCACTTAAACGGCACGTTTACCGTAACGGCGGCGCCTAAATCATTGCGTGTTTCGTAATCAGTTTTAGATACCCAAACTTTCGCATCAGTGCTGACGTCATTGTCAAAGTTATGCCACCAACCGAAATCAACGCCTTTGATGGTTTCTGATTTAGGGAACAACTTGTTGCCATCAAAGTTAGATTTATTCACTTTCGCGTACATCAAGCGAGAACTGACGCGGTTGTCATCATCGAGAGTGTATTCCACTTTGGTGGTGAGCATGCGCCCGTCGCCGCCCATCGCATGGCCTAGTGATGCACCTTGTTGGTAATAACCATTTTTGTAGATAAAGTGGCGATACATTACGCCGTCTTTGTCCCACTCAGTATGGGTGTTCGCACCTTCAATATACCAATTTAATGGCTGGCCCCATAGTGTGTGATAACCTTCGATACCACCCATAAAGGCGTTTTTCGATGGGAAAAGGTTGGCTTCATCTTCACCGACCATTTGGCCATATAGGCTGACAGGTAGGTCGATTAACGGGTAAAGTTTCAGTTTAAAGTCTAAACCTGCGAGTTGGTTGCCTGGGTCATCGTTATAGTCACCAGTATTATCCCTACCGCCCATCGCGTTCCAGAAAGAGTTCCAGTTATTAGGGCGGCCATCGCCTCCCCACATGACTACGCGAGAACCACCGAGTTCGAAGAAGTCAGTTGGGTTCATGGTCATGCGTAAACCAATCAGTTTAGTGTTGGGTTGGGAAGAATATTGTTTGATTTGCCCTGCGGTGAGTTGGTATTGCCACGAACCAATCCAAGAAAGCCATGGAGTTTCAAATGGGCTTTGGTCAGCACGTTGAATTAAGAAGCCAGTAACAGGGCGAGCCGCATCGGTACGAATTAAGCTACCATCGTGGCCCGGTCCCCACCATTGTGGGATTTCACCAAAGGATACCCATTGGTTCCAAATTTTTACACCACCATATGAGCCATTGAGGTTGTAGTCAGAACCATTTTCAACGCGTAAAGCACGTTCGCCATTTGCGGTGAGGTTTAAGTCTACGTCGTCAGTGCTGTAGTTACCTGAAACGGTATAGCGAATATCACTATATTCACTCTGGGCAAAGCCCTGTGGCATAGAGTTGTGGCTAGATGCAAGGTGAGTTTCTAGTTGAACGCTGTTTTTCTTACGGTCAAGGTTCTTTTTAATGCGCTGAATAATGACTTCTTGTTCGCTATTAGTAATATTTGCATTATTTAAAGAACGTGTGATTTCTTCTTGGGATAGTGGCCAAGTTGATAAGCTAATTTGGATGACGTTACGTTCAGAAAGCCAAGCAAGATCACTGCGTAAGTTGTTATCGGGTAGAACTAATCCCCCCGCAACGCTTTGTGCACTTATGGCGCCGAACACAGCAAGTATGGCTAGCTTAGTGAGCTTGAATTTTTTCATTGATAAATCCATTTGAAGTTGAGTTCGCCTAATATTGAACAGGTTAATAAGGGAAAACCTGTAAATTAAATAAAGTTAAAATATGATTATTATCAGCCCACATTATAAGTATCTTAATTTGCATTGAGTTGGGCTTCTGTGCTTTCTGTTAATATCAATTATCACACTTTAACTAAGTAAAACAGAATATCAGATTAATATAGTCGGTGTAGAAGTTAGTAACATATTAAGATATAAAACGATATACTTTTTTTTGGATTACCACATGGTTAATTTTAAGTATTCCTCTCTATTATTCTTTTTTTATGGGTTAAATAGTATAAAAATAGAGTTTTATATTGGTCGGGTATTTAGGAATTGTTGTTTTTAGAGGCAATATAGGACTATTCTCTATTAATAATGGTAGGTAGATGTTGATTAAAAAAATAACCCCCCTTCTTTAATAAAAAGAAAGGGGGTTATTGGTAATGAATAAAGCTAATTTATCGGCCGTGTTCAGGTAGCCAGATTTGTAACCTTAAACCACCTAATGGGCTGTCATCCGCTTTCACCCAACCTTTATGTTGTGTTATGGCGGTTTCAACAATTGCAAGGCCTAAACCAGTACCGCCTGTTTCTCGGTCTCGAGCTTCATCAGTGCGGTAGAATGGGCGGAAAATGTGCTCGCGGTCAGCAGGGCTAACACCGGGGCCATCATCATCGACGGTGATGAGAATACCGTTATTTTCTTCTTTGAAATCACGGCAATGTGTGTATGCGAATAACGTAATGCGTTACGCACAATATTTTCAAATGCACTACCGACGGCAGAAGGGTTGCAATATAACGGCCAAGGCCCTGGGTGAGAAGTGACTTCGAGCGTTTTGTTCATTTGCTCAGCTTCAAAGCTAGCATCATCTAGGATATCACCCCAAAGTTCATCGGCTTTGATATTCTCACGCAAGATTTCGTTTTTATGCTGGCTGCGGGATAACACCAGTAAATCGTTAATCATGCTATCTAGGCGATGGGTCTCGGTTTCGATGCGTTCTAGCTCTTTACTTTCCCCATGGCGACGGCGCAATAAGGCGGTTGCCAGTTGCAAACGAGTCAGTGGAGTGCGTAATTCATGAGAAATATCAGAGATTAAGCGTTGCTGCGCGCTAACCATACCATCAAGGGCACTGATCATCTGGTTAAAGCTATTTCCCGCAGACAAGAACTCTTGCGGACCGGCTTCTAGTTCTGGGTGTGGACGTAAATTTCCTTTCGCTACATCGTCCGCGGCCATTTTTAATTTACGAGCAGGGCGGGCGAGACTCCAAGATAACCATAATAATAGTGGAGCACTGATCAGCATGGTGGCAATCAGTAATAAGAAAGGCCTATCAAACAATAAATTAATAAAGTCAGATTGTGGGCTGCTTGCTGGGCGAACTAAATATAGTTGGTAGTGGTCTTCCCCATCACGAATGGAGAAAGGACCGAGGATTTCGGCTCGTCCATATTTTTTCTTTTTCGGGTGATCCGCGTTATCGGACTGCCCAATAAAGTTACGTATTACCTGCATTTCACTTGGCATTGCACCAATCACACGGCCTTCACTGGTGACGATAATCAACCGTTGGCCGGGAGGTGCCCATTTTTTGATAGCGTTAGAAATACGCCGCCACCAAAGTAGGTCATTCATCGGAGCTTGTGCGAGTTCGGCTTCAATATGCTGCTCAAGCATCTCCCCTTGGCGTTGTTCACTTTCCATCAGGACGGTGATTTGCCGAGAGTCGAGCTTGGGCACCATCAGCACTAGCATTAATACTAGTGCGAGGGTAAACCAGAAGATCGCAAAGATCCTTGCGGTTAAGCTGTTGATCATGTGGCAGAAACCATTAAGTATCCGCGGCCACGTAGAGTTTTAAACCACGGCTGGCCATCAGTGCGTTCTGGAAGTTTGCGGCGTAAGTTTGAAATATGCATATCAATAGCACGGTCAAACGGTGTTAAGCGCTTCCCAAGTACTTCTTGGCTAAGGTGTTCACGAGAAACCACTTGGCCTAGGTGCTGTGCGAGTAGATATAACAACGTAAATTCTGTCCCTGTTAAGTCCAAAATTTCCTCATCAAAGCTGGCTTCTTGGCGACCTGGGTTAAGTTGCAGTTTATCAACTTGTAAAACAGGGGTATTGCTATTGTCGCCTTGAGTTTGCTCGCTCCAGTTAGAACGGCGTAATAAAGCACGAATACGTGCTACCAGTTCACGGTCATTGAACGGTTTAGGTAGATAGTCGTCTGCACCGAGTTCTAGGCCCAGAACCTTATCTAACTCACTACCGCGAGCCGTTAACATGATAACAGGGGTCTGATGGATTTGGCGCAGTTCTTTTAATGTCTCAATACCATTTTTTTTCGGCATCATGACATCAAGTAGTAACAGGTCAATGGATGAGTCAATTTGCTGTAATGCCTGTTCACCATCATAGGCGATGACAACATTGAAACCTTCCATTTCCAGCAGTTCTTTTAACAGCGACGTGAGTTCACGGTCGTCATCAACTAATAGGATTTTATGCATTTTTTAAGTCCTCCAACTGCCAAAATACGATAACAATCTGTACGATTCCATGACTTTACGTTCTTTTACATGCTCTGACGCTAGTTTGCAGCCACAGGTGTATATTTGTTCACATTGAATCACGAGCACAGTTCGGAGACAAGGTGTCAAATGCTGAGAACAACACATAGCAAAGTACATAATACAGTACATAAAACCGCAATGTTAGTTTTAGCTTCTGCGTTTGTGTTCGGACCAGCGGTTGCTTTTGCAGAAGAGCCACAAAGTGCTGCAAATGAAAGTTCAACACCTTTGATGTTACAGATGCAGTCCGAGCCAACGACTAAGCCAACAGGCAATGCGGTTGTGCCCTTTCAACATCATGAGTTATTTAGCAGTGAAGAACGTGCCAGTACCTTTATGTTTAATGGTATCACGTTAAATGAAAAACAGCGTCAGCAATTACGTGATTTAATGGCAACACAGCGCCATTATCATGTTGATAACTCTGCTTTAGTTAAAGAACGTGAAGCACTGCACAAATTAATTATAGCGGATAGCTTTGATGACAAAGCGGTTCGTGAAGAACTTGAAAAACGAATGCAAAAAGAACTGGAACAACGTGTTGAAATGGCTCGAATTCATCATGAATTGTACCAGTTGTTAACGCCAGAACAGAAAACAGAGCTTGAACACATTCACCAACAAGAAATGAATCAGCATAAAATGGCAGAATTTCAAGCGATGCAGTTTCAGTAAGTTTAGTTGTTAGTACCTGTAGTAATGCAAGTTAGTTAATTTTATATCCTGAGTTCCATAGTAAGTAGTGAAGTAGCAATAAGTGAAGTTTTTCCTTGCCATAGACACCATCCCTGTCTTTTATAGCCCCTGTTAGGGGCTTTTTTTTATCTCAAAAATAAATAAATCCTTTATTTATCAGTGTGATATTGTTTTCATTAGGCGTCCATAAAAGTCACGAAAAATCATAAGTGTGGACAGTCCGTGGACACTTTGAACGCCTATTAATGCTTAAATACTAATACCCCCATTTAATGGATTTAAGGTAATAGCAAATTGCAAATAATCAGGGGCTAAGTGAGCATAAGCCATTGTCTGTTGAATATTGGCGTGACCTAATATTTGTTGCAGCGCAACAATATTGCCACCATTCATCATGAAGTGACTTGCGAAAGTATGCCTAAGAACGTGCGTAGCTTGACCGTCTGGCAAATCAGGTTTAACAGCTTTTAGTTTCAGCCTGAAACTTTCGTAATCAACATCAAACAATAAGCCGGTTTGCTTAGTTTTTATCTCCTTTTCTAATTCCTCAGAAATAGGAACTATGCGTGATTTCCCATTTTTAGTTTTTAGAAAAGTAACTCGCCCATTTTTTACTTGTTTACTCTGTAGTGTTGCTGCCTCTCCCCACCTTGCGCCTGTGCTCATACAAAATATGGCGATTTTCTTTTCTTCTGATGATAGCTGAGATAGCAATAAACTAATTTCATCATGAGTTAAGAATGTCATTTCAGGCGGCGTTTCTTTGAGAGGTGGCAAGCCGTTAAGTGGATTATCTGCATTAAACACCTCAAGCTTTTTGAGTGTAGAAATCATGCCTGATAAACGATACATATCGCGATTAATAGTCGCTGCACTTGTTCCACTTAGTAACCTATCACTACGATGCTCAAGTAATACTTGTTTATTCAATCTGTTAATTGCGGGGTCACCAAGAAACTTAATTGTTTTTTTAAGTTGTCTTTTCTCTATCGAACCATTTTCAGTTGTTTGGCCATAATAAAGCCACCAAAGTTCTAATAGGTCACTTAAAAGCCGCCTATCTGCTTTCGTTCCCGCTCTTTTAGCATTCGCCATTGTGTAACGTTCAAAGGCAATCGCTTCTGATTTTTTATCGAATGTTTTCCTGATCCGGTTTCCGTTCCGTCCAAGAGGTCTAATGTCCACCATATATCGACCATCATCGGTTTTTTTAATTGGCATATTGCAGCCCTCCGATGTGGCATATTGAATTGTTATCAATCCAATCAAGTAAATCAGTATGTATTGTTAGCCAGTTTTCCGATCTGAGCGGGGTAATGTTTGAGCATCTTGCCCATCAGGGGAGAGAGTTGGACTAATTTGTCCTAACGCCTCGTTTGTTTTATCAGCCATTAACCACATGATATATTTTTCAAATCTGGGGTGAGTTGTTATTTTAGGTAGTGTCTTTCCACTAATTTCTTGTCTTCCAGTTTCATAAAATTTTTGCGTGCCTTCCGGAATACCTGTTAAAGAGCAAAAATCTGCACGAGTTAAGTTTTCAGCCTCTCTAATCATCCTGATTTTTTCACCTAATGATATTGACATGGTTGTACCTATTACCCTATTATCGATTGTAAGGGGTAGCAATTGCTACCGTGAAAGTGAAGTAAGGCTTATAATTGCCTAGGTAAGCAACTATAAGCATCCACAAGAGGGGATTATGCCATATGAGCGGTAAAGAATTAGAAAAGTATTTGCAAGTTCATTATCCAGTTGATGCAGTTCCTTATAAAAAATTCGCTGATTTAATAGGGAAAAGTGAAGCTGCGGTAAAAAACATGGTTGATAGAAACAAACTGCCATTGATTGTTTGGCAAAATCCAGACAGTGACGGGGATGTTAAAACGCGTGGTGAAAACTGGGTTTATATTCCTGAATTCAACCGCGCAATGCGTGATGCATTTTTGAATAGACCAAAAGAGCAACGGGATGCATGGTTGCTTTGGGTGGGCTTGTAATATGAAAGCTGAACAAATCTCAACTCACAGCTTTAAATATCGTGGCTTTCTAATCGTTAAGTTACCGGCTAAAACGATGAATCCAGTAACCCGCTATCACGTTCAACGAAATGATGATTCATTTGGTTTATTTGATTCAATGAGTGATGCAAAAAAATACATAGATTCATTATTTGTAATTATCGATGAATTGCCATTCTATCCACTAATAAAGGGTTAATAAAATGACTCAATTACAATTTCAGCAATACAAACATAAATTAACGAGTTCATCATTTAATGAACACAAACGAAATAAAAAACGCCAATTATCGTTAATGGATAAAATTTTAATGATTGGCGGTATTTTATTCTTTTTATATTTATTCTCGGCAGCTATTAAATAAAAGTGAGGGTTAAAAATGGAAATCAAAATAGAAATGTCAGAACCAAAAGAATTTAATAAAACAAAAACTGCATGCTCTGATGAATTTAGTGTTATTAAAAGACTACGTGCATTATCAGCAGCAAAGCATGATATTAAGCAAGATATTATATCCGTCATGAATAAAGCCATAGTTACATATGGTTTAAGTCCTCTAGATGTTGATTTTATTATCTGTGAGTTAAGTAGTGATGTAAGAGAGGCTTGTGCTGAAAATGCATTGGGAACAAGAGGCAAAGGTATACATTGCATGAGTGATATTCCAATGGATGATGACGTCCTATTTTAGGGGGTTAAAATAGAACATGGGAACTACGGCAATTGAGTTAGTTAAAACAAAAAAGCTTATTGAATCACTCGATAATGTGAAAACTGATGATGTGCCAGTAAAGAATGTAATAACTAGGCACTACGAAAATCACGGTGACAGCTTAGAATATCGCGTGAATGAGTTGAATAAAGCTGCTCAATTAAGGACAACCGTTTTTCATTCAAATAAAGAATGTCCAGATAATAAAGAGCTTTCCGGATTTATTGAGTATCTAAGATTAAGTGATGAGAGAATGCTTAATATGATTCTTTATTTAGCCGAAATTAATAGTGATAAACATCATTTAGGTTTTGAAGACTTTAATAAAGAGGAAATGCAATCAATTATTTCAGCAATAAATCAAATTAAAGCACTTACGGCGCTATTCCCTAAACATATTGCCATGCCTATTTAAGGTAAAGAAACAAAATTAATGACGTTAGCGCGTCAGGGATTTTTACATTCTAAATTCGAGGTTTTGAGTATGAAAAATATAGAGAAAAGAAAAATAGTTATTAAGGGGCGAAGTATGGGTAAAACCACTGAGTTACCTTTAATCGGCTTTGACCCTGCGACAAAAGAGCGTGATTACTCCGCTGTTGTTATCAGTATTAAAGCTATTCGTGAAGATGAACGCAAAATCATGTATGACAAATTTTCATCTCGCATTGATGCCATAGCCTGCAAGATTATCAACGAAAAGTTAAATGATGAACAAATTCACCAGTTATTAGTTGGTGAGTCTGAGCATTACTCAAATCTGGCTGCGGAGTTAGATCATGTCTAAAGAAATTGACCGCGCCAGTGACCACGAAATGCTCATGCGTGAGCAACAAATCAAAACCATTACTAATCGTTTAGTCAGTGTTTCCGCTTTTGAATGTGAAGACTGCGACAAGCCTATTTCAGAAGCACGCCGCATTGCATCACAGGGTTGCACTCGCTGCATTGATTGCCAAACGATTTTTGAGCTTAAAAGTAAACATTATCGGAGCGTGTGACGATGAAAAGAAAACATGAGCTCAAGCTAGCTCCTCATTACTTTCATCTCGTTCAAGATGGTTTGAAAACAGCCGAGTTTCGCCGTGCTGATAGAGATTTTCAGGTAGGTGATGAACTATTTTTACGTGAATTCAATTCAATCAATAGACCTTATGCCAGTTACACCGGCAATGCTATCTCATGTCTCATCACTGATATCACAAAAATTAATGAGGTTTACCCAGAGTTAAGGGCATTACCTCCTTTTGTGATGATTTCATTTTCAGTTATTCGAATTGAGGATAATTATCGTGGCTAAATCAAATAAAACTATCCTCAAGTGGGCTGGCTCTAAAGTTCGTATCATGGAGCAATTACGCCCACACTTACCAAAAACTAAACGCTTAGTCGAGCCGTTCGCAGGCTCATGCGCTGTGATGATGAATACTGACTATGAGCAGTATTTAATTGCTGACGCTAACCCTGATTTAATTGGACTATATCACTGCATCTCAGACCCTATAGAAGATTTTTTTGAGTCGTTATCATTTTGCTGGGAAAGATTCAATAAAAGAGAAATCTATAATTCAGTTCGAGATAGATTTAACTGTGATTCTAATCAACATGTATACAATAGAGCCGCTGACTTTTTGATATTAAACCGCCATTGCTACAATGGGTTATGCCGCTATAACCAAAAAGGCGGATTCAATGTTCCTTTCGGAAAATATAAAAAACCTTACTTTCCTGAAAAAGAAATAATTGCTTTCGAGAAGAAAGCGCAACTTGCCGATATAGTTTGCCTTGAATGGCAAGACACACTTTCATTAGTTGAAGACAATGACGGCGTTTATTGCGACCCGCCATACATGGGTAATAACTTTACTCAATATCACACAGCCGGCTTTACCGATGCAGACCACGAAGCATTAGCAATTGCTCTAAAAGATATTAATGATATCCAAGGTAACCCGATCACCGTTTCTAATTCACCAGAAGCAAAGGCGCTTTATGCTGACCTAGGCTTTACTATCCATGAAATCGAAGCACCGCGCACCATTGCTGGTAATGGAAAGAGAATGCCGGCTAAAGAAATTATTGCTGTTTTAGCGGGGGTTAATTAATGATTCTCGACCCTAAAGACGGCGTATACATCAGCGGGACCGCTTTTGCTATTCAACGTCATGTTGACGAAGATTCTAAAGCGGTTCAATGGCGACTATTGCAAATCAATAAAATGGCTCGTTGCTATGAGTTGGTTTGTTGCCATTCAGATCCGTGGCTACTTGCGATTGAATTAACGTCTTATCATGTTAACCGTGTTAAAGGTAAAGGCATCAAATCATTAGATGTTTACCGTAAAACAGTTGATATCATTTCTCGCCGCTGTGAAACGGCCATCAACGCATTACGACCAGAAACATTAGGCGGGGCGCTTAATGTCTAAGGTATTAGATTTCACCACGTTACCGCTGACTTATACCGCGGATATGGTATTTCCCTATCCGTGGAATAAGCCAAAAGATAATGATTACTATAAATCTGATATAGAAAGACCGCTTACCCGTGAACAAATTGTTCAGGGGCAAGCGATTTTAAGTGATATTCAAACCTTGCCGCGTGTTCTGCGCTATCGCTATCAAAAACACTATGACAATTTATTAAAAGAAAGTGGGCTACGTAAAGCCTACGACTTTTTATATTACCGTTTCCATCAGCAGATATGGCAAAGATTGCTTGTTATCAATGCACGTTATGAAATTGAAACAAAAGCATTATTAACAATATCAACTCGTTTATCGCCTGATGTTAGCCAATATAACCGGTTGTTTGATTTGAATGATAAATCGGTGAAAAAGCTGGCTGAAATTATTGCTGTTGGTTTCTCTAATTTGTATGAAATCTATTGCGATAAGTTTACAGAACAGAATAACGGTGAGCGTGAAGTTATCTATCAAGATTCAATACAAACAGAAATTTACGCGCGTTTGGCTGAGTTGGTGAAAGGGCTACATGTTGCCCCGCTTCATTATAAAGCCTACTGCCGAGTTTTGAAAAATCGCAAAAAAGGCAAAGGTAAACAAAATCTAGAAATTAGAAAAGTGATAGCGGCTGTACAGCGCTTGGTTAATGCGGACTTTTGGTGTCGGAAGTTAAAAGCCCATCGCACTCAATGGCTAGAAGCCTTAATGATTGCCAATATGGATGTTTGCCAGAATCGCAACCCATACGCTAGTAAACAGGCTATTCGCGCAGTGCAAGCGCAGCGTTTGTCTAATATGCAATACCTACAAGGCATGGATATTCAGGATGTTGAAACCGGTGAACGCTTTGATCTGTTCGATAAAGTGATGGCGAGTGTTTCAAATCCTGAAATTCGCCGCATGGAACTTATGGCTCAAATGGCGGGGATTGAACGCGTAGCGAAAGAACGCGGTGATATTGGAATGTTTATCACTATGACTTGCCCGTCAAAATATCACCCAACAAAGCTACGTAAACGCAAAAAAGACGTGATCGCAGTACTTAACAGCAAATGGAAAAATGAGGCCTACACACCAAAGGACGGGCAACAGTACTTAGTCAAAGTTTGGTCGCGTATTCGTTCGGCATTTAATGATAATAACATTAATGTTTATGGTGTTCGGGGTTGTCGAACCGCATCATGACGGTACACCACATTGGCACATGCTACTTTTTGTTGATAAGGCAAGCAGGGCTGATGCCATTGATATTATGCGCAAGCGTGCATTAAAAGAAGATGGTGACGAGGCCGGCGCACATAAATACCGTTTTGAATGTAAACACATGAACCGCGGTGGTGCAGTAGGCTATATCGCAAAATATATCGCTAAAAATATCGACGGTTACGCCCTTGATGGTGAGATAGACCACGAAACCGGTAAAGATTTAAAAAGTATGGCGGCGGCTGTTACTGCGTGGGCTTCGACTTGGCGTATACCACAATTTCATTTCTATAAACTCCCATCAAAAGGCGCTTATCGAGAGTGTCGTCGTTCTTGTTTGCGTGGTGTTTCTATTGCTGATCAGCTTGGCGAAGTTGCAGAGCGCGTACGTGCGGCAGCAGATAGCGGTGATTTCTTTGAATATGTGATGTCACAAGGTGGCCCATGCATTCGCCGGAGTGAAGAAACGATACGCGTGGCTCGTGAGATCAGTGATGTAAATGTCTACGGTGAAGATGTTCAGAAAGTTGTTGGTATCTACAACCAATTAAAAGCTGGCACTCCAGTCATTAAAACGCGTGACAGAAAGTATCAAATCGTCAAGAAGAGCGCCGTTGACGTTGACCTTAATCTTTTAAGAAGCGACAGCGGAGCGCCTCGGAGTCCTGTCAATAACTGTAGATCGCGGATCACATCCAATCTATCAGATGTGCAATTTTACGAGCCTGAGCACGGCTCAGGTGAAGTATGCAACATCAAGGAATACGGTTTTGCATTTATAGAAACAAACGCACAGAACGCAGCAGAGAGCGAAATATCGCATGAAAACCAACAAAGACAGATTTCAAACATTGAATTAAGTGAGAGTGATAAAGGAACTCAGTCTGAAATAGTCACTTTTGCTAATGAAGTCGGCATTCATTTCGATATTCCACAAATTAAAACCATGTTCATTAACGGTTTAGGTGTAAGTAATGGACTGTATTTTATAAAAGTTGACGGAGGGCGATTGAGATTGAGTTTAAGCAGAGATGGAAAAGAACAGAAACAGAGAGAGTTGAAGGCACAAAAAAAGGCAATTAATGAAAAATATAAGCAACGCTATTTCACTGCAATAGAGAAAATTAATAAAATGATAAATCAGAAACTAACTAAATAAAAACTCACAACATGTTTACATTATGATATCTGTTGGTATTTATATTTACTGTAAGAATCATAAAATCATTAAATTAATTTATGATAGATAACAAAATAACATATGTTCTAATTATCAATAAGTTAGTTTAATTTATCTCTATAGTGATATATATCTAAATTATTAGTAACAGTGCATAAAAAGGTTGACTAATGCTTTTTTTTTTACTAAGTTTACCAGACTTTTATTTTAAAAATAATTTTTTTAGCCTTAAGTCAAATAACTCTAAGTAACTGTTAACTAATCACTTTGGATTATAAAAAATGGTATAATATACTTAATGAATATATGTAGTATGTAATAATCCGACTATACCACTATATATAGTATGTATAAATAATCAGGTGTATTTATTAGTGAAATAGCTAGAATAGCGCACATAAGTGCGCTATTTGCTTTGGAGCTAATCTAATGACCGAGAAAAATTTGTTAATAGATACAAATATTGTAACGGAAAGTGATGTAGAACAGCATGATGTATATACCCTTCTAACTAAGGCCCCACCTGATGGACTAGGTTTAAAAACAGAAGATATACTTACTAAACATAATGTAAGGGGGATGCTGATAAAAAAAAGAGCTAATAAAAAAAATCACTACCCTGATTATGTAATTGGAATCAATGGGTTACCTGTTGTAGTAATTGAGGTTAAAAAACCAAATGAAGATCTTCAGGAGGCATTTAGTGAGGCTAGGCTTTATGCATCAGAAATTAATGCTCAGTACCCAAATAATATAAATCCTCTCACTAAATTAGTAGCTACTGATGGGAATACATGGTTACTGGGTTACTGGGATTCAGATAATATTGAGGTTGAAGTAACTGAATCTAGCTCATTTAGTGAAAATTTCGCACAACTGATTGATTTTTTAAAACGCTCATCGTTATTAAAAGATGTTGAAATCATTAATAAAAAATTATTTCCACAGGTTTATTTTCGACCATTAAGGTATGTTGGTGGAGAGCGAATCCAAAATGAAGAAATTGGTTTTAATTCATTTGGTGATAAATTAATATCTCAATATAGACATATTTTTAATCCAAATAGTGTTGAAGATAGAAAGTTTATTGCAATTAATGGTTATATATCTTCAACTAAAAATAAAAGGTATTTTGACCCAATTAATAATGTAATAAATAACCGCGTTATAGATTACTCTTTAGATGGAACAGTAATTAATGATTTAAAAAACCCTCACGAATTAGTGAATGGTTTAAAAAAGAGAAGAGAGTTAGAAGGTAAAATAATTCTTCTCATAGGTAGTGTTGGTTCAGGTAAAACAACGTTTATAGACCATTTAATAGAAAAAGTCATACCAGAGGACATAAAAAAAGAAACTTTATGGGTTAGAATTAATATGAATAACTCACCCGTAAATAAAGATGAGATATATGACTGGGTTAGAGAAAGAATAATTAATGAACTAAAAAATCTTCATTCAGAAATAGACTTTGAAAGTCTAGATATAATGAGAAGAATTTATTCAGTAGAAATAAACAGCTTTAATAAGGGGTTAGGTGCATTACTGAGTGATGAAAATGAGAGAAATAGGGAACTATTTAATATAATTAAAGAAAATGAATCAAATCTAAATAAAAAAACATCATGTTATACGAGGTATTTGGGTTCTGAGAGAAGTAAATTAATAATAGTTGTATTAGATAATTGTGACAAACGGACTAGAGATGAACAGTTATTAATGTTCGAAGTAGCACAATGGTTACAAAATGAATTTAGAGTATTAATCATGCTGCCACTACGTGATGAAACATATGACAATCATAGGAATCGACCACCTCTAGATACAGCAATCAAAGATATGGTGTTTAAAATTGAACCACCAATGTTCCAAGAGGTTTTATTATCACGAGTACAGTTAATACTAAACAAAATGGGCGCTAAATCTAATAATAAAATTCAGTATGACCTAGGTAACGGTATATCTGTTGAGTGTGGCCGAGATGAGGAATCAATATATTTAACATCTATAGTTAGAGCAATTTTTATTTATGATAAAGAAATAAGACGTATTATTGTTGGGCTTGCTGGAAAGAATATCAGAAGAGCTTTAGAAATATTTATGGAATTTTGCACTAGTGGCCATATAACCAGTGGCGAAATTTTAAAAATAAGGCAACAAAAAGGAAGTTATTCTTTACCTTTATATATAATAACTAGGGTTCTCCTTCGCATGAATAAAAGATTTTACAAAAGTGATACCTCATATTTGAAAAATCTATTTGCAATAACAACAAGTGATACAACTCCTAATTATTTTACTCGATATATTATTCTTAAATGGTTTCATGATAAATACTCATCCGTAGGTACATCAGGATATAGAGGTTATTTTTCTGTTAGAGATTTAACGGAAAGCATAGCTAAATATGGTATATCCGAAGATGTAATATTTAGAGAAGTTAATTATCTAATAAAGGGCTTCTGTTTAGAATCAGAGCGCTTTACAACAGATATTGTTGATGAGAATGATTTATTAAAAATAACATCGACAGGATTCGTTCATTTAGACATGGTATCAAATATTAATTACCTTGCTGCTATTTCTGAAGATACTGATTATGACTCAGACGCCGTCGCAAAAGAAATTGCTAGTGCCATGGGGGAAAAAGGAAGCCTTTATGATAAGGAAATCGTAGCTAAAAATGCAAAGTTGATAATGGATTATTTATCGGAATGGCAAGATAAGCATGATTCTTTAGCTAGCCATATTTTAAGTGATAACGAGTTCTCTGTATTATCTGATTTTAATGCATCTAAAGAGTATGTTGAACGCTTTAATGAAAGTTTAAAAGATCCACTATGGACTGAGTTTGAATCAAAAAATCATGTTGGTGATACTATAAAAGGTATAATTAAAAGTGTTCATGATAAATATGGTATTTTTGTCAAACTATCAGAACAAGGCGACATAACTGGGTTAATCTATAAAGCTAAATGTCCTGAAGATTACATGAGAAAATATAGGAAAAACCAAGAAATAACAGTAAGAATCGATAATGATATTGATTCCGTAGGCAAAAGAGTATCTTTAAGCATTGTTGAAATAAATTAAAGTGGATGTCGCCATAACATAACAAGCATATATTTTTTTAATGTGGAACTATGACATAAAACTATGTGAATACAATGTTTGATATGGCGCCTCTCTTACATATTCAGGTACTTTTGCAATTTCCCGCCCAAATCCGCAAGATCAAAAAAGATCGTTATCTGTGCGAAGCGCCACCACTGGCGCGGTTCAGACGATCTCTTGCGGGTGCATGAAAACCGGCCTATTTAGTGGGCAGGCGTGGCGGGGCTACGATTGCGCGGCGAGGTGTTTATTGTTAATTATCTGTCCGCAAAATCTCCGAGCCGTCACGGCGTTAAAATCAAATTTCCATAACTAGATAGCAATTATTTTTGCACGCTTTGTGGTGGCGTGTGGTGCGTTTAAATCGCTATTTGATTGGGGGCAATTTATTGCGGATTCGTCTTGGTGAGCTAGGTTTGGTATAATACAGTGGGGTCTTATTATTATTTAGGGCATCGAGAGCACCTACCTACGGGCAAAAAAAATACCGCCTCAAAAGGCGGCATCATTAAATTTACGAGTAATATTATTCATCGTCTAAATCTAGTGAGTATTTATTAAACTTAACAATCTCCCCGCCAAACCAATCATTAAGCTGCATCATTTTACTTTGTAACGGCATCAACTCATTACGCACAAACACCTTTGCCGCTTTCTCAACATCACCAAAGCCGCCCACGTTCTCAGGAATAATACCCATGATTTGTGGTGGCACACGGTGTGCCGCTAACATATCGTCTCGGCTCACATTCTTGATATTGAGGAATTCATCTTTTGCGGCAGCTTCGGAAAGTGGAATAGTTTGGATACCGTCTTTCTTTCCCCCTGGTGCGTACAAAAATAAATTGCGAAAATTCCCTGGTCCTTTACTGCTTTTGAGTGCTTCACGAATTTTATCAACATCATCGGTTTTCTGTGCTGCATCACTGATATACAGAATATAACCGGCATGCGAACCATTGAGATAATACTTGCGGCGAAATAGTGTTGCCGACTCATTGAGGAGTACAGAGGGGATTGCCGCGAGATATTCCGGTAAGCCGTATAACTCTTGGTTAATATCCGGCTCAATCAAATGAAACACTTTGCCCGTTTGAAATTCATACGGTTTAATATCGTAGCCATATTGCACAAACCAGTAAGTTTCTAAGTCAACACCGCGGCGGGTAAACTTAGCCGGCGAATGTTTAAAATTCAGCGACTGCCCCAGACGGTTATTTCGTTCTTCAAGATACCCATTACCAAACAGTAAAAAATCTAATGCCCAACTATCAAACGTCTGACGACTTAAATATTTATTAGGAATAAAGGTACTGGTGAGAATATTACGTTTTACATAAATTGCGCTGCTATGGTGTGGGGCTGCGCGGAACGTGCGCGCAAGGCCATTAAAACTAATTGGCGGCTCATAGTAATTATCAATTTGCACACATTCCAAATAATCAAAAATTTCACGCTTATCAAGTACGGGGATTGGATCACCGAAAGTGAATGCTTCCATTGATGCGCTGTCGGTTTTTTGCGCCAGTGTTTGTGATTGGCGTTTTTTATTTTTACGGCTCATTAAAAGACCTCGACGATATTATGTTGATTGTGATTTTCACCGGTGATCGGTTCGTTATAAAGGGCGTGCATGGTTGCCCATGCTAAATCTGCGTGGCTGGCTTCTTCGCTGCGGTCAGCTTCATAAGTTGGGCGGTTACCACTGGCGGTAGTGGCACGGCGAATGGCCATAAAAGATTGCGTGATATCATTACTACCCGCGTCATATTCCAACCGGTCATGGCTAATCACGTCATAAGCTTTAAGCACCAATGCATTTTTTAAGGCAGGGTTATAGACAAATTCTTTTGCAGCAGGGAAAAATTCCCGCACATTTTGCAGGACACCATGGCCAATACCTGTGGAATCAATCCCGATATATTGCACGTTGTAACGCTCGGTGAGTTCTTTTATCGCGTCCGATTGCGCGCGAAAATCCATGCCACGCCATTGATGATGCTCAAGTATGCGAAACTTACCGCCTTTGTGTAGCGGTGGCGCAATAATCACACAACCCGCACTATCTCCGTTTTGAGTACCTTTCGCGGGGTCATAACCAATCCAAACAGGGTGATAAGCATAGGGGCGTATCATTAACGGCTGAACGTCGTCCCATATTTCCCAACTGTCCACCATGCATTTTTGCATTAACTGCAAATTAAAGATGGATGCAATATCATCGACAAACTCACACATCAGCAAGTTTTCGAATTCATCAGGGCTATATTCTAAATAGAGTTGATCAATATCGAATAAATTACACCCGCCCCGCATGGCATCTTCAATCGTGACAATTTGCCGCCACTGACCATCCCCACACATCATGCCATTCACTAACGCTTGATGGCTGATATCGACCTCAACGTGATCGGCCTTACGACGACCACGATTAAAGAGCTTTCCAGACCAGAACGGATACGCGCTGTGTGTTAATGCGGATGGGGTCGAAAAGTAGGTTTGACGCCATTTTTTGTGCATGGCCATACCGGAGGCGACTTTGCGTAATTCTTGGAATTTGGGTATCCAGAAATACTCATCAAGATACAAATTACCGTGGTAACTCTGCGCGGTACGGGCATTGGTGCCCAGAAAATACAGTGTTGCGCCATTAGGCAAAACTATCGGATCACCTTTTAAGTCAACATCAACCTCTCGCGCCATATCAATAATGTAGCCTTTGAATACGTGCGCTTGGGCTTTACTCGCCGATAAAAATATTTGGTTTCGACCGGTAATGAGTGCATCCATAAAGGCTTCACGAGCGAAAAAGTAAGTTGCCCCGATTTGGCGTGATTTTAAGATGTTGCGAATTCGGTGCTTATGGCCGGCGCCGTACCATGCTTTCTGGTACTCAAACATATTTTCACGAAAGATTTCTTCCAGCTTTTCAATCTGCTCTTCGCTAAATAAATTCTTCTCAGGAGCGCGGCGTTCACCTTTATTGCGATTGGCCAGTTTCGGGTTCAAATCAACCTCATTGCCACCATTTTGATACTTGTGAATTTTGGCGTGTCGTTCGACCTGCCGGTAAAGCAAGTCAATTTCTTTAAAATCTTTACCCTCTTTATTTTCTTTACTCAATAGCGTACAAAGTCGCATCTCCAGCGTCATTTCCACGCGATCAATGGGGGGTGATTTCATCCCACTTATCGCGGCGTTTCCAACTGTGAATTGTCGCGGCCTTTTCCTTGAGAGCCTCGGCAATACGCGCAATGCGATACCCACTAAAGTACATGTGCATGGCGCGTTTTCTTGGGTCAAAATCGTGTAATGTTTTCATGTCGCCAGATTACTGGCTCAGACGACCAATCGCCCCGAGCTGCCGTTGTGCCATTTCCCACACAATGGCAAAGCATTGTTTCTTAGCCCCCATCCCTGAAAACATAGGCTCATCAATTTTTTATCTACGCATTAAATTTAATTGCCGGAGCCTGAGCAATGACAAAAAAATCTAAACCGGTGCGCCTTTGTGTTGAGGGAGCCACAACCGATGGGCGTAAAGTGCAGCGCCAATGGTTGACGGAAATCGCTAAAAATTACGATAAAAATGTTTATGGTGCCCGCATCAATATGGAGCATTGGAATTATTCTTTTATGCCGCGCTTCGGTGATGTTGAGTCGGTCTATACCGAAGAAATCAGCGAGGGAGCATTAGCAGGAAAGCTAGCACTATATGGCGTGTTAACACCAACACCTGAGTTGGTCGAAATGAATAAAAAACGCCAGAAAGTTTATACGTCTGTTGAAATCAATCCAAATTTCTCTGATATGAACGGTGCTTATTTGGTGGGCTTAGCCGTCACGGATAACCCTGCCAGCCTTGGCACGAGCATGTTGGAATTTAGCGCGGGTGCAGATAAAACCGCCACTTTCTCAGAACGCAAGCAAGATAAAGATAACGTCTTTACGGCGGCGGAAGAAACGGTAATTGAATTTACCGAAGAAGAAAACAAACCAGAAAAACCCAGCTTGAAAGATCGCATCATGGCGAAATTCAGTCGCGAACGTCAGCGCAATGATGTTGAACTCAATGACATTCATCAAGCGGTAGAGCTTTGCGCGGAAGAGCAAACCGAAACTGCACAAAAACTGACTCAGCTTGAAACACAAGTTAAAGCGTTATCGGGGATCAAGAAAGAAAATGAAACCCTGCGCAGTGAGCTGGACCAACTCAAAAAAGATTTGAGCCAGCAAGATAATCAGCAACACCGCCCCACGTCTTTTGGTGGCAATACAACCAACACTGAAAACCTGACTGATTGCTAAACGGGAAAAACAATGAGAAAAGAAACAAAAGTTAAATTTAATGGTTACATGACCCGTCTAGGTGAGATTTACGGTGTTCAGCCACACGAATTCACAGATTCAAAAGTGGAAATTGAGCCTTCGGCAGCCCAAAAACTGGAAAGCAAAATTCAGTTAAGCGCCGTCTTTCTGACCAAAATTAATATTGTGCCTGTCAAAGACCAAGTGGGCGAAAAAATCGGCCTCGGCATTGGCTCAACGGTTGCCGGCACGACGGACACCACCAAACAAGACCGCGAACCGACTGATCCAACTCAATTGGCCAAACAAGGTTATCACTGCCGTCAAACAAACTTCGATACCGCTATCCGTTACGAAAAACTGGACATGTGGGCGATGTTTGAAGATTTCCAGCGCCGTATCCGCGATGCCATTATTCAGCGTCAAGCCCTTGACCGCATCATGATTGGATTTAACGGAACAAGTCGTGCTGCCACATCAAATCGCGCAGTGAATAAGTTACTGCAAGACGTGAATGTTGGTTGGTTACATAAAATTCGTCTTGAAGCCCCTACACAAGTTATTGGCTCTTCAACAGATAAAGACACGAACGTTGTGACGCCAGAACCTATCAAAGTCGGCAAAAATGAGGGTTATAAGACTATTGATGCTCTCGTCATGCAGGCAGTCAATAACGCAATTGCAGAAGAATTCGCAGATGATACGGGATTAATTGCAATTTGTGGGCGCTCGCTTCTGGATGAAAAATACTTCCCAATCGTCAACCGTGATCAGCCTAATTCTGAAGCGTTAGCCGGTGATGTGATTATCAGCCAGAAACGGCTGGGCGGTTTAATGGCAATGCGAGTCCCTTATTTTCCTAAGAATGCCATTCTTATCACTCGTTTGGATAACTTATCAATTTACGTGCAAATCGACTCTCGACGCCGTCAAGTTGAAGATAATGCAAAACGTGATCGCATCGAAAACTACGAATCAGTCAATGAAGATTACATCATTGAAGATTATGACTGCGTGGCGTTGATTGAAAACATTGAAATTATCAATGAGGAAACAGCGCCTGACGCAGCAGCGGGTGATGATGCTGAACAGAAAGCAAAAATGTTAGCGACAGCGGAAGAAAATGACGCGCTTAAAGCTGAGCTTGATGCTCTAAAAAAAGAGCTTGAGCAAAAAGAAAAAGCAGGGAAATAAGGGGTAAGTAGTGAACCCGTGGGAAAAAAAACGCATGCAAGTGGAGGCAAAGAACGTCGGAGCGTATGGCGTTCTTGCTGACCCATCAGCAGCAACACAAGTTAAATTGATGTTGAGGCAGCACATGCGTGATTTGAGCAAAATTCAATCATTTGAACGTAAAGCGGCATATAAGCGAAAAGCCTTGCCGTTGTATGAAACGTGGGTCACTGAAACGCTAAAAGGTAATTCAGGGGCGCAAGATGATGTATTGATGTATCTCATGTTGTGGTGTTTTGATGCGGGTGTGTATGAGCAAGGACTTGATATTGCTGAATATGCACTCAAGCACAATCTCACTATGCCGTCAGGTCAATCGCGCACAACAGGGTGCGCTATTGCCGAGGAAATGGGAGATAGAGCCAAAGAATCACACACCGCGAAGAATCCAATCCCACTGGATATCTTACAGCGCACAATGTCATTGATTGAGCATGAAGACATGCCCGATAAAGTGCGGGGTGAGTTACACAAATGGTTGGGTTATAGCTTACGGGATAATGACTTACCTCAGCCTGCACTTTGCGAATTAATGCGAGCGCTTGAGCTTAATGAGCGCTGCGGCGTGAAAAAAGACATTAGCAATATTGAAAAGTTTTTGTCTGCGAAAAACAGCGCAGACAGTTAAAGAACGTGCCAACGCGCAAGGCGGCGCGAGATAAGAAATTTATTTTTCGGACTCTCGCCCACCGCCTACCTATTTTTAAGGTGACCTTATGGATTTTGTTTCACCCGAACCCGCTAACGAAAAAGACGAAACGATCACCAGTGGTGATTTTTGGCCTGCGATTAATACCCATGCATTTCGGGAATCAATGCGAGTTGACGGTACGGTCACCCAAAGTCGATTAATTGAAGCCTTAAAAAACGCCATCATCGAAACCAACCGTGAATTATCCCGCTTTCAACAGCAAGAAATCCACTTGGGCTATACAACGTTAGGCGCAGTTCCGGCCAACAAAATTACGCATGGGGAGATTGACGTATCGGAATTAGTGATCCTTTATCGCCGTGCCGTATTCAGCGCGGCAAAAGCAAACTTAATCGAACGTTACCGCGATATTGATACAACCCCCAACGGTAATAAAAAAGCTGATGCCTTAGAGACGAACATTGATGATTTACAGCGTGATGCTATCTGGGCAATTCAGCGCATCAAAGGAACGACACACAATATTGTTGAATTGATATGAAAATCAGAACGATAAAAGGTGACACCATAGACGGGATATGTTGGCGATTTTACGGCAGAACGACAGGCATGACCGAGGCTGTTTTGTTAGCGAATCCCAATCTTGCCGAACAAGGCGCGGTGCTACCTGCGGGGCTATTGATTGAGTTACCTGATATTACCGAAGAGCCGGTACAGCCACTTATACAGCTATGGGATTGATACATGTTTGATAAAGATCCGAACAGTTTCGGTATCGCACAGTGGTTATTAATGCTCTTCATTTCAATGTGGGGAGGTGTTGTGAGATACATCATTGATGTTAAAACGAATAATGCCCCGTGGAACTGGTTTGCGGCTTTTATGCAAATGGTCGTTTCCGGCTTTGTCGGGTTGTTAGGCGGATTGCTCTGTATAGAGGGCAATCAGAGCATTTATATCACCCTATTCACCACCGGTGTATTTGGTGCGATGGGAAGTATCGGACTTTCCTATTTATGGTCACGCTTTACTGGAGGAAAACATGTCTAACGTACCACGCGGCATACGCAACAATAATCCGGGCAATATTGATTATAACCCGAGAAACCCATGGCGAGGGGAGCTGGCCTTTGACCCTAGCATTGAGCCTCGTCATAGCCGCTTTGAGCAACCTGAATACGGTATTCGCGCATTATTCAAGCTTTTGCGGACCTATTCAACCTACGCGGGAAAACAAGGGGTTGGTTGCGGCAAAATTGATACGGTGGAAGAAATTATTGAACGTTGGGCGCCGGCAAAAGACCGCAATAATACAGAGGGTTATATTAATCGTGTCTGTAAAGAAACGGGCTTTGGCCGTCGTGATTGCCTTGATGTTTATGACAAAGAAACGGCATTCAAAATCGCTAAAGCGATAGTCCATGTTGAAAATGGTCAGCAGCCATACAGTGATGAACTGTTTGAAAAAGCTTGGGCGATGTTGTGATGCTTGAACCCAATAATGCGAGACGAAAAGCTTATGTTTAATATGAAAAAATGGGTAATACCTTTCGCATTATTCCTTGTCGCCGGTGTCATATTCGCCGGCTGGCAAGGTATTAAAAAAATAGACCGGCTCAATGAACGAGTCGGCATTCTCACGGCAGAAAACCAACAACTCGTGTTAGACGTTGATAAAAAAACCGCGCTGATCACTGACCAATCTTTAAGTTTTCACCGTGCAAATCAAATAGCGGGTGATGCCTATCGTCGCGGTATTATTCAACGCGCCGCCGCCGAGGAAAGAAAAATTGAATATAAAACCATTCTTAAAAACGAGCCAACGTGTGATTTACCTGTGCCTAAGTATCTTGCTGATCGGGTGCTCGACAACGCCTACCGTATCCGTGCAAACGCAATGCGTTCCCATTCCGAAAACACTAACCCAGCAAGTACCACCGCCTCTACCGGACGGGTTCTAACTTATTGCGATTTGGCTTTGATGGTTGACCCTTTACTTGCAGCCTTAGAAACTGCCAATATTCAACTGAGTGCGATTGAGTTATTTGATGAGGAACGGAACCGTGAAAAAGCTCACTAACTTACGGGAATATTTAGATAGCAAAATTCCATTTCTCAAAGATAACCCCGAAAATTTATACTTGTTCGTTGAAAACGGGCGGATTATTTCCACGTTAGAAGAAACGCCCAGTTTTGAATATGAATACACCGCTAATATTATTATTGAGCGCTATAGTGGTGACCAAAATGTCTTAATTGCGGTAGTCAATGATTGGCTAAGAAAAAATCAATCCGATATTTCAACGAACCCCGCAAAGCGGCAACAAGATTTTAGATTTGAGGCGGTAATTTTAGATAACAAAACCGCCCACATCAGTATTGATTTAAATCTCACTGAGCGTGTATTAGCGATTGATAACGACGGTAAATATGTGATTGAGGCCACCCCTGAGCCGGCTAACCCGTTTAATGAATGGCCAACGACACGATGAATGATGATACTTTGCGTCAACTTGACAGTGAATTAACGCATTTATTAAATCGTATGTCGCAAGGCCAGCGCCGGCAGCTCGCCAAAGAAATCACTCGCGATTTACGCCGTTCTCAAATTAAGCGCATTTCACAACAAAAAAATCCGGATGGCAGCCCATACACCAAACGCAAAGCGAATTTCATCACGGTACAACGTGAAATCCAATTTATGTGGCATGGACAAAAACGTACCTTACGGAACTGGCGAGGTAATAGCAAAACAATCACTGGGCAAGATGCGAATAAAAAAGCGCAGCGCTCATTTCGTAAATCAGATATTCAGCGCTATATCAGTATCAAGAAAGATAAAATCAGTACAGAGCGCAAAACCAAGCAAACCCGCATGTTTAAAAAACTGGCCACCGCACGTTTTTTACGCGCCTATAATAGCGATAAAGAAGCTGTCATTTATTTTTTACCTTCCGCAGCAAATATTGCCGGTGTACACCAATTCGGTTTAACAGAGCGTATTGGTAATGCAAAAATAACCTATCCATCACGCCAGTTGTTAGGGCTCACTCCGCAAGAAATCAGGCATATTGAGAGTCAGATTATTGATTTCCTCTCACGATAATGTGTGTCACTGACTGCACAAAAGGCAGTAGCTGCAATCAATACACTATCAATGGCACGCTTAAGAAAATCATTTTTTTGAGGTTGCCATGCGCAAATTTATTCCGCTTTTACCTGTGGGGCTTTTTATCTTTATTTCAATTCTGGCCATTAGTGTTGATGACTATAAAGTCGTTGCAGGTGCAGAGGTCGTTAGAATTCTTGTGAATATCTACGTGATAGCAATATTTTTCTCTTTTAGCCCTAATTTAGAAAGTGGCTCTCATTCTTGTACATTAAAAGGAATAACGAAAAGTCTAATTCCTTTTAATCTAAATATTTACCGGTTAGTCATCGTATTAAACATTATCGCTGCATTCCTATTAATTGTTACCAAGCAATGGATTTCTATTCCATTGCTCATAGTCTGGTTTGCTTATCAGTACTGGTTTAGAAAAACAATTTTATCAGCCATTAACTCCGAGGCTTGATATTTAATGTCTGCCGAGATTCGTCGCTTAATCAGAAATCTGATCCGCATTGGCATCGTGACAGATGTGAATGCTAAGAAAGGCTGTCGTGTACAAATTGGAAGCTTAGAAACCGACTGGCTAAATTGGATCACCTTGCGTGCTGGTAATACTCGCACCATGAATGCACCTAGCGTGGGTGAGCAAGTTCTTATCCTTGCGTTAGGCGGCGAACTTACCACGGCATTTGTGCTAACCGGTATCTTTTCCAATGAACATGCCGAGCCGACCAGTTCACTCACAGCAGACCACCGAACCTATTCAGATGGGGCAATCATTGAATATGAACCCGCCACTGGTGCATTAATCGCAACAGGAATTAAAACGGCCACGATTGACGCTAGCGAACAAATTAATGCCACAACAAATGTAGTTATCGTCAATGCAAGTAAACAAATTAACCTTACCACTCCAACGGTGATTTGCTCACAAAACCTCACCTGCGCCACGCTCAATGTCACCGAGGGCGGTGAAATGACGGGTAATTTTACACACACCGGCGGCGCGATTAAATCCAATGGTATTACGTTGCATGATCATACTCATGGCGGTGTACGTAGCGGCGGAGAATCCACAGGAAAACCCCAATGAGATATTGCGGTATGAGTCGAGAAAATGGAAAGTGCCTTTCCGATATTGAGCATATACGCCAATCCGTGCGCGATATCTTGATCACGCCTATTGGCTCACGCATCGCACGGCGAAATTATGGTTCGCTATTATCAGAACTTATCGACCAGCCACAAAATCCCGCGCTGAAATTGCAGTTAATGTCAGCGTGCTACACCGCATTGTTGAAATGGGAGCCACGCATTTTATTAACTCGCATTAGCCTAAATAGCACCGAGGCTGCGCAGATGATTGTGGATATTGAAGCCACAAACCAAGACACCAATCAGTCACTTAATTTTTCGGTCAATGTGAGGTAACGATGGCAGCCAGTATTGATTTAAGTTTATTACCGGCACCGGATGTGGTCGAAACGTTAGATTATGAGGTGCTCTTTGCCGAACGCAAAGCCGCACTAATTGGTGCGATGCCAGCAGAACAACGGGAAGCCATCACCCGCACCTTAGAATTGGAATCTGAGCCGTTAACCAAATTATTGCAAGAGAGCTGCTACCGTGAATTGATTTTACGTCAGCGCGTTAATGAAGCGGCTCGCGCAAGTATGGTGGCCTTTGCCACCGGTGCCGACCTTGACCAACTCGCGGCCAATAACAACGTGAAACGCCTGATGTTATCAGCCGGTGATGAAAACGCTATCCCACCGATAGCACCGGTGTATGAGTCCGATTCTAATTTGCGCATGCGTATACCGGCCGCTTTCGAAGCGTTAAGCGTAGCTGGCCCGATTGGCAGTTATGAATATCATGCACGCTCTGCCGATGGTCGGGTTTCTGACGCCTCTGTGATTAGCCCATTACCGGCTCACGTCACTGTCACCGTTTTATCTCGTGAGGGGAACGGCAGCGCACCTGCTGATTTAATTGAAAAAGTCGATATGGCGCTAAACGATGAAGATATTAGACCCGTGGCTGACCGTGTGACTGTGCAATCGGCAACCATCGTTAATTATGAAATCGACGCGGTGATTTACTGTTATCCCTCGCCTGAATACGAGCCCATCATGGCGGCGGCAGAGGAGCAAGTGAAACGCTATGCGACACAGCAACACCGGCTAGGCCGTGACATTGTGCTCAGTGCCATTTATGCCGCTTTGCATGTGCAAGGCGTGCAACGTGTGGAGCTGAAAAAGCCGGTTGCAGATATCAAATTGGATAAAACACAGGCCAGCTTCTGCACACAAATTAATGTGGCACTAGGGGGTTCGGATGAATAGCCGGTTATTGCCTGTCGGCTCATCACCGTTAGAGCTTGCGGCGGCAGAATCACTGGCACAGATTGAGCGCGTGCCTATTCCTATTCGTGAACTTTGGAACCCTGATAAATGCCCCGTGCATTTACTGCCGTATCTGGCATGGGCGTTCAGTGTTGACCGATGGGATAAAAACTGGACGGAAAAAGCCAAGCGGGATGCCGTGAAAGCCGCGATGTTTATTCATAAACACAAGGGCACCATTGGTGCATTGCGCCGCGTGGTTGAGCCGTTGGGCTATTTAATCCGCGTGATTGAGTGGTGGAAAACCAACGAAACCGCCGGCACGTTTCGCCTTGATATCGGTGTTCTTGAAACCGGTATTACTGAGGAAATGTATCAAGAGTTAGAAGCATTAATTTTTGATGCAAAACCGGCGAGCCGTCATTTAGTCGGGCTCACTATTCAACTTGAAACCCGTGGTGAATTCTATTGCGCGGCATCCAGTTACACCGGTGACTCATTGACTGTTTACGCATATACACCGCCTTTAATTTCTGTTTCTGGCCTTGATGTTCAAGGCGCTGCGATTCACTTAATTGATGAAATGAGGATTAATCCACAATGAAATACTTCGCCTTACTCACAAAATTAGGTGAGAACTTATTAGCCCAAGCGACAGCGCTAGGCACAAAACTTGAATTAACACACATGGCGGTGGGTGATGGCGGTGGAAAGCTACCAACGCCTGACACTAATCAAACTAAATTAATTGCCGAAAAACGCAGAGCCGCGATTAATACATTGTTTATAGATGATAAGAATAAAAATCAAATCATTGCTGAACAAATCATTCCTGAACAGGATGGCGGTTGGTGGATACGTGAAATCGGTTTGTTTGATAAGACTGGTAATTTAATTGCCGTGGCGAACTGCCCTGAAACGTATAAGCCGCAACTTGCCGAGGGGTCGGGTCGTACACAATCTATCCGAATGGTGTTGATTGTCAGCCACACTGAATCGGTCACATTAAAAATTGACCCGTCGGTGGTACTGGCAACTCGCGAGTATGTGAATACTGAAATCACCGTGCTGGACAAAAAAATTGATGCACTATCAGCACAAACCAAACTGGATTTAAATAAAAAATTCGATAAGGCGAACATTTCAGGTCAGAAAGGTAACGATAACGACAAAGTGCCTAGCCTGGGTCTCTTCACCACCGAAGTTGGTAAATTACAACCCTCCGGCAATTATTTAAAAGTCGGTGACGGTGGCTGGATGAAAGATATTGGGGTTAGTTTAAATAACACGGCTAAATTATCAAATTATCGAATTAACTCAATAGGCTATGCTTACGCATCAATTTCAACTGACACATTCAAAGGCACGAATAATCTTATTTTTAATTTATTTGGGTATTTAAATAATAAATACGGTGCTCAGATAGCTGTTATCCCCAACACTTCGGGGGATATCGGGTTTCGTGTTATCTCCAATGACGTTGTTGGTGAGTGGATGGAACTGGCCAAAAAAAGCTACGTTGATAATGCCGTTAGCGGGCTTATTTCAGAAATAACGTTTAAAGCGGAACTTAATAAAAAGTTCAACATAAGTGATATCACACAAACATCAGGAACATCAACAACGCAAGTTCCTAGCCAAAATGCAGTAACTATTTGGATGAGTGATAGATATACTAAAGCTCAAATAGATTCATTGCTCAATAATAAAATGAATACTGGTGCAGGTGGTTGGATGGCTAACCGTGGAGTAGCTTTAACCTCCAGCAGTAAACTAGCAGATTACCGTTTAAACTCAATTGGCTATGCATGGAATACCGTATCGAGTGACTTATTTCTCGGTGCTAATAATTTGTTCTTAAATTTATTTGGTTATACAGATTCAACTCATGGTGCTCAATTAGCGGTTATTCCGTCAGTGGGAAATGAGCGCATTGGTTTTAGAGTAATACAAAGTAACAACGTAGGGGGATGGATTGAGTTTGCAACAAAGAACTATGTTGACAGCATCACGTTAGGTAAAGGCCAGAAGTATTATTCGGATACAAAATCCGCGGGAACAACGTATACGAACACGTCAAGCTCTGCAATTTATGTTTGTGTCAATATTAATCAAAGTAGCATTGGTCAACAAGGTGTCATTCACGGCACGGTTGATGGGATGCTGATTACCCGTCAATCGTGTTATGGGCAGAATACTTTCGCATCTGTTTCTTTCATCGTTCCATCTGGTAGCACTTACTCAGTTTCGATGGCTGGGGATGTGAGAATATCTGAATGGAGAGAATTAAAATGATTTATTACAAAAATAACAACAATGATGTTTATGCTTATCTAAAGAGTGATTTAGCGCAAGTAGGACGCATCACAGATTTAGAGCACTTATTAAGTGATAAAGAACCTTCTTATATTGCTGCCAGCAATAATCTAACCCAAGCGGTTACAGCGCTTGAACAGGCACAGGCATCATTTAATGACGCAATGACAAAAGTAGATTTAGAAGAAGATGGCGAAAGTCATAGTGAGCAACATAGTAAAGAAATCGAAAAACTCTCATCTCTTGTTGCACAAAAAGAAAATGAGCATGAAGAGGCACTTAATTCATTTAATAATGAAAAAGCGGTTTACCAACCGCTTAAAGATGAATATGACGAAATCTTGCCTGTCTTTTTTGATATTCGTGAAAGCTTAAAAGTCATGAAGAAAATGACACCAAAAGAAGTGGACGCCCATTTAAACCCTCCGATATCAAAAGAGCAATTAACCGCAGAAGCGGAACAGCAAAAGCAATCACTTTTAGCTGAAGCCAATAATGCAATTGCACCATTGCAAGATGCTGTAGATTTGGGGATGGCAACTGACGAAGAGAAAGCAAAATTAACAGCGTGGAAAACATACCGTGTTTTGTTAAACCGTGTTGATACTTCACTCGCACCAGATATTGATTGGCCTGAAAAACCCGAATAACATTAATCCACTCTGAGCCCCAATCAACGGGGCTTTGTTTCATCCTTCACACAATCGCCATTTCGTGCATTTGCCTTAACCCCAACCCAAAATTGAGCTATTGCAAAATAGAGGACGCTAGTAATGGCTCAAGATTATCACCACGGCGTGCGAGTGATTGAACTCAACGAAGGCACGCGACCTATTCGCACCATCAATACCGCCATTGTCGGAATGGTGTGTACTGCCGATGATGCAGACACAAAAGCCTTTCCACTCAATACCCCTGTTTTAATTACAGATGTGAAAAATGCAGCAGGTAAAGCCGGCGAAACTGGCACGCTTGCACGTTCACTGGATGCTATCGGTAACCAATCAAAACCGGTTACCGTGGTTGTACGTGTTGAACAAGGCGAAAGCGAAGCAGAAACCACATCCAATATTATTGGTGGCACCACGCCCGATGGCCGAAAAACTGGCTTGCAGGCATTAACCGTGGCGCAAGGCCGTTTAGGTGTTAAGCCTCGCATTCTAGCCGTACCGGCTCACGATACACAGGCGGTTTCATCAACGCTCGCCGGTATCGCGCAAAAAATGCGTGCCATGGCTTATATTAGCGCCTATGGCAGTAAAACTATTTCAGATACCATTGATTACCGTAAGAATTTTAATCAACGTGAATTAATGTTGATTTGGCCTGAATTCCAAAGTTGGGATACCGTCGCGAATGCAGAGAGTAATATCTACGCCACCGCATGTGCTTTGGGTTTGCGTGCCAAAATTGATAATGAAATCGGCTGGCATAAAACCTTGTCTAATGTGGGCGTTAATGGTGTCACGGGCATTTCTGCCGATGTGTCATGGGATTTACAAGACCCTGCCACCGATGCCGGCTTACTTAACGAAAACGATATCACCACGCTAATTCGCAATAACGGCTTCAAGTTTTGGGGATCTCGTACTTGCTCTGATGACCCGTTGTTTGCCTTTGAATCCTACACCCGCACCGCGCAAGTGTTATCCGACACCATCGCCGAGGGGTTGGACTGGTCAATTGACGGTACGCTTAACCCTTCACTGGCTCGTGACATTATCGAAAGTATCAATGCAAAACTGCGCAGCATGGCAACGCAAGGCTATTTGTTAGGCGGTGAATGTTGGTTCGATCCAGACGTTAACACCAAAGAAGAGCTGAAAAGCGGCAAGTTATACATTGATTATGACTATACAGCCGTACCCCCACTGGAAAACTTACTGTTACGTCAGCGTATTACCGACCGCTATTTATTGGATTTTGGCTCAAAAATTAAGGGGTAATCATGGCCTTACCACGCAAACTTAAAGATTTAAATTTATTCAATGAGGGTGAAAGCTATATGGGGCGTATTGAAGAAATCACGCTACCGAAAATCACCCGTAAATTTGAAACCTATCGCGGCGGCGGCATGAATGGCGGCGTCAAAATTGATATGGGGTTAGAAGATGATGCACTCTCTGCCGAATTAACATTTGGAGGCTTAGAAGCCCAGCTTTATAAGCAATGGGGGATCACTCAAATTGATGGCGTGATGTTGCGCCTCAATTGTGCTTATCAACGCCAAGATACCAAAGAATACACCGCCGTTGAGGTCGTGTTACGGGGTCGATTCAGTGAAATTGACTCCGGTAATGGCAAGGCCGGTGAAAATACCCAAGTCAAAGCACCTTTTAATGCCACGTATTACAAACTCATTTGGGATGGTGAAACACTCATTGAGATTGATTTACTCAATATGATTGAAAAAGTAGATGGTGTTGACCGCTTAGAAGAACAACGCGCCGCATTAGGTTTATAGGAAAAGTAAATGACTGAACCAGTAGAAAAAAATCAAATCACCGTGACGCTAGATGAACCCATCACGCGTGGAACAACCACAGTAACAGAGATTGTGGTACGTAAACCCAATTCTGGCGCATTGCGTGGTGTTCGCTTAGCCGCACTGATGGAAATGGATGTGGATTCGGCAATGTTGGTATTACCCCGCGTCACCGCACCGGCATTGACGAAACCCGAATTAATCATGATGAACCCTGCGGATATGCTGAATTTAACCAAAGAGCTTGTGCTTTTTTTGTTACCGAAGTCGGTGACTATGGATTTCCAGAACGATTAACCGTCAATGACTTAGTGGCAGATATTGCCACTATTTTTCACTGGTCACCCGCTGTCACCGATGAATTTTCCCTAACCGAATTATTAGAATGGCGTTATCACGCCCTTAAACGTAGCGGTGTAGAAGATGAGTAAAGATTTACGTTTACAGGTGATTTTAAGCGCCGTCGATAAATTTACGAAACCGTTTAAGAGCGCCCAAGCGTCAAATAAAAAATTGGCGGAGACCCTCCGCCAATCTAAACAACAACTCAAAGAGCTCAACAACCAAGCCAAGCAAATTGACGGGTTTAAGAAAACCAAGCAATCCCTTGATAGTGCCAGTCAAGCGTATCAACAGGCTACCGCCAAAGTTAGCCGGCTCGCACGTGAATTATCCACCGTTCAAAATCCCACGAGGGCCCAATCACGGGAGCTTGACCGCGCGAAAGCGGCGGCCGCAAAACTCAAAGCTGAAACCGGCACACTGAGTGCCTCATTGCAGCGCCAACGGGAAGCCCTAAAAGGCAGTGGGATTTCAACACGCCAGCTAAGCCAAGCCCAAATCAAATTAAATAGCGACATTGCCAGCACAAGCCGGCGATTACAGCAACAAGAGCAGCAACTAAAACGGGTGGCCAACCAAGAAAAACGCATGTCTGCGGCAAAAAATAGCTATCAAAATGCCATGGGCGTGCGTAATAAAATGGCCGGTAGCGGCGCGGGTATGCTTGCATCCGGTGTGGGGTTAGGTTATGCGGCTAAAAAAGTCTTAGTACCCGGCTATGATTTTGAAATCGGCATGTCGAAAGTGCAAGCCTTAACCCGCCTTGATAAAAATTCTGACGACTACAAGATGTTAAGGGAGCAAGCGCGAGACCTTGGGGCAACAACCGCATTTACCGCTAATGAAGTTGCACAAGGCCAAGCGTTCTATGCCATGGCCGGTTTTAAACCTAAACAAATTAAAAATGCCATGTCCGGCACTTTATCCATGTCATTGGCCGGTGATATCGACTTGGCCACCACGGCTGATATTGGTTCCAACATCTTGACCGGTTTTAAGCTGAACTCTAATGAAATGAACCGTGTCAGTGATGCCCTTGTTGCCACCTTTACCCGTTCAAACGTCAACCTCACGATGCTCGGCGACACCATGAAATATGTTGCACCGGTTGCTTCGGGGCTCGGTGTCGATTTAGAAACCGCCGCCGTTGCCGCCGGTAAATTGGGTGATGCGGGTATTCAAGGCAGTATGGCCGGTACAGGCTTACGCTCTATTTTAGGGCGCTTGGCAGAGCCGCCGAAAATGGCTGGTGAAGCCCTTGATAAATTGAAAATTAAAACCCGTGATGCCAAAGGTAATTTGCGCCAATTTACCGACATACTCGCCGAGCTAGACAAAAAAACAAAAAAAATGGGTACGGCAGAGCGTGCCGGACTGTTTAAACATATTGCCGGTGAAGAGGCATTTTCTGCCCTCTCAGTATTGGTTGACCAAGCTGGCTCCGGTCAGTTGCAGGCCATGATTGCTGAAATCAAAGCCGCTAAAGGGGAAGCGGAAAAAGTCGCCAAAACCATGACAGATAACCTTGATGGCGACTTAAAAAACTTAACCTCGGCTTATGAAGATGTAGGGATACAAATTTTTGGCGGTGCGGATAGCCCTTTGCGGGATATCACCAAACGAGTCACTGATCTCATTTCGAAGTTTGGCCAATGGGCGAAGAAAAACCCTGAACTGGTCAAACAAATCACCATGATCACGTTGGGATTAGGTGCCGTGCTGGCCGTTGGTGGCGGTATCACATTGATGATTGCAGCATTAATTGGACCACTCGCCATGGCGAAATTAAGTCTGTCCGTATTAGGTATCAAAGGCAGCGGCTTTCTATCATTACTGATTAAGCCTATTAAGTTAATTGGAGCGGCATTTATGATGCTAGGCCGTGCGCTATTAGCTAACCCGATTATCTTAATTATCACGGCTATCGCTGGTGCGGCTTACCTGATTTATAAATATTGGGATGATATCGTTCCGTACGCAAAAAAATTATGGAACAGAGTGACAGAGATATTTTCCCAGTTTTGGGAGGGGTTAAATCCTATGTACTGAATTGGGGGCTTGTCGGGCTGGTCTATCAACACTGGGATGAGATTGTCGTTATCACTTCTCGCATGTGGGCATTGGTGAAGAAAACCATTTCTGATAAGTGGGATCAGATTGTCGCGGATGTTAAAGGCTTACCGGAACGCTTTAAACAAATTGGCGGTGAGATCATTGATAGCTTGAAAAACGGCATTCTTGAAAAATGGGAATCACTGAAAGCCCAATTTGCCGAACTCAAGCAAATGGCCACGAATATTTTGCCCGATTGGATGCTTTCGGATGAAACCAAAACTGTCCGCGCCATGTCACAAGTGACCGTTATTCAAGCCGGTATGAAAAGTGCGGGCATGTTCGACAATGGCGGATTTATTCCACGTGGACAATTCGGCATTGCGGGGGAATATGGCCCTGAGCTTGTTAATGGGCCAGCTCATATCACTAGCCGGAGAAAAACCGCTGCACTGGCTGCGGCGGTATTAACTATCGGCTCTATGACAGCGACAGCAAAACCCATCCATCCTTATGCTTTACCCGCAAATAGCTATCAATCCGCGCCAACAACCATAAATCAAAGCAATCACGCGGCAAATACTGCGCCGGTCACTATCAATGTTTATCCATTACCGAGCCAGTCAGCAAACGATATTGCTAGAGAAGTCGCTAGACAATTAGAGCAAAACCAACGGCGTGAACAGGCAAGACGACTGAGTCGGTATCAAGACAGCGAGGACGATTAATTATGGCAATGGCAGCACTAGGCTTGTTTGTCTTTCAATTAAATACAACGCCTTACCAGATGATGCAAATTAACCAAAAATACCGTTATGGGGTAAATAATCGTGTCGGCAAGCGCCCCGCAGTTCAATTTATCGGCCTTGATAATGACGATATCACATTAAGTGGCTCATTATTCCCGTCACTGACTGGCGGCAGGCTGTCATTACTGGTATTAGAGCAAATGGCAGAAACGGGAAAAGCATGGTCGCTGATTGATGGCTCAGGCACCATTTACGGTATGTTTGTAATTGAAGAAATTACTCAATCGAAAAGTATTTTTTTTGATGATGGCTCGGCCAGAAAAATTGATTTTACGCTGAAATTAAAACGCACTGATGAATCACTGTCTCAAATGTTTGGCGATCTAGGTCAGCAGCTCAATGATATTCGCGGAGCCTTACCGCTATGAGTTTTTTAACCAAAGATGAGTTAACTCCTGCTTTTGCGCTCGCGGCCGGCGGTGAAAATATTAATAGCCTGATTCAGGGGCGTTTAATGTCATTAACCATGACGGACAATCGCGGCTTTGAAGCTGACCAATTAGATATTGAATTAGATGACAGCGACGGAAAACTCGCCTTACCCAAACGTGGAGAAACCTTATCATTGCATCTTGGTTGGAAAAACGAACCGCTGATCTACAAGGGGACGTTTACGGTTGATGAGGTTGAACATAGCGGCGTGCCAGATAAGCTCACGATCCGCGGTCGTAGTGCAGATTTTCGCGACACATTAAACGTTAAGCGCGAACAGTCTTATCACCAAAAAACACTCGGTGATATCGTGCGAACCTTGGCAGAACGCAATAAGTTAAAGGCGGTTATTGATGAAAAATTAGATAAAATCAAGCTTGCCCATATCGACCAAACCAACGAATCGGACGGCTCATTTTTAACGCGAGTCGCGAAATCCGAGGGGGCAATTGTTGCGGTTAAAAACGGAAACTTACTGTTTATGAAACAAGGCCAAGGGCTCACCGCAACTGGACAACCGATTCAAACGATGCATATCACCCGCTCAGTTGGTGATGGACACCGTTTTTCACTGGCCGATCGTGGTGCATACACCGGTGTTATTGCTAACTGGCTTGACACACGTGAGCCGAAAAAGAAAAAAGCAGTGACGGTAAAGCGTAAGCGAAAAAGCAAACAACCTACAAAACCAGCCGAACCAAAAGAAAAACAAGGGGAATATTTAGCCGGCGAACAAGGAAATGTTCTCACGCTTTCTCATACCTACGCCACGAAAGAAAATGCCGCCCGAGCCGCAAAAGCCAACTGGGAAAAAATCCAACGTGGTGTTGCGTCATTTTCGATTCAACTCGCGGTTGGTCGTGCAGATCTCTACCCCTGAAGTGCCGGTCACCGTCAGCGGATTTAAACCCGAAATTGATAACGCGGACTGGACATTAACGCGAGTCGTTCATTCACTGAATGACAGTGGTTTTACAACTGCATTAGAGTTAGAGGTGAAAATCTCGGATTTAGATATAGCTGACGAATAATTTTTTAGACTGTATAAAAACACATGATATAATTCACATAACATCAACATCATGACAAAAGGTAATCTATCATGATGAATTGTCCCGAATGCGGTCATGCTGCACATACACGTAGTTCCTATCAAGTCTCATCCGAAACCAAAGAACGTTATAACCAGTGCCAAAATATTAATTGTGGTTGCACATTTGTCAGTCACGAATCAGTGACCAAAATTGTTGTTAAGCCCGCACATGTTAATGTTGTTGAGCCGCATCCGAACAAATACCAGCAACCCTCTTTAGTATTATAGAAACTAAAGCCCCTCAATTGAGGGGCTAAATATTACTTAGAAACACTAATCAATTCGTTGAAAAAGGTATCAAAGCCTTTTTTACCACTATCATCAAATCGTAATTCATTGAATCGCGCAGTAAAAGAGCAACTATCATCGGTTAGTTCACTCAAATTATTAACCGGAATATATTTTTTAATGATCTCTAATGCCTGTGGTTTAGTGATAGTTGTTGTATATTCTGGTGAGTCTTTCAGCTTTTTACCGTCAAAATCTACCAAGTAGGATGTTACTGTAACTTTATCGTTAGGTGTATTAATCAAAGCACGGTAAACACCATAGACAACAGCGCGCTTAGTTAATAACTCTTTTACATCAACAATATCATTACTAACAGCTTGCGGAGATAATCTAATTTTTAGCGGTGACTCACTAATAATTTCGAGTGTGTTATTTTCAGGGTAATAATCACTGAAATATTCCATAGCATCTTTTGCGGTTGCATAAATTTTATTGTCTTTCGTGCATTCTTGGTCACTAGATAAGTAACTATTTTTTTGTGGCTGTTTTTGTTCTTCAGTTTGTGGGCTGCTTTTTGCTTGCTCTTGGGTTTGTGACGGCTCGGCAAAAACAATGAATAAAGAAAGTAGAACAAGGATAGCTATGGAATAAACAAGTGAGGATTTCATCCTATTAGGCATAAGCACTAGTTTAGGCTTTATTAACCCCAGAATAAAAGCAATTAAAGCTATAAGAGTCAGTATAAAAAATAAGTTATCCATGAATTCTCCTTTTAGTGAGTGACGTGCTTAAATTAGATTCTGGTTTGAATGATAAGTAAAGCCCCTCATTTTGAGGGGCTGATGGGTCAATAATGGTCGATGTGGACGTAACGTGGACAGTGTGAATTGTAAAGTATTAAATAACAATAAGTTACAGTTATATAATGAACACCATCCCTGTCTTTTATAGCCCCTTTTAGGGGCTTTTTTTTTATTTCTAAACTAGTCTTTTATTCATGTTTGTTAACTATAGTTGACAACTAAACGAAGATTGCTAAGATAAAAACATAAAGACAAGGAGCAGTCTTATGATCACGGTTCTAACAACGGAATGTTTTGATAGTTGGATTAAAAACCTTAGAGATATTCGAGCTAAAACTAAAATTCTAATGAGAATTAGGCGGTTAAAGAATGGGAATTATGGTGATGTGCAACCCATTGGTGATGGCTTTTCGGAACTGAGGGTACATGAAGGACAAGGGTATCGTGTTTATCTAAAGCAGAAAAGCAATGTTATTATAATTTTACTTTGTGGTGGAACAAAGGCAACGCAGCAGAAAGATATCCATAAAGCTAAACTCCTTTTTGGTGAAGTTGAGGGGGAACTATGAATACTAAATTAAAAGAATTTGATATCGCTGAGTATTTAAACAGTGAAGAAGAAATACAAATGTATCTAAACGAAATTCTAGAAGAAGGTGACCCTAGTCTAGTTCTCGCTGCACTTGGTGATATTGCAAAGGCAAGAAATATGAGTCAATTAGCTAAAGAAGTTGGAATGAGTCGTGAAGGTTTATATAAGGCACTATCAGGACAGGGAAATCCAACATTTATGACGATTATAAAAATCGTTAATTCTCTCGGATTAAAGTTACAGTTTAAGAGTATCTAAAAATAGCTTATCTATGATTAGGTTAGCCATTAGATAAGCTAACTATAAAAATAATGTATCCACCAAAGTAGGGTTCACCTTATGACTCAGATATTAACGACGCAAGATTATCGCAATATGCCTTGGAAAAATGGCCAAGGGTCGACACTTGAATTGGCGCGCAGCCATGGTGAAGGTTTAGATGATTTTGATTGGCGAGTGTCAATAGCAGATGTTAAAACGGCGGGCTCGTTTTCCTTTTTCCAAAATCGGCAACGTATTATTGGTGTATTGGAAGGAGAAGGACTTATTTTGCATGTAGATAAGAAACCGGCGGTGACCTTACAGCAAAAAGAATTTTTTGCTTTTAATGGGGAAAGCGAGGTTTATGCGGAACTCGTTCAAGGTGCAATTCGTGATTTTAATGTCATCTATAACCCTGAAAAATATCAGGCTCGCTTACAATGGGTGAATACTGCGTTCATTAATTCTTGGGTGAGTGGGGCTAGTGAGATCTTAATTTTTAATATTACACCTCGTTTGAGTATGAAAATTAATTCAGATTCCTTTTATTTAAAGCCATTTGACACTCTATTAATTAAAGAAAATCGAGAAGCTCTGCAATTTATTGTTGAAAAGAATACAGAAAATGATTTTTGTGTTATTGAGTTATTTATTAAGTAGTTAGAGTGATTTTTTGGCCATTGCCCTAATGGCCATTTGCATGCAATCTGTATGTGTACCTATTATTGGAATAATATTCTGTCTATTTTGCAATTTTAATAAAAACGTTATCAAATTCATATATTGGATAATTATGGCTTTATTCCTATTGTTATTTTTCGCAGAATTTATAGTCTTTAGCGTCATTAAAAAATAATACCTATATATACTAAAGGAAAAATGTTCTATGAAGATGAAAGCGCTTGTGGCAGTTGCTGTTTCTGCTGTCATTTTAACGGGTTGTAAAAATTTAGACCAAGGGATGTTGACTAACTCAGGCATGCAATTATTCCAAGCTGCGACACTGACTGACTCTGATGTTAAACAATTAAGTGACCAATCTTGTAAAGAAATGGATGCGCAAAACAAAATTGCTCCAGCGTCTAGCAAGTATGCGAAACGCTTAGACAAAATTGCAAAAGCACTGGGTAACGAAGTTGATGGTACTCCAGTAAACTATAAAGTTTATCTGACTAGCGATGTCAACGCATGGGCAATGGCAAATGGTTGTGTGCGTGTATATAGCGGCCTGATGGATGTGATGAACGATAACGAAGTTGAAGGCGTTCTGGGTCATGAAATGGGCCACGTTGCATTAGGTCATACACGTAAAGCAATGCAAGTTGCTTATGCGGCAGTTGCTGCACGTACTGCCGCAGCATCAGCGGGTGGCGTTGTAGAACAACTGAGTGCATCACAAGTTGCAGCTCTGGGTGAAAAACTGATTAACTCACAGTTCTCTCAACACCAAGAAAGCGAAGCAGATAACTTCTCTTATGACTTACTAAAAAAACGTGGTGTTAAAACTGACGGTTTAGTCACTGGTTTTGAAAAATTAGCGAAAATGGGTAGCGGCGAGACAAGCATGTTTGACTCTCACCCACCATCAAGCGAACGTGCACAAAACATCCGTGACCGTATTGCCGCTGACAAAAAATAATATTTAATTATTGACGTTAGTTGAGTGTTATTTTGGTGTAGTAATATGATGATATATTGCTACACCAATCACGTATTTCCTGCTATTTATCTCAATATTACTTTTCTTATATTGCAAATCAGAACTTATCCCGTTGTGCTCCTGTAACCGACTCTCTATCTTGTTAATTAAACGATATTCAGGTCTTTTCGTAATTTTGCAAATTTTCGTTTGATAAAACGTTAGCAAGGAAAAAAGATGGAAAAAGTGCAGAGAATTTCTCTTTTAGCTAAGGGAATGGGCATGCTGTTATCGGGAACCTGCCGTTTATTAACAGGTGTTCGCACTCGTTGGGTAGGGTGCCAACCTTCAATGACCACACGTATTTATTATGCCAATCATTCAAGCCATCTTGATGGTTTGGTTATTTGGTCTGGGTTACCGCCGTTAATGCGTCATTTTGTTCACCCGGTTGCCGCTAAAGATTATTGGGTCAAAACACCGTTTCGACGTTATTTAGTTAATAAGGTTTTTCGGGCGGTATTGGTCGATAGAAAAGGTGATAAGCCAGCTCAAAATAATACATTAGCTCCTTTAGAGTCAGTATTAGAGGCAAAGCATTCATTAATATTTTTTCCTGAAGGCACACGTGGTGATGGGGAAACTTTAAGCCAATTTAAAAGTGGGCTTTACCATCTCGCGAAAAAATACCCTGATGTTGAAGTTGTTCCCGTTTATTTGGAAAATTTAAATCGTGTGTTACCGAAGGGGTCAAAGCTTGTTGTGCCGGTGATTTGTTCAGCCATCGTTGGTAAGCCTCTGGAGCCTCTTATGGAAAATGAAAATAAAATCGCCTTTTTGCAGCGAGCAAAAGTAGCGCTTGAGGAGCTAATGCCATGAATATTGGGGACAGGGAATTAGTATTATTGTTGTCAGGTGTTTTTGGGATACTGGTATTTGCTAGTGTTATTGGTGGTATTCTTGCATACCGTTATTCAGGTGAAAAAAGCACCCCAACTATTGATAATTTGAATGCGCGTATTCGTGCATGGTGGGTCATGTGCATTATTTGTGTACTGGCTGTTGTGCTTGGCAATATAGGTGTGGTGATCTTATTTGCGCTGATATCGTTCTTTGCACTCAGAGAGTTTATTACCTTAACGCCAACACGGCGCAGTGACCATGAAGCATTATTTTGGTGCTTTTTTGTTTTTATTCCATTGCAATATGTCTTAGTTGGTATTGAATGGTATGGGTTATTTTCAATTTTTGTGCCTGTCTTTGTCTTCCTTTTCTTGCCGACTCGCATTGCTTTAGCGGGAGATACCTTTCATTTTCTTGAGCGAACAGCAAAAATTCAGTGGGGAATGTTGGTGGCGGTTTTCTGTTTGAGCCATGTACCCGCGTTGTTGATGCTGAATATTCAAGGTTATGAAGGCGAAAACGTAAAATTATTACTTTTCTTGATTATTGTGACGCAAATTTCAGACGTGTTGCAGTATGTTTTTGGTAAGTTAATGGGTAAACGGCCTATTGTGCCTAAGTTGAGCCCAAACAAGACCATTGAAGGCTTTATTGGCGGCGTATTATCTTCAGTGCTTATTGGTATTTGCCTTTACTGGGTAACTCCATTTAGCTGGTGGGTTGCGGGACTGATGTCATTAGCGATTACCATTATGGGGTTTGTGGGAGGGTTATGTATGTCAGCCATTAAGCGTGATAGTGGTATTAAAGATTTTGGGGCGATTATTGAAGGACATGGGGGCATGCTGGATCGCATTGACTCATTGTGTTTTGCCGCGCCTATTTTTTTCCATTTAACGCGTTATTACTATACATAGGCCAATTTTATTTTCGTTTTTGTTCGTTAATTAAAAGAGCACCAAATGGTGCTTTTCTTTTGTTTTATAGGTACAGCATCGAAGGAATTTAAGTGTTATCATCAATACTTAATTTTTATTTCAAACTAAGATTCAACTAGGGTAATTCGCTTTAGTTGGTACTCTAGGGCTTTTTTTGCATTGAAAGATTTACCTATTGGGGTGATCGGCTAGAATTATGTAAACTGGATCACAATAAAACATAAAAGCTTGATGGAAAGCAGATGCATAATTCACTCTTTGCCGTATTATGCTGTTAGGTGAATCAATTCAGCACTAGTAAGCCAGCGTAATTAGCGTTAAAAAGATTAGCAGCGTAACGGTTTTATCGATTTGCAATTTTATGTTCATTAATCAGAGGTCATCATGGTCAAGCAGATTAAAAGAATTGGGGTTTTAACGAGTGGTGGTGACGCGCCAGGCATGAATGCAGCGATCCGCGGTGTGGTTCGCGCGGCATTAGGTGAAGGTTTAGAAGTCATGGGTATTTTTGACGGGTACCTTGGCCTATATGAAAACCGCATGAAGCAATTAGACCGGTATAGCGTGTCAGATATGATTAACCGTGGTGGTACCTTCTTAGGCTCAGCTCGTTTTCCACAATTCCGTGATGAAAAAGTGCGTGCTGTCGCATTCGATAATCTGAAGAAAAATCATATTGACGCATTAGTTGTTATTGGTGGTGACGGTTCTTATTTGGGGGCTAAAGCACTGACGGAAGCTGGGTTCCCATGTATTGGTTTACCGGGAACGATTGATAATGACGTTGCTGGCACAGACTATACCATCGGTTATTTCACTGCACTTGAAACAGTTGTTGAGGCTATTGACCGCCTTCGCGATACCTCGACGTCCCATAAACGTATTTCTATTGTTGAAGTAATGGGTCGCTACTGTGGTGATTTAACGCTATCTGCTGCGATTGCTGGGGGCTGTGAGTTCTTAGTGTTACCTGAGCAGGAAATGGCTTTTGACCGCGAAGAACTATTATCAGAAATCAAACGTGGTATTGAAAAAGGCAAACGCCATGCGATTGTTGCTATTACCGAACACGTTTGTGATGTGGGTGAATTAGCGAAATATATTGAGCAGGAAACACACCACGAAACCCGTGCAACGGTTCTTGGTCATATCCAACGTGGTGGTTCTCCGGTTGCTTATGACCGTATTTTAGCATCACGCATGGGGGCTTATTCCATTCAACTTCTGTTGGAAGGCTACGGCGGGCGCTGTGTGGGTATTCAAAATGAAAAATTAGTCCATCATGACATTATTGATGCGGTTATGAATATGAAGCGCGTCTTTAAGAAGGATTGGTTTGATACGGCGAAGAAGCTGTACTAATCCCTCTATAATTGCAAATCTCTCCTGCATAGTGATTTCCCGCTATGCAGGTTTGATCCTGTATTCCAGATAATACTCTGTTCATATATTCCTCATTCTTATAAGTTTTTCTTTTTAATTATTTCCCGTAATTGATGCTATCTGTCAGCCTCTCCTTATCGCAAATTTAATGAGGGAAGGCAAATGACACGTTCATGGCAGGTAAAAAAATCACAATTCACGACAGCATTGCTATTGCTGTTAGCGACAGGGACATGGGCGAAAAACATTCAATTGTTGAATGTGTCTTATGATCCGACTCGTGAGTTTTATCAGCAATATAATCAGGAATTTAGTGATTATTGGCAAAAGAAAACGGGGGATACCGTCACTGTTCGCCAGTCTCATGGTGGCTCAGGTAAGCAAGCTATATCAGTGGTGAATGGGTTAGAAGCCGATGTTGTGACGTTAGCTTTAGCCTATGATGTTGATGCTATTGCACAAAGTGGTCGTATAGATAAAAACTGGATAGAAAAACTTCCCGATAACTCAGCTCCTTATACATCGACTATCGTCTTTCTAGTTCGTAAAGATAACCCGAAAAACATCAAAGATTGGGACGATTTAGTCCGCAAAGATGTCTCTGTGGTGACACCCAACCCGAAAACCTCTGGTGGAGCTCGTTGGAATTATCTAGCAGCATGGGGATATGCATTAGATAAAAACCAGCAAGACTCTGAAAAAGCGAAGCAGTTTGTTAAACAGCTGTATCAAAATGTAGAAGTCCTCGATTCAGGGGCTCGTGGCGCAACCAATAGTTTTGTTGAACGTGGTATCGGCGATGTATTAATTGCTTGGGAAAATGAAGCGTTATTAGCCATAAATGAGTTAGGGGAAAGCGGACAGTTTGAAATTGTGACGCCAAGTATTTCGATTCTCGCTGAGCCAACCGTCGCTGTTGTCGATAAAACCGTCGATAAACGTGACCGCAGGGCGGTTGCAGAAGCTTATCTAGAGCACCTCTATTCTGCGCAAGGGCAGGAAATTGCAGCTAAAAACTACTATCGCCCACGAAATAGCGAAGTGGCCAAAAAATATCAACAACAGTTTCCTGAACTAAAACTGCTGACGGTTGATGGCAGCTTTGGCGGCTGGCAAGCCGCGCAAGCAACCCATTTTGCGAATGGAGGGGTGTTCGACGAAATCATTCAACGCTAATACTCGTCATATTTCAATTTGTAGGGGTGTTGGCTGCACGCACTCGCTCTAGTCACATACTGGTGTATGCTCTAGGGTCTCGTTTGTTTGCCGCCTAAATACTCGTCATATTTCAATTTGTAGGGGTGTTGGCTGCACGCACTCGCCCTAGTCACATACTGGTGTATGCTCTAGGGTCTCGTTTGTTTGCCGCCTAAATACTCGTCATATTTCAATTTGTAGGGGTGTTGGCTGCACGCACTCGCCCTAGTCACATACTGGTGTATGCTCCTAGGGCCTCGTTTGTTTGCCGCCTACCTACAATTTGAACTATTTAGAGTATTATCTGAGAGGTATATTAGGGCTAATTTATTGCCACTGGTATTTGACACCTAACTGGCCAAGATAAAATGTTTGACGGTTATTGCCACCAGAGGTGATACCTGCATTTTTTGGGTTTTCCCAAGTACTAGGTTCAACCGCGAAGCCGCCCCATAGCGTTAGTTTTGGTGTTAAGTTATAAAAAACCTGTGTCCCGACACGGTAGCCGTCTTTAACTTTCTGAGTTGTACGTTTGTTGCTATCGTAGTTATGTTCATTTAAATAATAGCGAAAATAAGGCATTACGCTCCAATCCTGGTTTAACGTGATAGGAAAATAACCGCGAATTTGGTTTTGTTCCCATGTCTTATTAAAGTCTTTATCCCATGTCCAATCGGTGTATAGATAGACTTTGGCGGTTGCGGAATCATTGACCTTGTAAACAAGCCCGTGCTCGGATTCCCACTCATAACTGTTGGGGGCGTGGAAATTGTCGTAGTGATAAACTGCATCCCAAAAGTTAAACGCCCACTTATCATTGAAATTGTATGTCCCGCTAGGCATTAACCAAAACATCGTATTCGATGGGCGCGCTTGTGTACCTGGTGCGGAGTCATTGGATTCTTTGCGATAGGTGACATTTAAATTGAACTGGCCAATCTCGCTGGCATACATTTTCCGAGTAGCACCAATTTGTGTACGATTACGAATAAAAGAGTCTTTGGATGTTGAAAAATTATGGTTGTAGCTTCTTAATGATTCCTTATGTTCCAGAAAAAAGCTCCATTTTGATTCAGGATTCACTAAAAATAGCTGCCCAACCATCGTGGTTTTGTCGTAGACCTTACGACCGCTGGTATTATGATGCCCTTCAAATTTTTCGAGTTCCATATAGACGTTGGAAGAAACGCGCCAGTAATCATTATTGACTTGATCGGCTGCGAAAACGGATGTTGCCAATCCTGTGAGCGTAACAAAAAGTAAACCATTCAGTGAAGTTTTCATTTTAACCCTTTAATTTTTATGTGTATTTTATTTTTTTATACCTTTATTCAAGGCGTTAGTATCTGGCCTTTATACCGTGGAGGTATAAAGGCGGAATCATTGGTAATAATTAATAGGCTGTGTAATTAATTGACTGTGGAATAAGTTTCGCCATGACCATAAGGGAACAGGACTTTGTTACCTTGTGGGTTTTTGATATTAACGGGTAGCACCCCTTGAGGTGGGTTTAGCGGCTGGCCATGAGTGTTGGCAAATAATGTCCGTAACCCGCTACGAATATTGGTTTCTAACGAATTGCGGTTATTATTGGTGATATCAAATCCAGTGATACCATAGATGGCAATATTTGCGCTTACATTGTTTAGGTATGCAATGTCATAGGGGTTACGTGAAGAGATAACAACAATCGGGGTTTTAAGCTGGTTTGCAGCATCAATGATACGCTGAGCATTCGTTGGCGTATCCTTTAAATTATAGGTCGTCAGTAATACCAAATCTTGGTTTTGCACCAGTTTTTTTGCTTCATCTTGAGTTAGTGTGTTTTCATTCAATTTAACGACACTTTCGCCTGTAATAATTGCAACTCCCGTTTCTTGTGCGATATCATTTAACTGTTTTTGAATTAAAGTATTGCGTGGTTTTTCATCAGAAATAGTGAAAATTCGATTGAGCGGTTTTAATTGATAAGGCAGTACATTCTCATTCTTAATTAATGTGATAGCCTGCTCAGAAACCATATTTTCAATATCTTTATGACCTTTTGATGCGACGACTTGTTCCGCTTTCACTAAGTCTACAGGTTGTGCCGTAATTTCTTGCTGAAGCTTTTTCAGCACCACACGTTTTGCGGATTCATCAATACGTTTCTTCAGTTCTGGATTTTTTTCTGCTTGTGTTTCTAAATAGCGGTACATGTTATCTAAACGAGAAACCGCTTGGGAGTCCCACATTTTGATTGGCATAAGAATAATATCTGAGCCAGCAAGTAACGAGGTTTCTACCGCCCAATTAATATCGAAATTGTCTGCAATAGCCCCCATATCCATGGCATCTGTCACTATCAAGCCGTCATAGTTGAGCTCATCACGTAAAATATCATGCAAAATAGGTTTGGAAAGCGTCGCTGGGGTGCCAACTTGTTTACCGGCAAGTGTGGTGATCTTATGGTCATCCAGTGCTGGTACAATAATATGTGCGGTCATGACGGCATCAGCACCATGAGATAACGCGTATTTGAATGGGACGAGTTCAGTATCTCGCCATGTTTTTGCGTCAGAATTAACAACGGGTAAATCAACATGAGAGTCAGCAGAAACATTTCCGTGACCAGGGAAATGCTTAAGTGACGTCAATAAATTATATTTATGAATACCTTGAATATAGCTGGTGGCCAGAGTTCCAACTAAATTTTTATCATCTGAGTATGAACGTACCCCTATCACTGGGTTATTTTGATTGTTATTAACATCAACAACTGGGCCAAAATTGATATTAAAACCAAGACTGGATAGCTCATATCCGTGGATCATCCCTGTTAGTTCTGCAAGGGCTGGGTTACGTGTTGCGCCTAGTGCCATATTACCAGGCATTTCGGTACCTACGCGTAAGCGGGTGACATAGCCCCCTTCTTGGTCGGTGCCAATAAATAATGGAAGGTTACTGCGGGAAGATTGAAGTTTATTAATTAACTCCACAGTTTGTGGTGTATCAATCAGATTTTCTCTAAATAGGATCACCGAGCCGAGATGGTACTGATTGATAACCTTAGAAACTTCATCATTCATAACGAGAAAAGGGGCGGGTTCCCCATGGCTGTCTTTATTCCAATATCTGAAATCTAACATGAAGAGCTGACCAATTTTCTCAGCCTCGGACATATTATCCACTATTTCTTGAGCAGACTTTTGTTTGTCTTGCCATAATTCATTCAATTGGGCTTGTGTTATTGGGTTAGCCATTGAAAATGCACTGAAAATACAAGCACTAAGTAAAGTGAATTTCTTCATTTTTATTTTCTCTAGGTTATTTTTCGGAAAATAATAAGTGGCTGAATATATTTATGATGTGAGAGTGCTCACAGTTGGTAGTATTCTCTCTTTTAGAGTAAGAGGAATAGAGTGCAAATAAATGTTGAGATGGTTTTTATTTATCTAATTGATATTAAATAGTAAATTTTTGAGAATAATTGATTCTAATCTAGAATAATTTCAGTTTGATATTATTTTGTTATGTGACGTAAGTATAAATTATAATTAAATGATATTTAAATCGACAATGGAACGTAAAAAGTTAATAATTTCACTAATTATTTACTTTTCGAAATATTTTATTCTTATATTTAAATGATTTTGTAATTTAAAATATATAAGCCATATGAAATTTCATATGGCTTATTTTTTTATGAGAAATAAGTTGATGGCAAATTAAAGGTTACCATTGGTATTTTACGCCAATTTTACCGAGGTATAGCGTTTGTTTATTATCATACCCTGACGTGATCCCATTCTTTTTTGGTGATCTCCATGTTGAAGGCTCGTAGGCGAGTTCACTCCATAAAGTCAGGGATGGTGTAGCTTTGTATTCCACACGAGAACCAATGCGGAAGCCATTTTTAATTTCCTGTGTTAGATAATTATTTTTATCATAGGTATTTTCTTGTAAGAAATAACGCACATATGGAGTAATTTTCCAGTTCGGCTTAATGGTAATGGGTAAGTAAGCACGAACTTGTGATTGTAAAAAGCGGGTACTGAAATTTTTATCCCATTGGTTGTCAATATAAACAGTGAGTTTTGCTTTTAATGCATCTGAATATTTATAGGTTACGCCATATTCGGTTTCCGCTTCATGGCTACTGTCATTGAAATAATTACTGTAATAAAAATAAGAAAGCCAAAAATTAAAAGACCAATCATCGTTGAAACGGTACTCACCGGCTGGGGTTAGGCCATATAAACGATTCGAAGAACGTGCTTTGGTGTTAGGCTCGACATCGTTTGACTCTTTTCTGTAACGAAAACCAAGTTCTAAGTCTGATTTTGAAGTGTTGAGAATTTGTTTGATAGCATCAATTTGTGTGCGGTTTCGAATGTAAGAATCCCGTGAAGTTGTGAAATTACGGCCATGATTCCTTAAGGATTCACGATGATCTAGGGTAAAACGCCAGTCAGATTTAGGGTTGTATAACTTTAATTGCCCAACTGTACTGATTTTATCGTAGACCTTATTTTTAAATGAATCACGTTGACCTTGGTATTCTTCTATTTCCAAATAGATATTGGTATTAACTCGCCAAGAGTCATTATTTAATTCAGAGAAACAAATTGTAGGGAATATAATTATGATGCTATAGATTAAACCAACTATATATTTCATATTTATCCTTCAGGGTAAAAGTTATTAATGTTAATTATCTAGTTGAGCGATTAGCGAGATAAATGTGTATTAACTTTTATAGGTTGTCTACCGTTATTATTTAATAAATGATGGATAGTATATATAAAGCAAAGGGCTAATAATCCGTATCTCACTGTTATTATGGTTGTTTTTATTTCTTTGAGAATAAATTTATATTTTTATTAATACTGTTTTTTGAGATTTTTAATCATTTGTTTGTTAATTGATTTTAAATTTAATTAATTGTTTATTATTTTATTAAAAATTAAATTATAATTATTCATATGATTTGGAATCATGGGAGGATAAAATTTTAGATATGAACTTTATTATTAATAGAGGCATTAATTAAAAAAATTAAAACAAAAAACCGCCAATATTTGGCGGTTAATCTCAAGGTATTAAAATAACCTTATTTAGTTTTTTTTGCTTCAGCAGCCGCTTTAACAATAACAGCAAAAGCGTCAGCTTTCAGAGAAGCTCCACCCACTAAGGCACCATCGATATCTGGTTGGGTGAATAACTCAGCTGCGTTGCTAGCATTAACAGAACCGCCGTATTGGATGATAACTTGCTCGGCAATGGCTGCGTCTTTCTTCGCAATATGAGTACGAATAAATTTATGGATTGCCTGTGCTTGTGCTGGTGTTGCAGATTTACCAGTACCGATAGCCCAGATTGGCTCATAGGCGATAACGGCACCTTGGAAAGCTTCTGCGCCTAAAGAATTTAATACGGCATCAATTTGACGAGCGCATACTTCTTCGGTTTTGCCTGCTTCGTTTTCAGCTTCAGTTTCACCAATACACAGTACTGGGATCAGGCCTTGCTCTTTTAATACAGCAAATTTCTTAGCGACAAATTCATCACTTTCGTTGTGATAAGTACGACGTTCTGAGTGGCCGATAATGATGTATTTGGCGCCAACATCTTTTAACATTTCAGCAGAGGTTTCACCTGTAAATGCACCTGATAGGTTAACGTCAACGTTTTGTGCACCTAACGCAATACGGCTACCTGCTAACGCGTGTTTAGCTTGGGTTAAGTAAATTGCAGGTGGTGCAATAGCCACATCACAGCCATCAACGCTGCTTAGTTCATTACGCAAGCCAGCGACGAGGTCATTGACCATCTGTGTGCTGCCGTTCAGTTTCCAGTTACCCATTACCAATGGATGTCGCATGTTATTTCCTCCAACCAGAGAGTTTTAATGATTAATCAATAAGTTATTCATCACACGCTTATGTTACACGCGCAACGTGACAATGTTGTCGCCATTCACCTTTCGCATTATAAGAACAATAGATAATAATAGCTTTGCTTTTCATCATGCTTGTTCTTAGAGCGTGATCACAGTCAGTTTAGGGTGTTTGTTGTTCTAGCTTAATCGGTTCAACAGCAAAAGTAAGCACATTATTGTCACTTTTTACTAAAATATATCTTAAAGTGCCTAACCGAGCTTCTTCAGCATGAGTCGCATTATTATTGGCAATAAATTTATTTAAGGCTTCCGTAAGTTCTGGAGCGTTGTCCAATGAAACTTCCGGGGCAAATATATGGATCATTGCAATAGTATAGTTTTCCATTAACTGCCGATTTTTTTGGGTTTCTTGTGGGTCATCTGATGGCAGTAATGTAATTTGTAAACTTTTAATTTTTTCACTACCACGCTCTAACACTGCCGAGGAGTATATCTGTTGGTTAATACGAGACGCTGCGCGAATATAGGGAGCAGAGATATCCTGGCTAGCAATAACTTTATATTCATGGAGATATAAATCTTTATTAGCCTGATTGAATTGATTGCGTAATTTTGGAATGGTGAGTTCAAAAGAAGGGGCATCTGGGGCTAAGTAGGCGACTTTGAAATCGGTATCAGGCAAAGTGGGTACTTTTTGAGCGATAGCCAGTTGTGGCGCACTAAGTACAAAAATGGTTATGATGGCGTATACAGAACGAAATAAAATTTGGGTCATTTTTGAACCACTCATTTTTAGTTTTCCACATTGTATCAGGATAATAGGTAATGACATTACAACAATGGGCTTTTTCCTTCAAAGGCCGTATCGGTCGCCGGCCATTTTGGGTAGGTATTGCGGTCATTTTTATTTTAATGACGGCGGTTGCCCTGTTACAAAATGTACTGCTATTCTCTGAAACGCTTGCTATATCGTTATTTATTTTACTACTTTACCCTTTGGCCGCTATCTTTGTGAAGCGTTTACATGATCGTGGTAAATCGGGAGGGTGGTTTGCGCTAATTTTATTGGCATTTGCTCTCTTTTCAATCGATGTCAGTCAATTTGAACCTGTGTGGCAATGGGGTATAGGGCGTTTCTTACCCTTATTTATTACGATGATTATGGTGATAGATTGCGGCGCTTTTCTGGGAATGGAGGGTGTTAACCGCTATGGTGAAGAAACAGAAACGGTAGATTATCTATAGCGTCGATACCATATGCACGAATACCACATAGAGTGAATGCTACCCTGAAAATGCTTCAGGGTAGTGCATTGCATTACCAATATTGCTCACTAGATATATGGCCGGGTTTACGGCGCAAATGTTTAACCATTTGATGACTATTTTTTAATGTATCGCGAGTGTCCCTCACCATTTCGGGGTTTCCGCATAACATAACATGGCAGGTCTCGGGTGAAAGCGTTAGGCCAACCGCATCTTCGAGAGTGTGGCTTTCAATTAACGCAGGAACACGGCCATGTAGTGAATTTGCACAATGTTCACGGCTGACAACGGTAACTATTTTCAATTTCCCTTGGTATTGTTGTTCTAATGTTTCCATTAAGGGTAAATAGCTTAAATCTTTCTCATAACGGACAGCGTGGAGTAAAACGATTTTCTCGAAGCGCTCCAGATCTTTACCTTCCTGTAGGATAGACAAAAAAGGCCCAATAGCGGTGCCTGTTGAAAGCATCCATAGGTTTTTACATGATGGGATTTCATCTAAAACAAAGAAACCTGTCGCTTCATCCGTAATTTGCAACGTATCATTAGGTTTAAGTTTAGCGAGTTTTGGGCTAAGTTTGCCCCCTGGCACAATGACAAAATAGAATTCGAGTCGGTCATCGCTTGGCGCATTCACATAAGAGTAAGCTCGTTGAACACGTTCCCCTTCGATCTCTAGCCCAAGTTTTGCATATTGTCCTGCAGTAAAGGGTTTAATCGGGGCCTTGATAACAAGGCTGAATAATGAGTCGGTCCAAAATTTGGCTTCAATCACTGTTCCTGTTACCCAATTAGCCATACATTCCACCTCTTTATATTTCAAATATCCACCGGCTAAAAATAACAAATACATAATTCGAATAACTCAAAGCGCGGCTCACTAGGATTTAATACTAAAACAGTTCACTATTTATGCTTATCGATAACGTGTTCTAGTGATTTATTCTTGAAATGAGTAATTTTTTGATTTCAATGTACAGTTATGTTGACAATACTGGCGAATATTACTGCCATTGGTGAAAAATATAAAATGTCGCACTACTACGAAAAGTTGGTGGCTTTTGTTATCTTAGTCACACTCAAGCAAAACGCACTATTTGCCATTTATTTTAAATGACACAAAAGCTTATTTAAAATGACATCAAAGCGTGGAGCGATATTTTATATTGATAATTAAGCACCTAAATAATTTTGCGTTATTACACTGAGATAATGCAGCGTTATTTTGTGTCTGAAATAGGGTGTATTTGAATTATTGGATGTATCTGAGAGAAAAATGAGAAAGCTGGAACACTTTAATTTGCTATTAATGCTAATTGCATTGGCAGCGGTCGGTCAAATGACACAAACTATTTATGTTCCTGTCATTGCTGAAATTGCCACTTATTTTAATGAGCCTTCAGGTGCTGTTCAACAAGTAATGGCGGCTTATTTATTTTCTTATGGTTTTTCACAGTTAGTTTATGGGCCATTATCTGACCGAATTGGTCGCAGACCTGTTATTTTAACGGGTTTAACGATTTTCTTATTTTCAACGATTGTGGCGATTTTTGCGCCAACATTAAATATACTCACTATAGCGAGTGGGTTGCAGGGCCTCGGAACGGGTGTTGCTGGTGTGATGGCAAGAACCATGCCTCGTGATCTGTATAAAGGCACAGCGTTACGTTATGCAAATAGTTTATTAAATATGGGTATATTAGTGAGCCCATTATTAGCCCCAATGTTCGGTGGAATATTGGCGCATTTCTGGGGGTGGCATGCTTGTTATATTTTCCTGTTTATCCTAGGTGCTTCTGTATTATTAAGCATGTATCGTTGGTTACCCGAAACGCGTCCTGTTTCACCTGAAAAACATAAAATGATTGCGTCATATCGGGAATTATTATCAAGCGGTTCATTTCTATCTTATTTATCCATGTTAGTCGGCGCGTTAGCTGGGATAGCCGTATTTGAAGCCAGTAGTGGTGTATTAATGGGCGGTGTTTTAGGGCTCAATAGTATTACTGTGAGTATTTTATTTATATTGCCTATTCCTGCTGCTTTCTTTGGTGCTTGGTATGCGGGGCGAGAAGGAAAAACCTTTTATAATTTGATGTGGCACTCCGTTCTTATTTGTCTATTGGCAGGCTTTATGATGTGGATTCCAGGTTGGTTTGGGATTATGAATACCTGGACACTGTTAGTACCTGCAGCGGTATTTTTCTTTGGTGCGGGGATGTTATTTCCCTTAGCAACGACAGGTGCGATGGAGCCCTTCCCTTATTTAGCAGGGGCGGCGGGTGCACTCGTGGGTGGCTTGCAAAATATAGGTTCAGGTGTTGCCACTTGGGTTTCGGCATTATTACCGCAGAACGGGCAGTTTAGCCTTGGGTTACTGATGTTTTTAATGTCAACGCTCATATTATTGTGTTGGTTGCCTTTAGCAAAACGTATGAATCATTCAGAGCGTATGGTTTAATTGTGAGAAAGTCAGGCTGTAAAACTTTCAGATTACGCACTTAGCAGTATATCAGCTTGCTTGTGCTGTGGAATTGACATTGTCGGTGAATAAAAGGAACTAGGTTCTTCTTCTGGTATTGATGATATTAGTTCTGGCAAAACACTTCCTGAATTAAATACTACTGGTCGGTTGTAATCTAGAAACTCAATATTTTCTGCTAATTGTCCGGTTGGGTTTTGATTATTTTGTTGAAGCCAAATCAACTTCGGTGCAACATGGTCTTGCAAGTGCTGGTCAATATGAATGAGTATTCCATCCAGTTTTAACCCAGGAGTGCTGTCTATCGTTCCTTTTATGGTTAATTGATTTTGTTGTACTGAAAAATACCAGCTCTCTACAGGTACTTTTTCTTGGATTTGTTTTTGCTCATTACTTGTCACCAGTGTCACCCAAAAAGAGTGTTGGCCATTAGATAAGTTTAAATCACTAATATCAATCTGCTGCTCAATATTTATATCTGCGATTAATGGTGTTTCTATCATTTGGTGGTGGATCGTATTTTCCAATAAATAGCCAGTTTTGTAGGTATTAAGGTGATTAAGAGCAATAAAGTTCATTGATGTATCAACTTGCCTGTCTTGCCCAAAGGGATCTGATAATGAAAAGTATTGTTGGTGTAGGCGACCATTTTCTACCCATTTGGCGCAGAGTGCGCTTTTTGATGTAATTTTGTCGATATTAATTTTACCTGTAGAGAAATCAACGACACCTTCCTCTGTTGCAGCCCAGAAGATAGGGGCACCTTGCCAATAATTATCGAGAAGTAGATGGGGGGGTAATGTGTATCCATCCCTTTTTGCTAATAGGCGATTAGCTAAAGAATTCGGGTTGCTATAGCGGGAAGTGAGCTGTCCAAGCTCTTTTTTGCGGTTCAATTCATGTATGGTGAATTGTACCAATTCGCCTTTATCTGCAATATTAAAACTCGTTTCGTGTGGAATTTGTAAGACTTCGGTTAATAAACCATTTGGCGTGGAATAAGTTACTGTTAAAGCATAATTATGATAAATGTAAAATTGGCGGCCAGTCCCGGTTTTTAGATTGTGGTAATTCGCAGGTAAGCTCCCCACCGTACGGTCAACGGTGATCGTACTATAAGGGTGAAGGGTATTATCCGCCATTTTAGCCGACTGGAGTTGTATCCAATAAATTGGTACATCGCGTTGATGAGGAAATTGCTCAATTTGTATCCGGTTATAATATTTTGAGTAATTCTGTTGAGTTAGTATGACCCATTGTTTTCTGATTTGATCCCAGCGCTGATAAAAACCATCCCCAGCAAATCCTCCATCTTCAATATCCAGCCCTTTCGTTTTATTACTTTGCCAGCGTACTCTTTTAGTTAAAAATTGGTGAATTTTTTGGTTGTAGGCATCTGCGTGCGGTAAAAACGCATCATAGGCATCACTGCTAAAAGGAACAAAATAAGAGAGCATCGTTGGGATAGCTTGTTTTCGAAAAGTATGGGGAGAGTGATAAGTAACGTAATATTGTCTAGATTGGTTATAAGCTGGTTTTTTACCGTGGTCATAGGGGGGGTAAGGGTATGCTGGCTGATTATTATGATCTTGCGAATTGGTATGCGGCAAGCCAAGGCCATGACCAAAAGCCTCATGGAACATCACGTTAGGTTCATGAACCCCACCTCCATGATTGCGGGAGGCTTGCCCTAATAGCAAGTTATTGAAGCTTGAGGAAAAAATTTCAATCGCAGTATATTGATAGTCAGAATTAGCATTGTTAGCAATTTTATATTGTTGGCTATTATTGTAAGCCCAATGAACTTGTGCGTTAGTGTGATTGCCAATTTCTTTAGGGTTATCATAATGAGGATGAATAAACGGAATGGCGTTATTATTGGTGCCAGTCATATATGGCGTTAAGCTAGGGTGACTTACTGTGGCAGGAGAGCTATACAGTGTGAACTGCCCGATCGGTAAGATTGTTGCAGCTTCTTTTCCCCAACTTAGTGGTGATGATGAATAAACACCATGCCCTTGTTGGTATAAACTGTGGCTATCAACATGAACAATTAAGTGGTTATCAAGGGTGACATTGGGTGAAAATACACCATACTGGTTAGTTTCCTCTGTGATAATAGGTTTGCCATTAACAGTGATAATGATGTTGATATCCGGTTGTATCCACTCACCTTTTAGCGGGGCGGTAAAGCGTTGCTGATGCCAATCTTGTGCGGAGACATTGGGCTGGCGGGGAAGTGCTGTCAATATTTTGGGTAAATGGTCTGGCCCTGTAAGTCTTATTCGGCCTAATATTTTTCTTTCTTTATTACTGATAATCGCCTCAATATCGGGGGATTTCGCTGCGCTTATACTTGTTATTTCTAAATTCAATAATGCCCAGCGATTAGCCGTTAAGCTCATATGCTTATCTGTCATATTCTGCAGGTGAGTTTGCGCTAGTTGAATATTATGGATTTGCATATCGCTTGGTGTGGGGTGATAACGCCGTTGAGGTTCATGATAAATTGGGTTTTGAACGGAAAATATACGTTTCCCTGGAATACGATGTTGTGGTGCATTTTCGGTCTGTAGCTGAATTGAAATAGGCTGAGATTCCTGCCCATTAGGCAGTATGGCGATAAAATCAAACTGATCTGACTGGGTTTTAAATTTTGCGTTATTGGCAATATATTGCCACTCATTGGTAATATTATTTAACGTTAATCGACCAAATTTGGGCTGTTCAAGGATTTTGTAACCCTTAATATGAGGGATATTGGGTAGTTTTCCTGTTATAGCGCCTACGACCAGCTGATTTGGCAGCTCATCCGGGTTTTCTGTTACTAAAATAGGTAGGATTTGAGGAATCTGCTTTTGCTCATTATATCGGGAGGTTACTTGTTTTGTTTGTTTCAATTGAAATTGGCGAAAAATGATATTCTCCCCAACAAGTTTTAAGGTATTCTTTTCATAGCTGATTTTAACCGCAGGAAGCTGGTGTTCTACCATCATTCTATTAACATCGGTTTCGATTGAATGGGCAATCTTTTGCCAAGATGATGTTTCTGTAATTGGGATGTCATGTAAGGATAATATATTGTTATTATTGGTGTTTTTTATGGATGCTGAAAAGTATTGACTGTTTTTTCGTAATTCATCTGTTAGCTTCAATGAGCTTATTGCAGGGGGTGGTAGGGTAATAATTTGTTGGAAGTTGTGATTTTCTAAGGTATTGCTGGCTAGCTCAATGTGCTCTACTGGGCGAAGTTCATTAATTAATTGTTGAGTAGAAGCTGATATTTTTTTTTGTTTATCTTTTACTATCAATAAACTACCTCCAGTGAGCTCCAACCAATGGCGAATGAGTTCGATTTGTTTATCATTGGCACTTTCGGGCAAGACTACGATACTATAATGGCGATGCCATTCCCCACTTGGCAGCAATAAATCAGCGAGCTGGGCCTGTGCTCTAACTTCTCCGTCGATCCATTCATGGGGTGAATTAAAGCTTTCTACAAATATACCTTGCTTGGAATGGAACTTGAAACCAGAAAATTGAGACTCTGGTAACGTGCTAGCAATGTAGCTTTTTTTAGCTTCTCCTATAATTCGCGGCTTATTTATAAGCCAGCTAAATAGCTCATGAGCGGCTTTGCCCTCTTTTGAAAACGTAGGGTCAAGGCTTAAGCTTTTTAATAATGGTGAGTTATTATCAATAACTACGACCCTACTTTTATTTGCGTATAAGCCAATTTTTAATGGTTGTTGTTTAATATTGCTATCATATTGGTTTTTAATGGATGAAATGGGTTTATTTTGTTCTTCGTATCGGTTTTCCATAACCGTGTCCTTTATTTATTTCTTAAAATATCAATAGGTAATTTTCCTCTTACTAGATAACTTTAAATAAATATTTATTGTTCTTCTAATTTATTATTAATCTGATTATTGATTTTATATTTATTAGTTAATTAGTTTTATGAAAAAGAAAGGCAGCACTTCAGTGCTGCCTTTGAGCGATTTGTTTTGAATTAAAAATTAACCGCGATCTTCCCATTCTTGAGCACGGGCAACCGCTTTTTTCCACCCTTCGTATTTGAAATTACGTTCTGTTGTTTCAATACCCGGTTTGAATACGCGCTCAATGGTGGCTTTACTTTGTAACTCATCAAGGTTACTCCAAAAACCGACCGCTAAACCAGCAAGGTAGGCTGCACCCAATGCGGTGCTTTCTCGCACTTCAGGGCGCTCGACAGGGGTACCTAAAATATCTGATTGGAATTGCATTAAGAAATTATTAGCGACAGCGCCCCCATCAACGCGCAGTGCTTTTAAGCGTTCACCAGAGTCTGCTTGCATGGCATCAAGTACATCACGGGTTTGATAAGCGATAGATTCTAATGTTGCGCGGATGATATGGTTGCGGTTTGCACCACGGGTTAAGCCAAAGATTGCTCCGCGTGCATACGGGTCCCAATATGGAGCACCTAAACCTGTAAAGGCAGGAACAACATACACGCCATTACTGTCTTTTACTTTAGTGGCGAAATATTCAGAGTCCGTCGCTTCATCGATAAGTTTCAATTCATCACGTAGCCACTGAATAGACGCACCGCCGACGAATACTGCACCTTCAAGGGCATAATTGACTTCGCCTTTTGGGCCGCATGCGATGGTCGTCAGTAGGCCGTGATTTGAGCGTACAGCGGTTTCGCCGGTGTTCAGCAGTAGGAAACAGCCAGTGCCATAGGTATTTTTTGCCATCCCTGATTTAACACACAGTTGACCATAAAGTGCGGCTTGTTGGTCTCCTGCCATCCCTGAAATTGGAATACGTGTTCCGCCTTTCCCCCCAATGTTGGTTTGCCCGTAGACTTCGGAAGAAGGGCGTACCTCAGGGAGCATCGCTCGTGGAATATTCAGTGCTTTGAGGATTTTATCATCCCATTCAAGGTTGCGGATATTGAACAACATGGTTCGGGAAGCATTGGTGTAGTCGGTGACATGAACACGCCCTTGTGTCATTTTCCAAACGAGCCAAGTATCGACAGTCCCAAATAGTAATTCTCCTTTCTCGGCACGTTCACGTGCACCTTCAACATGATCTAAAATCCATTTTACTTTGGTACCGGAGAAATAGGGGTCAACAACCAGGCCGGTATTTTGGCGAATGTATTCCTCTAAATCACGGTCATTTTGTTTTAAATGCGTACAAAAATCAGCAGTGCGGCGACATTGCCACACAATCGCATTATAAACGGGCTTACCAGTGGCTTTTTCCCATACGATGGTAGTTTCACGTTGGTTAGTGATCCCAATCCCAGCGACTTCATCGGTACGAATATCTGCTTTAGCGAGAACTTCCACAAGTGTTGAGCTTTGTGATGCCCATATTTCCATTGGGTCGTGTTCTACCCAGCCTGGTTTAGGATAAATTTGGGTGAATTCACGTTGTGAAATACTGACAATATTTGCATCATGGTCGAGTACAACAGCACGTGAGCTGGTTGTGCCTTGGTCGAGTGCAACAATATACTTTTTCGCAATAGTGGTTTCAGTTGTCATAATTTAAGCCTGTTCCGAGGATTTGGTGTTTTTAACGGATAATTTTTCTGTTTTGGTCTCTTCTTCACATACCATGCAAGGTAAGTGGCGACCAATTAGTTTGCGATAGGCGAATGCGCCTAGCAGACCACCAACAATAGGTGCTGTCAATGGGACGAGAAAATAGGGAATATCGCGGCCACCGGTGAGAGCGATATCACCCCAACCAGCGAGATAAGCGACAACCTTTGGACCGAAGTCACGAGCTGGGTTGAGTGCAAATCCTGTGAGTGCGCCAAATGACCCGCCGATGACGGCAATCAAAATACCAATTAATAATGGAGCAAGTGGGCCACGAGGGACACCATTGCCATCATCGGTTAGGGCGAGTATTAAGCAAACAAGAATGGCAGCAATAATGACCTCAATAAAGAATGCATGAGGAACACTAATTTGTGGTGCAGGGTAGGTTGAGAAAACACCAGCAGTGAATAAGCTTTCTTGTGAGCCTCTAATGATATGGTGGACTTGGTCGTAATCGAAAAATACAGGGGAATACATTGAGTAAACTAAGGCGGCAGCAAAGAAGCCTCCTAGCATCTGTGCGATGATATAAGGGACGACTTTGCGTTTATCAAAACACGCAAATAGCCATAATGCGAGAGTAACGGCTGGGTTTAAGTGAGCACCGGAAGTACCCGCCGTTAGGTAAACGGCTAAAGCAACGCCGAAGCCCCAGATAATACTAATTTCCCATAAACCTAGTTGTGCGCCAGCTATTCTAACGGCAGCAACACAGCCTAGACCAAAAAATACCAGTAGCGCAGTCCCTAAAAACTCTGAGATGCACTGACCTGTGAGTGATGTAGTCGTCATTTGGCTCATATGTTTCTATCCTACGAAAATGAAAAATATTGTAATGTTTTTTTAAGTTAAGATTTTCTAATCGAAAATCATTAACTGTGAATTTATCGTTAAAGAACATAAACGAGAAATATCGAAATTGAAAAATGTGTGTTGCATCACTAAAGCGAAACAAAACAATCAAAAATAGTGATGAATTCGACCTTTGTGATGTGATCTGACCAGTGTTTTTTTATGAAGGTTATTACGATTCAGAAGGAAGGAACTGGACACAGAGGATCATGCTACTTACAATCGTGTAAAAGCTGATAAGGGAGACCAGAATTATGTCATTTGAAGTATTTGAAAAACTAGAATCCAAAGTCCAACAAGCGATTGATACAATCACACTGTTACAAATGGAAATCGATGAATTAAAAGATAAAAATGGTGCACTAAGCCAAGAGTTGGAAACAGCAAAGTCAGGTACGGATTCACTGGTGCGTGAAAATGAACAATTAAAACAAGAGCAGCAAGCTTGGCAAGAGCGTTTACGGACTCTGCTAGGTAAGATGGAAGAAGTGTAATTTCTCGTCATACTTCGCGTTGTAGGGGTGTTGGCTTCGTCTCTTCGCCCTAGTCACATACTTATGTATGCTCCTAGGGTCTTATCGACTTTGCCGCCTACCTACAACACGAATTATTTAGAGAAATATATCTCACATTGTAGGGCGCTGGCTTCGTCTCTTCGCCCTAGTCACATACTTATGTATGCTCCTAGGGTCTTATCGACTTTGCCGCCTACCTACAACACGAATTATTTAGAGAAATATATCTCACATTGTAGGGCGCTGGCTTCGTCTCTTCGTCCTAGTCATATACTTATGTATGCTCCTAGGGTCTTATCGACTTTGCCGCCTACCTACAACACGAATTATTTAGAGAAATGTTTGTTATGCCTCACATTGTAGGGCGCTGGCTTCGTCTCTTCGCCCGAGTCACATACTTGTGTATGCTCCTAGGGTCTTATCGACTTTGCCGCCTACCTACAACACGAATTATTTAGAGAAATCTTTGTTATATCTCACGCTGTAGGGTTTAGAGAAACTTTCGTCATACCTCGCGTAGTAGAGTATAAAAATAAGGGCTGCAAATTATTGCAGCCCTTATTTATAGAATTTTTAACGGATTATGCGTCGATATTGTCATCTTCGATAAAATCGTCGTTCTCAGACGGGATTAATGGCTCTTCAGAAAGAATAATGCCAGTATTATCGGCATAAAGGTAATCACCTGAGAAGAAAGTGACGCCGCCGAAATTAACGCGGATATCACTTTCACCGATGCCTTCATCTGGGCAACCTGCAGGCATCGCCGCAATAGCTTGAATACCGAGGTCAAGCTCCATTAGTGCATCCACCTGACGGACGGCACCATAAACCACAATGCCTTCCCAGTGGTTATCAACGGCGAGTCTTGCAATTTCAGCATCAATGAGTGCCTTACGGACAGAGCCGCCACCGTCAACCAGTAGAATGCGCCCAGTGCCGTCTTCTTCCAGCAAATCATACAGTAGGCCATTATCTTCAAAGCACTTAACTGTAATGATTTGACCGCCAAATGAAGTACGTCCACCAAAGTTGGAGAAAAGGGGTTCTACCACATTAACGCTTTCTTGGTAAATATCGCAGAGTTCGGATGTATCATATTTCATAGGAGTTAGGTCTTTTTTGCTGCAAGAGGTAGCCAGTATATCCCTTTTCAACAGTACTTGGCAAAGTTAGCCGCCTAAAAATAGGCGGAAAAAGTCAAAAAAACGACAAATAGTGACTGTTATTTGCTCATTACAACGCCAATGGAGAATAAAACGTTGGTCACGAGTGCAGCTTTCACCATATTTTCGAGTAAAGGACGCATGCCTTCTGGGGTAGGGTCACTCAGAACGCGGCGTAAATGGTTCATTAGCATCGGTACGGCTAATAAAAATAACCAACCACTCCACCCGTGCAAGTAAATTAGGTTAAAAAATGCCAAACATAAAATTGCCGCAACAATAATAATGGTGTGATAAATCCGAGCCCCTTGGGGACCTAAACGTACCGCTAAGGTGTTTTTACCTGCTTTAATATCATTTTCGATATCACGCATATTATTGATATTCAGTACTGCGACAGAGAGCAACCCACAGGCAGTTGCGGGCAGGACAGTGATGATATTAAAACTATTAGCTTGTAAATAATAAGTCCCAATAACACTTAGCCAGCCAAAGAAAATTAAGACAGAAATATCCCCTAACCCTAGGTACCCATAGGGTTTTTTGCCAACGGTATAGGTAATTGCAGCAACGATAGCAATAAGGCCTAATGCGACGAAACCAATGGCATCCTCTGGCTTTTCGCACGCAACAATAATTAACAGTAAGCCAGAAAGGCAGGCTGCTGTAATATTTAGTCTGAGCGCCTTTTTCATGTCCGCTTGCGTGATAACACCTTTTTGCATACCACGTAATGGACCAATACGTTCTGCTGTATCAGAGCCTTTGACTGCGTCACCATAGTCATTCGCAAGGTTAGATAAAATCTGTAATAAACCCGCCGTGATGAGTGCTAATAAAGCGACGGGCCATTTAAAATTATTAGTTAAATAAGCGAGTGCAGAGCCTGTCACAATCGCAATCACCCCTAAAGGTAGGGTTTTAGGGCGGAGACTTTCAATCCAAGCTTGTTTACGACTTATTGTTGTGGATGTCGACTGCATGCAGTTACCTATAATTCAAACTCTTTAGAGATGTGTTCTTAATAATTTAATAGCCCATCATATAGAGAGATACCTGAGTATTTTCAATGTAATGGGCAGAATATTTAATAGAAAAAAGTGCAGCGATAAAAGCTGCACTTTAGTCGATGTATATTAAGGATACATGAAAACCAGATAATTAATAAGATTATAAAATAAATCTACTCAGGTCTTCATCCGCCACCAGCTCATCTAAGTGCTGTCTGACATAGTCTGCATCGATTTGGATAGTTTGCCCGTTACGGTCACTGGCATCGAAAGAAATATCTTCCATTAAACGCTCAAGCACGGTGTGCAAGCGACGAGCACCAATGTTTTCGGTTGACTCATTGACTTGCCATGCGGACTCCGCAATTTTACGAATACCGTCAGTCGTGAATTCAATATTCACGCCTTCTGTTGCCATCAGCGCTTTATACTGTTCAGTTAATGAGGCATTTGGTTCCGTCAAAATACGCACAAAATCTTCAGTTGTCAGCGCTTGTAATTCAACACGAATTGGCAAGCGACCTTGGAGTTCAGGGATCAAGTCTGATGGGCTCGAAACTTGGAACGCACCTGAAGCGATAAACAGAATGTGGTCAGTTTTGACCATGCCGTGCTTAGTCGAAATGGTGCAGCCTTCGATTAATGGCAGTAAATCGCGTTGAACCCCTTCTCGAGAGACATCTGGCCCTGAGCTTTGACCACCACGTTTACAAATTTTGTCGAACTCATCGATGAAGACAATACCATTTTGTTCAACTGCTTCAATCGCTTGTTCTTTTAGCTCTTCAGGGTTGACTAATTTAGCCGCTTCTTCTTCAACTAGCAGTTTGAATGCCTCTTTGATTTTCATCTTACGTGGCTTCTGCTTTTGGCCTGCTAAGTTTTGGAACATGGATTGTAACTGGTTCGTCATCTCTTCCATGCCAGGAGGCGCCATAATTTCAACACCCATAGGGGATGCAGCAACTTCAATTTCAATTTCTTTATCGTCTAATTGGCCTTCACGTAATTTTTTACGGAATGCTTGGCGAGCAGGGGAATGCTCATCCGTTGGTTCAGACTGCCCCCAGTTATTTTTTGCTGGTGGAATAAGAACGTCCAAAATACGCTCTTCAGCCATTTCTTCGGCACGATAGCGATTCTTTTCAATAGACTGTAAACGCACCATTTTAACGGCGGAGTCAGTTAAATCGCGAATAATCGAGTCAACTTCTTTACCGACATAGCCGACTTCAGTAAATTTAGTCGCTTCGACTTTGATAAATGGCGCGTTGGCTAATTTCGCAAGGCGGCGAGCAATTTCAGTTTTACCCACCCCTGTTGGCCCAATCATCAAAATATTTTTTGGGGTGACTTCGTGACGTAACACTTCATTTAACTGCATACGGCGCCAGCGGTTACGCAGAGCAATCGCAACAGAACGTTTGGCTTTATTCTGGCCAATAATATGATTGTCGAGTTCGCTGACAATTTCGCGTGGAGTCATTTCGGACATACTAGCAATCCTTATGATTTTGAAGAAATTTCTTCAAAGTTGACATTATGGTTGGTGTAAATACAGATATCACCTGCAATAGCGAGTGCTTTTTCAGCGATCTCTTTGGCGCTTAAGTCTGTATTTTCTAACAAAGCACGTGCGGCTGATTGCGCATATGGGCCACCGGAGCCAATAGCAATTAAGTCATTTTCCGGTTGAACCACATCACCATTACCCGTAATGATCAGTGAAGTGTGTTCATCGGCGACAGCTAACAAGGCTTCTAACTTGCGAAGCATGCGGTCAGTGCGCCAATCTTTAGCAAGTTCAACGGCTGCTTTCGTTAAATGGCCTTGATGAAGTTCGAGTTTGCGCTCAAACAGTTCAAATAATGTGAATGCGTCTGCGGTGCCACCGGCAAATCCGGCAATGACTTTGTCGTTGTATAAACGGCGAACTTTGCGGACATTGCCTTTCATGACGGTATTACCCATCGTCGCCTGTCCATCACCACCAATTACGACCTGGCCATTACGGCGAACACTTACGATTGTTGTCATGAGTTAGCCCCTGGTTTATTACAAAAAAATGCGGTTGTATGTGATTTTCAAAAGAATAAATTCAAGTGATAGTTGTCTAATTAACTATCACTTGAACTAGGTTGAAGCCACAAAGTACCGCTCATGAGTACATTAAAACAGTACATGGGGGGGAAGGAGGAATTTTTCAACCCCCAGAAGCACGAAGAATACAACCGGAAACACCTGCACCTGCTGCGCGGTCACGCATTTTTTCGGCAGTGGACTTGGAATAAGGCCCTAAAACGATACGGTGCCAACCTCCACCTGCGCTTACACGGCTTTCAATACCTGAGAATGCCAAAGTAGCTTGCACAGATTCAGCTTGTTCTGCTGTACGGAATGAACCGCATTGAACAACCATATTTTGCAAGCTGTTTGTCGGTTTAGTGCTTGGTGCCGTTTGTGGCTGAGCTGCGGGCGCGGTTGGTTGAGCCTCAAGTTTTGGAGGGATATTGACCGCCGGTTTACGTTGTACTGGCTCGATAGGTTGAGTTGGCTCATTGATGAGCACTTGGGAGCGCGGTACTGGTTTACCGTTTGCAGGGATTTCTTGCAAGTTAGTGACAGGCTGGCGTCTGTCAGAATCAATTTGTTCTAATAGCTGGCGCTGTTCAGGTGTTAAATCTGATGGGCGCACAATATTATTGCCAGTACTCGGTTGTTGAATATTTGGCATATCCACACCACGGCGTTCGAGCTCTTTAATATAGCGCCAACGTTCTTCAGGCTTTGGTGGAAGCGTACTTCCCGGTGTTGTTGGTGTGACAACTTGGGGGGGCGGTGTGTCCTTTTTATTTTGAGTGATATAAAACAGGCCGCCAACAAATAGCACGACAATTGCCACAGCAACAACCAATGTTGTCATTGGTAGTCCTTGTGCTTTCTTTGATTTACCTTTGCTTTTTTTACGGGCGGATGAGCGCCCCCGAGCTACATAATCTTTTTGTGCCACGCTATTAATTCACTAGTTATCAATTGTTCGTCATCATTTGGCTTAACATGTTACTTAACCTGAACAACTTTGACTAGCTTTTAGGCGCTTTTGTGCTCTCTCTGATGATTAAATCAGAATCTAGGAGACGTGAGCCCGGGTTTACATTGTGTCCATGGATTTGCTCAAGCAGTAATTGCATCGCATGATGACCAATTTCAGCACGAGGTTGATTAATAGTTGTTAGGGCTGGCAAGGTGTATTTTGATTGCTCTAAGTTATCGAAACCAACAAAAGAAAGGTCATCAGGGAGCTTCAAGCCCATTTTTTTCGCTTGCCACATCGCACCAATCGCCATGATATCACTGTGACAAAAGATAGCAGTAGGTGGTTCGGGAAGTGACATTAATGTTTTCACGGCTTCAGCGCCACCTTCATGGGTAAAATCGCCACGAATAATATAATTTTCACGCAATTTTTCACCTGTGCGCAACATGGCTTTTTTATAACCTTCTAAACGGTATTGACTTAAAGGCATATGATCAGGGCCTGCAATACAAGCAATCAGTTTATGGCCTTGTTTTTGCAGGTAATGTGTCGCATTAAATGCAGCCGTGAGGTTATCGATATGCACAGTAGGCAGTTTTAGCTCAGGCGCAAATTCATTTGCCATCACTATCGGAGGAAGGTTTTTCTGCTCTTCCGTTGAGATATCGAACGGAATATTGGAACCCAGTAAAACCATACCATCAATTTGTTTAGTAATAATGAGATTAATAAAAGCATTTTCTTGTTTTTCTTGGTGTTTACAGTCTCCAATCAAAACAAAATAGCCTTCTTGAGCAGCGATTTCTTCAATCCCGCAGACGACATCACTAAAGAACGGATCGCGGATATTGGGAACAAGCACAAGAATGGTTTTTGATTCATTGCGCTTATAGCTTCTAGCAAGGTTATGAGGATAATAACCAACATCCATCACCGCTTGTTCGACTTTTTGGCGTGTTTGCAAAGAAACTTTTTCCGGGTTCATGAGTGTTCTTGACACCGTCGCTGTCGAAACGCCCGCGGCACTAGCAACATCTTTCATCGTTGCCGTGTTATTGTGTTTTTTACTTTCCACAACGCCTTCCTTAGATTGATTTAATCGTTTGCTTTTTTTGAATGGCGCAAGTACGTCATTATTAGTAGCTATTCTAATTGGTTTCTCAATAATATCTGTTACCTAGTTTGCATAAAAAGTGTGACTTGCGTCATTTTTTAGAGCTGCTTCGCAAATTTTGAAAATAATTCTAAGGGTAAAAAGATAAATGAAACTCAATGTGTGTAAAAAGCGCTCAATTTAGTTGTTTAGCATTATAGGGTAAATAATTCAAAGTTATCAATATGCTGCAAAGACAATATTGGTTATAGCCTATAAAGTTAAATGGCTAGATAAAATGAATCCTTTAACATTGTTCATGGGTTAACAATCAGTTGGGTCCACATCAATATTCCATTTTACTTTGCGGCTTTCTGGTTGTTGAAGAATTTCTGGCAATAGTTTCGCCATAAACTGTTGTAAATAAAGTCGCGAAGGGTGTTGCAATAGCAATTGCCAGCGGAATCGGCCGCCACGTTTAGCTTGAATCGACGGCGAGGGGCCTAAAATCCACATTTTTGCATCACTTTGTGGGTGTTGGGTTATATATTGCCGCACATTTTGCAGAAATTGACGCGAATCTTGGTTATTGTGATCTTCTGAGCGGATCAATATATGGTTGGTGTAAGGCGGTAGCATGGCGATTCTGCGCTCTTCCATCGCTTCTTGGGTAAATGCGTTGTAACCCTCTTCAAGCAGTGTGAGCAACAGTGGGTGTTCGGGATGGTGGGTCTGTAAGAACACTTCACCTTGTTTACCGGCTCGCCCTGCTCGGCCAGAAACTTGTATGTATAATTGAGCAAACCGTTCGGCTGCACGAAAATCACTCGAGAACAAAGCTCCGTCAACATCTAATAAGGCGACTAAGGTGACATCAGGGAAATGGTGGCCCTTGGCTAACATCTGTGTGCCAATAAGAATTCGAGCTCCCCCCTCATGTACTTGATTTAAATGTTGTTCCAGTTCGCCTTTACGGCTCGTGGTATCACGGTCAATACGCGTAACGGGAGTGTCAGGGAACAGTTCACAAATACCTTCCTCAAGTTGCTCAGTTCCCATTCCAACAGGCACTAAATGCGTTGAGCCACATTGTGGGCATTGGTGAGGAATTGGGCGCTGGCTGTCACAATGGTGGCAGCGTAATTGATGGAAATTTTGATGTAAGGTGTAATAGTGGTCACAGCGCTGGCACTCAGCAATCCATCCGCATTCATGGCAAATTAATGCTGGGGAATAACCACGGCGATTTAAAAATAAAATCACCTGATTATTTTGTGCAAGGTGTTCTTTAATATGTTGAATTAATAAGTGAGAAAGGCCAAATTTTAGTGGCTGGCCTTTTAAGTCAATAAGATGTTGAGCCGCAGGGCGTGCATTACCGGCACGAATAGTGAGATTTAATTGCCGATATTTATGTTGCTGTACATTTAGTAAGGTTTCTAACGATGGCGTCGCAGTGCCCATCACAATAGGAATATTGTTCTTTTTAGCGCGTAAAACGGCTAAATCACGTGCATGATAACGCCAACCATCCTGTTGTTTGTATGAGCTGTCATGCTCTTCATCAATAATAATAATGCCAAGGTGGGCGAAAGGCGTGAACAGTGCCGAACGTGTACCAATAATAATGGCATTTTGACCTTGCTTGGTGCGTAGCCAAACTGCTAAACGTTCGCTATCGTTCAGCCCTGAGTGTAAAACATCAACAGGCGCATTGAAGCGCTCACGAAAGCGGCTGATAGTTTGTGGGGTCAAGCCAATTTCAGGCACCAAAACTAAAGCTTGTTTACCTTGAGCAAGAACATTTTCCAATACGCTCAGATACACTTCTGTTTTACCGGACCCCGTTATCCCTGCGAGCAGCCATGGCGAAAATTGGTTATCTTCAGCGCGTATAGCACCGACAGCGGTGGCTTGCTCACTATTAAGCCGCAACCGTTCACCGCAAACTGTAAAGTTTGGTTGCCATTTTTCGCTCGTCGGTTGAACGGGATGTAACTCAATATAAGCTTTCTTTTTCAGTGCTTGTAGAGCACTTTCACTGATTTCAAGCTCATTCACTTGATGGCGATAAACGGGTCTACGACGTAAAAGTGCGAGGGCCTGCTGTTGTTTTGGGGAGCGTTTGAGCTCATTAAGGTCAACGGCTAAGCCTTCATCTGTCACTTGCCATTGCCAAATAGGGGTAAATTCTGCAGGTTTACCTTGGCGCAATAGGGTGGGTAATGCGTGGAATAGTACTTCGCCAATTGGGTAGTGATAGTATTGGGAAGACCACAATAATAGTTGCCAAATATCATCAGGGAAGAGCGTTTGATGGTCGAGAACCAGTTCGATAGCTTTTAATTTATCTTCAGCAAACTCGCTTTTATCACTGTGTTTTACCACAATACCTAGGGCTTGGCGCTTGCCAAACGGCACCATAACACGGCTGCCAATCACTGGCAGTGGCATGTTATCAGGAAGGCGATAATCAAATGTGCGGTTTAATGGGACAGGTAAAGCCACCTGAACGACGATCATATCTGGGTTTCCGTCTATTTTTTATGCGATAATGCGAGCGATTGTTGACTAGAGTACCACAAAATTTACTCAGTTTTCATTGCGTGATAAACAGAATTTCTGTATGATCCGCCGCCTTTGGTATTTATTTTTACCAATATATTAAATTCAATCAACACGACGTGTGGTGTCCGGCGTTAGGGCTGGAATGGCGACACGGCCTTAATAGAGGTTCTCCCATGAAAAAAGGTATTCACCCTAAATACGAAGAAGTTACTGCAACTTGTTCTTGCGGTAATGTAATGAAAATTAATTCAACTGCTGGTCACTCGCTGAACCTGGACGTTTGTGGTAACTGCCACCCGTTCTATACTGGTAAACAGCGTGATGTTGCGACTGGTGGTCGTGTTGATCGCTTCAACCAACGTTTCAGCATCCCAGGTTCTAAAAAATAATCGAACTTGTGAAATGCGAAAAAAAGGGAAACTGAGTTTCCCTTTTTTAATGCCCAAAATAAGCGTTTTTATGTCTAAATGAAGAAATTAGAAGCGATAAACGACACTAAACATGATGTCATTACTGCGTACTTTGACTTTAGACTTGAGCGTATCGCCATTATAGTTATAGCTATCTTGAATAAAACATAAGGAAAGGCACTACGTCGCAAGGTTTGCGACGTAGTTAAAACTTTGAGGCACGTAATGGCGACTAATTAGGATTAATATTCCCACGTTTCAGGGTCGATACCTAATTCGCGCATGATTTCTTTTGCGGCTTCAGGGATCTCGTCATTACGTTCTTTACGCAAGTCTTCATCATTTGGCAGTGGTTGGCCTGTGAATGCATGCAAAAATGCTTCACACAGTAATTCACTGTTAGTGGCATGACGTAAGTTATTGATCTGACGGCGAGTACGCTCATCAGTTAAAATTTTTAGTACCTTCAAAGGAATAGATACTGTAATTTTCTTTACTTGCTCACTCTTTTTGCCATGTTCAGCATACGGACTGACATACTCACCATTCCATTCAGCCATGGGTTACCTTGGATATTTTCAGTAATAATTAAAAATAATATACATATTCTTTTTAATAGGAACTTATTCTAAGCTCTAAATCGAGAATATCTGCATATATGTTCGATGAGGATTCACTTATTTTAATACAAAATAATGTTTAAAATTAACAAGTTAAATCCACTTATGCGATTGACTATCAATTTACACATAATTATTAAGGCTGATTATTCCATTACTTGATATAAACGTAAAGAGGTTTAGACGTCTAGATATGTTGACGTCTAAACATCCGATGGGTATGATTTGGCCTATCACTGTTCAGGAGAAGCGTTTATGACTTACAAGCCGTCAACCATCGCAATTCATAATGGATTAAATGATGACCAACAATTTGGTTGTGTTGTGCCTCCCATTTATTTGTCTAGCACCTATAACTTCACTGATTTTAATGAGCCTCGCGCACATGACTACTCACGCCGTGGAAATCCAGGTCGCGATATTGTGCAAAAAACATTGGCACAGCTTGAGGGGGGGAGCGGCGCAGTAATGACCAACAGTGGGATGTCAGCGCTTCATTTACTCTGTACTGTTTTTTTACAGCCCGGTGATCTATTAGTTGCACCTCATGATTGTTATGGTGGAAGTTATCGGTTATTTAATAGCCAAAGTCAGCGTGGGGCTTACCAAGTGCAATTTGTCGATCAAAGTGATGAATCTGCATTACGAGCTGCGCTCGCTAAAAAACCTAAATTAGTCTTAATTGAAACACCCAGTAACCCATTATTAAGAATTTTTGATATACAGCATATTGCGCAATTAGCGCATGATGTTGGCGCGTTAGTGGTTGTCGACAATACATTTTTAAGCCCTATCCTCCAGCAACCACTGTCATTAGGGGCTGACTTTGTTGTGCATTCATGTACAAAATACCTTAATGGTCATTCAGATATTGTGGCTGGTGTAGTGATTGCCAAAGAGGAAAAATGGGCAATAGAATTAGCGTGGTGGGCGAATAATATTGGTGTCACTGGGGGCGCTTTTGATAGCTACTTATTATTAAGAGGCATCCGAACTCTATCCCCTCGTGTGTTACAGCAACAGCAAAACGCACAAGAGATCGTAAAATATCTTAAATCGCAGCCTTTAGTGAAAAAATTGTATTATCCTGCATTGGAAGATCATCCTGGGCACGAAATAGCGCTGAAACAACAAAAAGGTTTTGGCGCCATGTTGAGTTTTGAATTTGCAGGTGATGAGTCACAACTTCGCCATTTTCTTCGCTCACTTAGCCTGTTTACATTGGCGGAGTCATTGGGTGGGGTGGAAACATTGATTTCCCATACTGCGACAATGACGCATGCAGGTATGTCAGCAGAAGCTCGTGCGCAAGCGGGGATTACAGATAGCTTGCTAAGAATTTCAGTGGGGATTGAAGATCCTCAGGATTTAATCACAGACTTAGATCACGCATTTCAGGTTGCGGGACAACGTTAGCGGAGTTTTTGATGAGTGTACTAACAGCGGTTGAGGTGGCTCCTTGTCACCGTCAGTTACATAAGTTTGGGGGCAGTAGTTTAGCCGATGCGAAGTGCTATCAACGCGTTGCAGCAATTATGGCAAACTATAGTCAACCCGGTGATTTAATGGTGGTTTCTGCCGCGGGTAGTACAACTAATCAGTTGATCAACTGGTTAAAATTAAGCCAAAGTGATCGTATTTCGGCTCATCAAGCTCAACAGTCGTTACGCCGCTATCAACTTGATTTAATTGAATCTCTTTTACCGGAACAAAAAGCCGTAGAATTAAGTCAATTATTTATTCACGATTTAGAGCGTTTAAGCGCGCTGTTGGATAAACCGACTAATGATGCGACTTATGCAGAAGTGGTAGGGCACGGTGAAATTTGGTCTGCGCGCCTTATGGCTGAGGTGCTTGCACAGGTCGGCATGACGAGTGCTTGGTTAGATGCGCGTTTATTTTTACGCGCTGAGCGTGCGGCACAACCGCAGGTCGATGAAACACAATCGCGTTATTTATTGCAACAACAGTTAACTCAGTTACCGAACCGACGTATTGTCGTGACAGGTTTTATTTCGCGTAATCAGCAAGGTGAGACGGTACTGCTTGGGCGTAATGGGAGTGACTATTCTGCAACACAAGTCGGTGCACTGGCAGATGTGGGAAAAGTAACGATTTGGAGTGATGTCGCTGGAGTATATAGCGCGGACCCTCGTAAAGTGAAAGATGCCTGTTTATTGCCCTTATTGCGCCTAGATGAAGCCAGTGAATTGGCGCGCTTAGCGGCTCCTGTTTTACATACACGTACTTTACAACCCGTTTCTGTGAGCAATATTGATTTGCAATTAAGGTGTAGCTACCAACCGGAGCAGGGCTCAACAAAAATTGAACGGGTACTCGCCTCAGGAGCAGGGGCAAAAATAGTGACTAGCCATGATGATGTGTGCTTAATTGAATTGCGCATCGCTGCCGGCCGTGATTTTAAACAAATCTGCAAAGATGTGGATTTATTACTTAAGCGCGCTCAATTGCGTCCTTTGGCGCGTGGTATTCATCATGACCGTTCTTTACTGCAATTATGTTATACCTCCGAAATTGTCGAAAGTGCCTTAAATACCCTTGAAGAAGCCGGGTTGCCGGGGTCATTATCATTACGTGAAGGTTTTTCTTTGGTTGCACTAGTCGGTGCAGGTGTGTGTAAAAAACCATTACATAGCCACCGCTTTTATGAGGAATTAAAAGGGCAGCCTGTTGAATTTATTTGGCATTCAGAGGATTCCATCAGCTTAGTCGCTGTTTTGCGTTCTAACCAAACAGAGCACTTAATTCAAGGGATGCACCAGAGCTTATTCCGTGCAGAAAAACGCATTGGTTTAGTGTTATTTGGTAAAGGGAATATTGGCGCGCGTTGGTTAGAACTTTTTGCTGCGGAGCAACACAAGATTTCGGCACGTAGCGACTTTGATTTTGTCTTAGCAGGTGTAGTAGACAGCCGCCGTAGTTTGCTGAATTACCAAGGGATTGACCCCAGCCGTGCGCTGGCTTTCTTTGATGACGAAGCCGTAGAGCATGAGGACGATAGCCTATTTTTATGGATGCGTTCCCATCCTTATGATGATTTAGTGGTATTAGATGTCACCGCAAGTGAGACACTGGCAGATAACTATGTGGATTTTGCGAGTTATGGTTTTCATGTGATCAGTGCAAATAAAATTGCAGGGGCAGCGCAAACGGCACAATATCGTCAAATTCGCGATGCGTTTTCGAAAACAGATCGTCACTGGCTATACAACGCGACAGTAGGGGCTGGGTTACCGATTAACTATACGGTACGGGACTTAAAAGAAAGTGGTGATTCGATTCTGGCTATCAGTGGTATTTTTTCCGGAACACTATCATGGCTATTTTTACAGTTTGACGGCTCAATCCCATTTAGCGAGCTAGTAGAGCAAGCTTGGCAGCAAGGGTTAACTGAACCAGATCCACGCATTGATTTATCAGGGCAAGATGTCATGCGAAAATTAATTATTTTAGCCCGTGAAGCAGGTTATGACATCGAACCCGATGATGTGAGAGTGGAATCTTTAGTACCGAAACAGGCTCAGACGGGTTCACTCGATGAGTTCTTTGAAAATAGCGCCATTATTAATGAGCAGATGCAGCAACGTTTAGAAGCGGCGCAAGAACTAGGGTTAGTGCTACGCTATGTGGCACGGTTTGATGCAGTAAAAGGTAAAGCAAAAGTCGGTGTGGAAGCCGTGAAACCGGAACATCCTCTGGCCTCATTATTACCGGGTGACAATGTGTTTGCTATCGAGAGCCGTTGGTATCGAGACAACCCATTGGTGATCCGTGGGCCAGGAGCAGGCCGAGATGTGACCGCTGGCGCTATTCAGTCGGATCTCAACCGGCTCTCTCAACTTTTATAATCATTTTTCAGGTGTATTGGTGTTCTTGGTGGTATTGAGGGCGCCGATGCATTATGAATATTTTTAATTTACCCCTTCATTTTCTGTTTTTTATTCTGATGATTTAATTCTTAAACATTATTCATGTCTTAAAAGTGCTGAATCGACGATATATTGCGCTGAAACAATACTTAAATAAGAAAAATTAATAAAAATAAGGCTGTAATTAAATTTCAGAAAAATCCCCCAAAGTCATTTTTTTCTGATATGAATATACACTGAAGGGTAAATTTAGCGGCCTGCATCACAAAACGACAATTCTAACGCAGCCGACTGAAATTTTGTTACAGGAAACTGGGTGCAGTCTGTTAACCGTGAACCGTGCGGGAATGCATTCTGCCAGAAGCACAAGGTCAGGAGTCTCATGAATCAGCAATATTCCGCAATGCGCAGTAATGTCAGTATGCTGGGTAAGCTACTCGGCGATACTATCAAGGAAGCCTTAGGTGAGGACATACTCGACAAAGTTGAGTCCATTCGTAAGCTTTCCAAATCTTCCCGTGCAGGTAATGAAGTTCAGCGCCAAAAACTGCTGATGACATTACAAAATCTTTCTAATGATGAATTGCTACCCGTTGCAAGGGCATTTAACCAATTCTTAAACCTGACAAACGTTGCTGAGCAATATCACAGCATTTCGCCTCACGGTGAAGCGGCAAGTAATCCAGTGGCATTGAAAAATCTGTTTAGCCGATTAAAAGGCAAAAACTTCACGGATGGCGATATTCAAAAAGCGGTTGAACAGCTTTCAATTGAGCTGGTTTTAACAGCTCACCCAACGGAAATTGCCCGCCGTACGTTGATCCATAAACTGGTTGAGGTAAACAACTGCTTATCACAACTCGACCATGATGATATTGCAGATTATGAACGTAATAATATCATGCGCCGCTTACGCCAATTAGTGGCACAATCATGGCATACCGATGAAATTCGTAAAATTCGCCCAACGCCCATTGATGAAGCGAAATGGGGATTTGCCGTTGTTGAAAATTCATTGTGGGAAGGGGTTCCCGCTTTCTTACGTGAATTTAATGAACAGTTGGAAGATTCAATCGGCGCGGTGTTACCCGTTGAAGCAAACCCAATCCGCTTTACTTCATGGATGGGAGGCGACCGTGATGGCAACCCGAACGTGACTGCGGATGTGACCCGTCAGGTGCTACTACTGAGCCGCTGGAAAGCGGCGGACTTATTCCTCAAAGATATTCAAGTGTTGGTTTCAGAGCTTTCAATGACAGAAGCAACCCCAGAGCTGCGTGCGCTAGCAGGGGGAGATGACGTTGATGAGCCTTATCGCCAAATTGCGAAAAATTTACGTAGTCAATTATTCTCGACATTAGAGTATTTAGAGCGCCGTGTTAAAGGCGAGCAAGTTTTACCACCAGCAGACTTATTGGTAGACAACGCCCAGTTATGGGACCCGTTATATGCATGTTATCAATCATTAATTGCCTGCAATATGAAAATCATTGCGAATGGTCAGTTGTTGGATACTCTGCGCCGTATTCGTAGCTTTGGTTTGCAACTGGTACGTATTGATGTCCGCCAAGAAAGCACTCGTCACACTGAAGCCATTGCAGAGCTAACTCAGTATTTAGGGTTGGGTGATTACTCACAGTGGTCAGAAGAGGAAAAACAACAATTCTTGCTGGCAGAGCTACAATCGTTACGCCCACTGATCCCTCAAGACTGGCAACCGAGCGCAGAAACACAGGAAGTATTTGAAACTTGCCGTGTGATTGCGAAAGCCAAAAATGATTCTATCGCAGCTTATGTTATTTCAATGGCGAAAGTTCCGTCAGACGTATTGGCGGTAAAATTGTTGCTGAAAGAGAATGGGGCATCAGTCCGTTTGCCAGTAGCGCCACTATTTGAAACACTGGAAGATTTAAACAACGCTGAAAGCGTGATGACCAAGCTTTTAAGCATTGAGTGGTATCGTGACCTTATTGATGACCGCCAAATGGTGATGATTGGTTACTCCGATTCGGCTAAAGATGCAGGGGTAATGGCGGCGTCATGGGCGCAATATCGCGCACAAGATGCACTCATTAAGCTGTGTGAGAAAGAAGGTGTCACACTGACATTATTCCATGGGCGTGGCGGTACAATTGGCCGCGGCGGTGCACCTGCACATTCAGCATTACTTTCTCAACCACCAGGTAGTTTAAAAGGTGGGCTGCGGGTAACAGAACAAGGCGAAATGATCCGTTTTAAATTCGGCTTGCCACAAGTCACGATTAGCAGCCTTGCCTTATACGCGAGTGCAATATTAGAAGCGAATCTTTTACCACCACCAGAGCCAAAAGATGAGTGGAAGTCCGTGATGGATTCACTATCTGATGTGTCTTGCGCGATGTACCGTGATTATGTGCGTGAACAACCGGATTTTGTCCCTTATTTCCGCGCTGCGACGCCTGAACTAGAGTTAGGTAAATTACCGCTTGGGTCACGTCCTGCAAAACGTAGACCAACGGGTGGCGTGGAAACTTTGCGTGCTATTCCATGGATCTTTGCATGGACGCAGAACCGTTTAATGCTTCCCGCATGGCTAGGCGCTGGTGCAGCACTGAAACATGTCATTGAGAAAGAAGGCAAACAAGCTGTTCTTGATGAAATGTGGCAGCAGTGGCCATTCTTTAATACACGTATTGCGATGTTAGAAATGGTTTATGCAAAAGCAGACTTATGGCTAGCAGAATATTATGACCACCGCTTAGTGGAAGAGCGCTTATGGCCATTAGGGCAAAAACTACGTGACCAGTTGTCTGAGGATATTAAAAGCGTATTGGCGGTTTCGAAAGACGAAGCGCTAATGGCGGATTTACCTTGGATAGCGGAATCCATCGCGTTACGCAATGTTTATACTGACCCATTAAACGTTTTACAAGCAGAGCTTTTACATCGTTCCCGCCAACAAGAGCACCCAGACCCACGTGTCGAACAAGCCTTGATGGTAACGATTGCAGGGGTCGCTGCAGGTATGCGTAATACGGGTTAGTTTGTTTATTTTTAAAGTACTTGAATAATATGAGGGCTACCAAATGGTAGCCCTCATTATTTTTACGGGTTATTACGAATTGGATGAGCCATCATCTGGTTTGTCATGATGAATCAAGTGATATGTAGAGCGAGCTCGAGGGTGAATAAAGAAATGGTTAGCTGGTGCATTATGCGTTTTGATATGCACCATCGCGACATTGGTTTTCTTACCTTGTTTGTTATGGAATGCATAAATTACAAAGGGGAGTAAGAAGATAATCACAAAGCTAACCGCAAGTAATGTCACATAGGTGTTATCACTCGCCCCCTCAGGTAAAGAGCTCGGTGGGAAGAATGAAACAATAAAGGCTAAGATAGAAATAATGAAGCCAACTAACGCGACGAGAACTTTAACGCCTTTTCCTCCGGGAATATTAAATGCACGTTTTTTCTCTGGTTGTTTGCACACTAAATGCATGTAACCGAGAAATAGCATGAAATAGCTACATAAATAGATAACTACGGTTAAGGCGAGCGCAATAAGGAATGACATATTGCCACCGCCCCCAGTATTGGTGAGGACAATAATTGCCACTGTCGTGATCAGTAATTGGGAAATTACCAGTGTTACCGGCACGCCATTTTTATTCACCTTGGCAAAGCTTTGCGGCAGAATGCCTTTTTGTGCCGCGACATACATACCGCGGGATGGCCCCACAATCCAAGAAGCAATCTCTGCGAGTACACCAAGTAATAATAATGCAGCAATAATTCTTACGGCCCATTCAAGGGAGGAATTAAAGTGTGTGACAAGCACATTGAATGTCTGTACTACGCCAGCAGATAAATTAATTTCACTGTTTGGGATCACGGCTGCCACCGATAACCCACCAATTGAGCTTAAACAAATTGCCGCTATCATGAGTAAAAACATCGCTGCGGGGTAATCTCGGCCGGGGTTTTTCATCTCATTGACGTGGGTTGCGGATGCCTCAACACCCATATAACTCAAAATAAAGGCGACAAATACCACCAGTGTGCCAATTTTGGTGAAATCAGGAATAAAAGTTTCAGTACTAATTTCAATTGCTAATGGTGAGCCGCTAACTAAATAGCTGATCGCTAAAAAGACTAAAATTAGAGCTGGGAGCAAAATACCTGCGAAGAAACCGATTTTTGCAATGGTTGCCGTGTATTTGGTTCCACCAAATTGAGTGAAAGCCAATACCCAGAGAATAACAAGAGCCCCTATCGTTTTAGTGATTGGGTCTGTATTAAGTTCTGGCCAATTTAAAATATAAGACAGTGCCCTAAGACGAAATACAGCATAGGAATAAAGCCAATTGCTATTTGTAAATAACCAAATGAAATGGCGGCAAATCCCCAGCGTTCGCCTAATGTGTTAGAAACCCATGCAAATACACCACCTTCCTCCCAACCTTCTACGGTTGCCATTTCTGCGGCACACAAGGCGACAGGAATAAACCACAATAATCCTCCCAATAGCAGGAAAAATACGAGGCTAAAGCCAGATGTCGCAAATGTTGGATATTCATAAACGGCCATCACCATCGATGCGGTAATGGCAAAAAAGCCGAGTAATGTGAGCTGTTTTGCGGCTGGAGCTGTCGTTGTTGCCATACGAGTTCTCCTCAAATCGATAAACAATCAGCCTTTGCTGGGCGGATCTCAGTAGGAGCCAAAGAACTTAAGGCTCTTTGGCTCGTTAACAAAACAATCATGAATAAAAGAATTAACTGTGATTAAAACCGCCGCCTTCTTCTTCTGTTAGCGGTTGATTGACGGGGTGCTTGTCGAAATATTCTAAGATACGTTTGAAGTCATCAATCAGTAATGCCGCTAAATCTAAACTGACCCCATGACGTACTAGAATACGTTGAATAACAAGGTCTTCACGGTTTGCTGGCATGGAATAGGCGGGAACTTGCCAGCCGCGACTACGCAGTTTGTCTGCGATGTCATAGAGGGAATATTTGCTGGTGGTTGTGCCTTCTTTTAGTTTCCAGGCTAATGCAGGGATACCCGTTTGGCTATCACCATCAAAAATCATTTCAAATGGCCCTAATTTTTCAATTTCACGGCTGAGATATTGTGCGGTTGCGTAGCAAGCGTTGTGGATTTTTGCATAGCCTTCGCGACCTAGTCTCAAGAAATTATAATATTGAGCAATGATTTGGCCACCAGGACGAGAGAAATTGAGTGCGAATGTTGGCATGTTGCCACCTAAATAATTCACATTAAAAATCAATTCTTCTGGGAGATCTTTGGCTTCACGCCAAATTACCCAGCCAGCGCCTAATGGGGCTAAACCAAATTTATGGCCGGATGCATTAATGGATTTTACGCGTGGTAAGCGGAAATCCCATTCTAAGTCTGGTGCACAGAATGGGGCTAAGAACCCGCCACTCGCACCATCCACATGGATAGGGATATCCAGCCCAGTCTCTTTTTGCAGTTTATCGAGCGCATCATGTACGGCTTTGACTGGCTCATATTGGCAGGTAAATGTCACCCCAAGCGTTGGTACGACACCAATGGTATTTTCATCGACGCGTTTGAGTACCTCTTCCGGTGTCATGATAAGGCGGTCGCCTTCAAGTGGAATTTCTCTCAGTTCAACATCGAAATAACGGGCAAATTTGTGCCAACAGATTTGAACGGGTCCACAAATTAAGTTGGGTTTATCAGTCGGTTTTCCTTTAGCAGCTTGTTTTTTACGCCACTGCCATTTTAGTGCTAGCCCACCAAGCATTGCAGCCTCTGAGGACCCGATGGTTGAACAACCAAGGGTATTTTCTGCATCTGGTGAATTCCATAAATCTGCTAACATATGTACACAGCGGTTTTCAATTTCAGCCGTTTGTGGATATTCATCTTTGTCTATCATGTTTTTGTCGATAGACAAATCCATCAAATCACGAATTTCATCATCTACCCATGTCTGGCAGAATGTCGCTAAATTTTGGCGTGAATTCCCATCTAACATTAATTCATCGCGTACTGCACTAAATACATTACGTGGTGCTTGTTCCTTCAATGGAAATTTGGTTTTTGGTAATGATTTGGATAATTCTAATGATGCGTAGACATCATCCATTCCATTGTGTTTTGAATTTAATGCATTATTACTCATGTCTTAATTCCTCAATAACCATGTGGTAATTAAATAGTATTAATTTTGAGCTCAATATTAAATATACGCTGACTTTTGAAAAATTCAAAAGCGTTCAAATAAAAAAGATAATTTAATGAAAAATGTCATAATTAGAAAGTAATAGTGGAGTGAATGATGGTTTGTGATTGTTTTTTTGATAGATAATTTTATCAAAGGGTGATTTGTGTTTATAAGATGATACTAAAAACTGCATAATTTAACTGAATTATTACATTTTTATGGTTTTTATTTCTATGAATTTAGCTTTTTAGCTATTTTTATTTGATTTTACATGGGGCGATAATTGTAGGAGAAATACATGATTATTTGTGGGGATTTAATATTTCAGTAATGTTAAATTCTGTGATTGATATTTAAGCGATAATTTTCATTATATTAAAAATTAATTTATACCATTAACCGTTAAATATATTTATTGCGGTAAGATAAACTTGAATATAGAAGATAATAACACTGGTTTTATTATGGATATGTGGGTCGGAAAACTAATCAGTTTCGATATCACGTCAATGTATTTTTGTAAAAAACAGAAGCTCTTTTGTAAACAATAAATATAAATAGCCAGTTCCGGATAATTGATGATCTTTATTTTTAAGCTAACTAAAGTAGTGCTAGCTAACCAATAGCATATCACGAGCGACAAATCACATATGCTTTCCGAGCGGCTTGTAGGCACAATGAACGAAACAGATTCATGTATTGGATTTATTTCAATATAGATAGGAACCGCCATATACGAAGCCGTACATACATTGGTGTGAAAGGATGGCGGAGTGATCCCGCCTTCTGCTCGATTAGTGACTTGCTTTCTACTGATCCCATCTTTTCCATTCTTTTTTTGGCGTGATGAACTCACGAATTTTACCATTGGCTTTTAAGCTAGCAATTTTCTTATTAGTTGCCTCTTCTTGAGCTAATTGTTCTGGAGTCGGTGGAATATACTGGGTTGCATTTAAATAGGAAGCCCTAGTGCCGCCATTAAGTTTGTAACCACTGATTTTAGAAACCATAGTATCTTTGGTTCCATGTTGTTCTGCATACTTGATTAAGCCATCAGCAACTCCCTCTTTCCATGGTTGCATGTCGTAGTAAGGTACGGCGCTTTTTAAGGATAAATACTCACTAAGTGACTGATCACCGCTCATCATGCCGGAATCAGCCAAGCACATGAAATCCTCAAAAATATTTTTGGGGAGGGATTCAGTTACAACAATATTAATTTGTCGGTTTCCAGTACCTTTAAGCTCAAAAAGTTTTTCTAATTTTCCTTGCTCTGTATCTGCAAGATATAATTGTGCTTTTGAAAATAACATTGGCGAATCAAATTTCCCTGCTTCTTTTTTTATCAGTATTTCTTGTAGGGCTGAGGAAACAGTTTCTTTACCGTCAAAGTAGTATTTTGTATGCCTATCAAATTCTTCTATATTGAAATCATCACGATAACAATTGGCTAGCTGGCGTATCACAATAATAAAATTTGTATCTTTATTATCATGCTGTGTTTCTACAAGTTTATTAGCAATGAACAATTGTGCACTATGCATGGGGAGTTTGGCTTGTCGGTACACAGGTTCAGCACTGAGATAGGCTAAATAGTGGTGGGTATCTTTTGCTAACGATAAATTATAACTATCCATTAAGTTGGATAACTCATATTTGAAACGGTGTTTAATATTATCTATCTGTTTCTGTTCTGTTGCTAAATAACCTATCCCATTATTTAACCCTAAGTTATAAGCGCGGATATTTTTAAACCCATTATGACGTAGGTGCTTTATACATTCTAGCCGTTTACTGTCTTGAGGACGGACATCCATTTCATCAAGGATCATTACTTTTTGTTTGTTAAAATCAAGGTGTTGACATAGCCACGTGATACAAAACTCAATTTGTTGAGGTTCCAGCGTGCTAATTGGAGTAATAATAAGTAATGGATTTCTCAATTGGTCAATTGAATTAAAAGTGGGGTCATTTAACGACAAATTACGACAGCCCATTTTTGCAATATTGTCAGCATTTATTGAAATGATGGATACCCTACAGCCATCATTTAAAGCAATGTTTGCGACTTTATTACCCAGTACTTTATCCCCACCTCCATTCATATAGGGATTAATAATCACGACATCCCGTTGTTCAAATGATCCAGTAGGGAATGCGGCTGCTTTAATCGAGGTGGATGGTGAAGCATTCACCGAAGAGATATTGGACTCAACTTTCATATTTAATACTCATTGTTGGAATTTTTCGATTTCAATGAGTTTAACTAAGTGGAATTAGGAAACTTTCATAAAGCAATGTCGTGATGTACTTTTAAAAATACATCACGATATTGAGGGGCTAAGGCCTAACGCCTAAAGTATGGCAGATAGCATAGGTAAGCTCAGAACGGTTCAATGTGTAAAAGTGGAAATCTTTTACGCCTTCACGGCTAAGAATTTTAACCATGTCCATGGCAATGGGTGCTCCAACAAGGTTTCGGCTTTCTGGGTCATTGTCTAACCCTTCGTACATTTTACTCATCCACGCAGGAATGCGTACGTTAGTCAGTTTGGCAAAACGCTCAAGTTGACGAAAGTTAGAGACCGGTAAGATCCCCGGTACAATTTCCACATCAATGCCAGTCGCGACACAGCGGTCACGAAAACGTAAATAGCTTTCAACATCAAAGAAAAATTGAGTAATTGCACGGTTAGCACCCGCATCAATTTTCTTTTTTAAACTAATTAAATCGGCTTGGGCACTTTTAGCTTCTGGGTGAACCTCAGGGTAGGCGGCGACAGAAATATCAAAATCCGCTTCACCTTTTAACAATTCGACGAGATCAACGGCATACATATCTGGCTTACGGCTGTTGTCAGGCAAATCACCGCGCAGTGCCACAATATGGCGAATACCATTATTCCAATAGTCACGAGCAATGGCTTTCAGTTCATCAGGGCTTGCATCAATACAAGTTAGGTGAGGGGCGGCAATTAAACCGGTTTTATCTTTAATATCTTTGATGATGCTGTGCGTTCTATCACGTTCACCGGAATTCGCACCATAAGTCACGGAGACAAATTTAGGTTTCAGGTTTTTGAGCCGATCGATGGATTTCCATAGTGTCTGCTCCATCTCTTCACTGCGAGGTGGGAAAAATTCAAATGAAACATTAATTTGGCCATCTAACTCAGCTAAATTTTGATTTAGCGCTTCGCGCTGATTTGCGTGAAAAAAGCTCATACCCTGTAACCTCGCAATTTGCAGACAACTATTTTTTGTACGTTATTATATCCATTTGTGCGTCTATACGTTTAGACGTCTAAAGGAAATTACCAGATCGGTATCAATAGTCAATACTTAAATTAAATTATGACGCTGAGGTTTTTTCAAAGGCAACAGGAAAATAATTCATGATAAAAAAACGCGACTCTTTTCAGTGTCGCGCTTGAATCTATGGCTAGTCAGATTTACTCAGTGAAACAGAAGTGCTCAATCATTTGGCTAATTAATTGGCGAGTAGGCTCAATAAAGTGCATATCGATAAATTCATCAGGTTGATGTGCTTGTTCAATAGAACCAGGGCCAAGAACCAACGTTGGGCAGAGCTCTTGGATAAACGGTGCTTCAGTACAGTAATTCACGGTATCTGCTTTTTGCCCTAACAATTGCTCAATCACTGCGACCATTTTGTGGTCCGTTGGGCATTCATAGCCAGGGATCGGCGGATGCATGGATTCAACCGTCAAGCGACCTGGCCAACGGGCACTAACCGGCTCAAGAGCTTCATTAAGTAGTTCATCTAAATCTTGCAAAGTTAACCCAGGTAGCGGACGAATATCCATATGTAATTCACAACAACCACAAATTCGGTTGGCTGCGTCACCACCATGAATATGACCAAAGTTCATCGTCGGGTAGGGAATGACAAATGCAGGGTTGTTAAATCGTTCTTTTAACGTATTTCGTAAGTCCATTAGGTGGGAAATAGACTCATGCATCAATTCAATTGCATTGACGCCACGTTCTGGGTCACTAGAGTGCCCCGATTGCCCAGTAATGCGGATAGCATTTGATAAATGCCCTTTGTGCGCGCGAATCGGTTGTAACGATGTTGGCTCGCCAATAATTGCAAAATCTGGTCTTAATGTTGTACTGGCTGCAAAATAACGCGCACCAGCCATCGATGTTTCTTCATCTGCTGTGGCTAATATATGCAGTGGGCGTTTGAGTTGTTTTAAATCCATATCGCGTAACGCATCAACAATAAAAGCAAAAAAAGCCTTTCATATCTGCGGTTCCGAGCCCATATAACTTGCCGTCATGCTCTGTCAGCTCAAACGGGCTTTTGCTCCAACGCCCATCATCAAAGGGCACGGTATCGGTATGACCGCATAGCATCAACCCACCATTTCCTTCGCCAATGGATGCAAGCAAATTATATTTATCACGCGTTTCCGGTACAGGTTGAATGTTGACCGAAAAACCTAATGTCTCCAGCCATCCACCGAGAAGTTCCACCAGAGCTTTATTGCTCTGATCCAAATGAGAATCAGTCGCACTAATCGACGGAATGGCAATTAATTGACGATAAATCTCAATAAATGCAGGTAATTTAATATTCACTGTTGACAGCCTTTATCCATAATAGTATCAATATTCATGCACTTTATTTGAATAAAAATACACATTAAACTGTTTGGGTCACGAGTACAAGGTAGAAAGCATATGTTGAACACACTCATTATCGGGGCCAGTGGCTATACTGGAGCAGAATTAGCCGCTTATTTGCAACGCCATCCGGAAGTTAATCTTCAAGGATTGATGGTATCGAAGCAAAGTGCGGATGCAAATAAACGTTTTTCTGATTTACACCCTCAGTATAAAGGCATCATCGACCTTCCCGTTCTGCCATTAATCGATGTCGCGGAAGCAGCGAAAGGTATTGATGTTGTTTTCCTTGCCACGGCACATGAAGTGAGCCATGACATTGCACCTCAGTTTCTTGAAGCGGGCTGCGTAGTGTTCGACTTATCCGGTGCTTATCGTGTTCAAGATCCTGCGTTTTATACGCAATACTATGGCTTTGAACATACAAATACTGAATGGCTAATGCAAGCAGTTTACGGTTTAGCAGAATGGCAGGCTGATAAAATTCATCAAGCACAATTGATTGCAGTACCAGGGTGTTACCCAACGGTTTCCCAATTAGCACTTAAGCCATTGATTGAAGCAGATTTACTGGATGAAGCTATGTGGCCAGTCATTAATGCCACTAGCGGTGTTTCCGGTGCAGGCCGTAAAGCCTCAATGACTAACAGCTTTTGTGAGGTGAGTTTGCAACCTTATGGCCTCTTTACGCATCGTCACCAGCCAGAAATCGCGACTCATTTAGGGAGAGAGGTAATTTTTACACCGCATTTGGGTAATTTCTCTCGAGGCATTCTGGCAACGATTACTTGCAAAGTAAAAACGGGTGTGACGGTAGAAAAAATCACACAAACGTTTAAAGATGCCTATCAAAATAAACCATTAGTGCGGTTATATGAAAAAGGTGTTCCTGCATTGAAATCGGTAGTCGGTACGCCGTTTTGTGATATTGGCTATGTATTGAAAGGTGAACACCTGATTTTAGTGGGTACAGAAGATAACCTACTTAAAGGTGCAGCAGCACAAGCCGTTCAGTGCATGAATATTCGTTTTGGTTTTGCTGAAACTCAGTCTTTACTTTAAGAAGGATTAACCCCATGCAACCCTTAGTGATTAAATTGGGCGGAGTGTTACTTGATAGCGTCGAAGCGCTTGAAAAATTATTTACAGCTATCCAAACCTATCGGCAAGCTCATCAACGCGAATTGGTGATTGTGCATGGTGGTGGTTGTTTAGTTGATGAATTGATGCAAAAACTGCAATTACCCGTGGTTAAAAAGCAAGGGTTGCGTGTCACGCCAGCAGACCAAATCGATATTATTACGGGGGCATTAGCAGGCACTGCGAATAAAACATTATTGGCATGGGCAACGAAGTATCAACTTTCGGCAGTAGGTCTTTCTCTCGGTGATGGCCAAAGTGCCACGGTGACGCAACTAAACGAAGAATTAGGCCATGTCGGTAATGCTAAACCTGGTGATGCGAAATTATTGAAATTATTGTTGGGCGCGGGTTATTTACCCATTATCAGCTCTATTGGTATCACACCAGAAGGTGAGTTGATGAACGTGAATGCGGACCAAGCCGCAACCGCTATCGCCCAAGCATTAAACGCAGATCTGGTCTTATTGTCCGATGTGAGCGGTATTTTGGATGGTAAAGGCCAAAAAATTGATGAAATGACGACGCAAAAAGCGCAAAAGTTAATTGAACAGGGAATTATTACTGACGGAATGATTGTGAAGGTCAATGCAGCATTAGACGCTGCGGCAGCCTTGCAACGTTCTGTGGATATCGCAAGCTGGCGTCATGCAGAACAACTTCCCGAGCTGTTTAATGGAACAGCAATCGGAACACGGATCTTGGCATCATAAATGAGCCATGGAATAACAATATTAATTGAGCGGATAGGTACGTTATGAAAAAGGGCATTAAAAAGATTGTATTAGCATATTCAGGTGGTCTGGATACATCAGCAATTATTCCATGGCTAAAAGAAAACTATGATGATTGCGAAGTCGTGGCCTTCGTTGCGGATGTGGGGCAAGACCGTGAAGATTTAGTGGGCGTTGAGAAAAAAGCCCTGCAATCAGGTGCATCTGAATGCTACGTAGTGGATTTACGCGAAGAGTTCATCAAAGAGTATATTTACCCTGTATTAAAAACAGGTGCATTATATGAAGGCAGCTATTTATTAGGTACGTCAATGGCCCGCCCAATTATAGCTAAAGCACAAGTCGAAATTGCCTTAAAAGTAGGGGCAGATGCTGTTGCCCATGGCGCAACAGGTAAAGGTAATGACCAAGTGCGTTTCGAAAGCACCTATACGGCATTAGCACCACAGTTACAAGTCGTTGCACCATGGCGTGAGTGGGACTTACGTTCCCGTGAAGCACTGCTCGATTACCTGAAAGAACGTAATATTCCAACAACAGCCAGCTTAGAAAAAATCTATAGTCGTGATGAAAACGCATGGCACATTTCTACAGAAGGTGGTGTATTGGAAAGCACATGGAATGCGGCAAACCAAGATTGTTGGGTATGGACTGTCGACCCGCAAGATGCACCGGATGAAGCTGAACTGGTTACCGTTGGTGTTAAACACGGCGAAGTCGTTTCGGTGAATGGGCAAGCATTGTCCCCACTTGGTTGTTTAGAAACATTAAATACTTTAGGTGCAAAACACGGAGTGGGTCGTATCGACATTGTTGAAAACCGTTTAGTGGGCATGAAATCCCGTGGTTGCTATGAAACCCCGGGAGGCACCATTATGATGGCTGCTCTACGTGGTATTGAACAACTGGTTCTTGACCGTGACAGCTACAAATGGCGTGAGCAACTCGGTTTAGAAATGTCATATGTGGTTTATGACGGGCGCTGGTTTGCACCATTACGTCATTCATTACAAGCTGCTGCGGAGTCATTAGCACAAGATGTGACAGGTGAAGTTGTTCTGAAATTATATAAAGGGCAAGTGACTGCGATTCAGAAAAAAGCAGATAAGAGCTTGTATTCAGAAGAGTTTGCCACATTCGGTGAAGATGAAGTTTATGACCACAGTCATGCAGGTGGGTTTATTCGTCTTTACTCGCTATCTTCACGTATCCGTGCGCTGAAAGAACAAAACAAAGCGAAATAAATCAAATAGTAGTCCCCCGGCAGCCAAGACCGCTGTCGGGGTTAAAAACTTATTTTATCAATCAGGTAGGGATTAGTTATGGCACTTTGGGGTGGACGTTTTAGTCAGCAAGCAGATCAACGGTTTAAACAGTTTAATGATTCACTGCGTTTCGATTATCGCTTGGCGCAACAAGATATTATCGGCTCAGTCGCATGGTCAAAATCACTGGTAACAGTTGGTGTATTGTCTGATAGCGAACAACAAACTTTAGAACAAGCACTAAATGCCTTACTTAAAGAAGTACAAGATAACCCTGAAATTATCCTGCAAAGTGACGCAGAAGATATTCATAGCTGGGTTGAGGGTCAACTGATTGATAAAGTCGGTGATTTAGGTAAAAAATTGCATACAGGCCGTAGCCGTAACGACCAAGTCGCAACAGATTTAAAACTGTGGTGTAAAGACCAAGTTGCATTGCTACTTGAAGCGGTAACAGAGCTACAAAAAGCACTGGTGCTGACTGCGGAAAATAATCAAGATGCCGTGATGCCAGGTTATACGCATTTACAACGTGCCCAGCCTGTCACTTTTGCACATTGGTGCTTAGCTTACAGTGAAATGTTAGCGCGTGATGAAAGCCGTTTAAAAGATACACTAAAACGCTTAGATGTCAGCCCATTAGGATGCGGGGCATTAGCAGGCACGGCTTATGATATCGACCGTGAGCAGCTAGCATCATGGTTAGGTTTTGCTTCGGCAACGCGTAATAGCTTAGATACCGTTTCAGATAGAGACCACGTGCTTGAACTATTATCCAACGCAAGTATCGGTATGGTTCATTTATCCCGCTTTGCTGAAGATTTAATTTTCTTTAATAGTGGTGAAGCTGGTTTTGTCGAGTTATCAGACAAAGTGACATCAGGTTCATCATTAATGCCACAAAAGAAAAACCCAGATGCATTGGAATTAATCCGTGGAAAATGTGGCCGTGTCCAAGGGGCGTTAACAGGTATGATGATGACCCTTAAAGGGTTGCCGCTTGCGTATAACAAAGATATGCAAGAAGACAAAGAAGGGTTATTCGACGCATTAGATACTTGGTTAGATTGCATGCATATGGCTGCGTTAGTGCTTGATGGTATTCAAATTCGTCGTAGCCGTTGTGAAGATGCCGCGAAACAAGGTTATGCCAATGCAACTGAGCTTGCTGATTACCTCGTTGCTAAAGGTGTTCCATTCCGCGAAGCGCATCATATCGTGGGCGAAGCGGTTGTTGCAGCGATTGGGCAAGGTAAAGCTTTAGAAGAAATGGCTCTCAGTGATTTGCAAAAATTCAGTGACACTATTCAGTTGGATGTCTATGAAATTTTATCGCTACAATCTTGTTTAGATAAGCGGTTAGCAAAAGGTGGGGTATCTCAGAAGCAAGTGGCAAGTGCTATTGTGGAAGCAAAAAAACGATTAGAACTGTGATTAGTTGTAGAAGAAAAAATGGGGGGTAGCATGACTACCCCGATTCCCATAACGCGTTTGTTTTTAAATATATTTAATGGTTAGCATTCCGAGTTGTTTTTCTTCATTCACCCAGTTATATGAATACTCTCCTCTACCTTCATTGATTACCTTCCAACCTTGAGTATTTGCAACATTATTCAAGTTTATTTTGCTGGAAACCATATCAGATTGGTTATTTAAGCAATTCAGTGTGACATGATTGTCGGTCACTTCATTAAAGCAAGACGGAAATACGACTGCCCCAGAGAAATGAATAACCCCATTTTGTTGGTCATTACTTGCATAAGCATGAATAGATGCGGTTGTAACGAGCAACAATGCACAGAGTGAACGAGGGCCAAACTTTTGAGTTTTTGTTAATAAATTTTTCATAATAGTATCCCATCATTGATTTTTGATTAATCAACTTGCTGTATGTTTAAATTAGATTTGTGTGCGATTAAATAAGAATAATAATAATGAACTGATATTCCCTGGTGTTTTTGATGTGGGAATTATAAATTTAAAAACACTATTTAGGTGTAAAATTAAAAAAGGAAATGTTTAAAAATATAAAGAAAACAAAATTACTCTCATTGTAATTTAAAATTATCCTTTTGTATCTTTATGGCCAATAAGACTATACATTTAATAATTTGTGGTGTTTTATTTCATTATTTGTGTTATCTATTAGTTTTTTATAGTTGGATTATCTAGTGATTTCCTGTTGTTATCAATCTGTAATAGTGATTTAAATAAAATTTAACAAAATTAGGCTGCAATTTACATTTACTTTTATATAAAAACTTACAAACTTTAATAGAGAGTGAAAGGAAAGATAACAAAATGTTTCTTTTGTTTGAGATGAATATAATAAATATTTGTATGTTTTAATTAATTCAAAACTGATGAAGTGTGACTAAATACATATTAAATTCTAATAATTTAGTTATTCTAGTGATATTCACTAAGTGTTAAAATAAAGTTAATTTTATCTATTATGTGAATTAATGACACAAATAGCCTATATTTTTTGAGGAGAATGTTGGGATTTTACTTGGCAACGTTAGGATATAATTTATTGAAATTTTATTCTAAAAAAACACGGTTAATGCTTTTATTAGGAATGTTATATTGAAATGCTAATGGTAAATGAATTTAATCATTAATTAACTATTCTCTCTGTTGAAGAGTCAGGAATGAGATACATTTTATTTCTAAATATTACACTTTGTTTCATTATATTGCGTGTATCCTTCAAAAAATGAGGTTTTCCCCCTATTTTTCAATTTATCAATAGATAAAACAAAACAATATCGATATAGTGATTGGTATTATCTATCTTTGGTTTGACAGAGAATTCACGAAAGGAAAAGAAATATGAATATTCGAGATTTAGAGTACCTCGTCGCACTCGCCGAACATAAACACTTTAGACGTGCCGCGGATTCTTGTCATGTTAGCCAACCAACTCTTAGTGGCCAAATTCGTAAATTAGAAGAAGAACTTGGCGTGATGTTGTTAGAAAGAACTAGCCGTAAAGTTCTTTTTACTCAACAAGGTTTGTTATTGGTTGAACAAGCCCGTACTATTTTGCGTGAAATTAAGGTATTACAAGAAATGGCAGCCCTCCAAGGGGAAAGCATGTCAGGGCCATTACATATTGGTTTAATTCCAACGGTTGCGCCGTATCTATTACCTCATATTATTCCGCAATTGCACCAAGCTCACCCTAAATTAGAAATCTATTTGCATGAAGCGCAAACTCAGCAATTATTAGCTCAGTTAGACAGTGGTAAATTAGATTGCGCTATTTTAGCTGAAGTAAAAGAAACAGACCCTTTCATTGTTGTTCCTTTATTTGAAGAACCCATGAAATTGGCTATCTATGAGAGTCACCCATGGCATGATCGTGATACGATTGAAATGAGTGAATTGTCAGGTGAAAAACTATTAATGTTAGAAGATGGCCACTGTTTACGTGACCAAGCAATGGGCTTTTGCTTCCAAGCGGGTGCTAAAGAAGATACACACTTCAGGGCAACGAGCTTAGAAACGTTAAGAAATATGGTGGCAGCAGGGAGTGGAATTACACTTTTACCTGATTTATCGGTGCCAAATGAAGTTTGTCGTGATGGGGTATGTTATTTAAATTGCATTGAACCTGAACCGAAACGAACTATCGTATTAGTTTATCGCCCGGGTTCACCGTTACGTGGGCGCTATGAACAATTAGCGGAGACCATCTATAACTCAATGGATAACTATTATAAAAATAGAGTTTAGGGTTAAGCTACCAATATTATTTTTTTAGTTGATGATGGTTGCCAGATTATTGGCAACCATTAATCACTCAATAATTAAAAGAGTCGATTTAAACCATTTAAAGCTGCAACACGGAAAGCTTCCGCCATCGTCGGGTAATTGAACGTCGTATTGACGAAATATTCGATAGTATTACCTTCACCTTTTTGTTCCATGATAGCTTGGCCGATATGGATAATTTCAGCCGCTCTCTCACCGAAACAGTGAATGCCTAATATCTGTAATGTTTCTCTATGGAATAATATTTTCAAACTACCGACATTCATACCTGCGATTTGTGCACGTGCTAAATGTTTAAACTGTGCCCGGCCAACTTCATAAGGCACTTTCATTGCGGTCAGTTCTTGTTCTGTTTTGCCAACTGAACTAATTTCAGGAATGGTATAAATCCCTGTTGGAATATCTTCCACTAAATGTGCATTACCTAAACTACCCCCAATGGCTCGGGCTGCAATTCGGCCTTGGTCATAAGCTGCAGAGGCCAAACTTGGGTAGCCAATGACATCACCAACAGCATAAATATGTTCATTAGTGGTGCGATACGCTTTATTGACTTTAACTAAACCGCGGCCATCTGCTTCGATCCCGACATTAGCCAGGCCTAAGCTATCAGTGTTACCGGTTCTTCCGTTCGCATACAGTAAACAGTCCGCCTTGACTTTTTTACCTGACTTCAGGTGAACAATAACGCCGTCTTCAACCCCTTCGATTTTTTCATATTCTTCATTATGGCGAATAACAACACCACTATTCCAAAAATGATACGACAAGGCATCTGACATTTCTTGGTCAAGAAAGGCCAAGAGATGATCACGGGTGTTGATTAAGTCAACTTTAACCCCTAACCCACGAAAAATAGATGCATATTCACAGCCGATAACACCTGCACCATAAATAATCACATGGCGAGGTTCATGGGTTAGGTTGAGAATAGTATCACTGTTGTAGATTCGAGAATGGTTGAAATCAACGTCAGAAGGGCAGTATGGACGAGAGCCAGTGGCAATGACGATTTTATCTGCACTTAAAACATCACAACTTCCATCCGCGTAGCGGACACTGATATGTTGTTCATCGATAAAGGTGGCTTCACCCGAAAACATTTGGCAACCATTACGTTCGTAAAATCCTTGGCGCATGCGTGTTTGTTGGCTAATTACCGTTTCAGCATGTCGTAGAATTTCGGAGAAAGAGGAGCTTAAGCTACGGGAGTTATCACTATAAAGCGGGTTTTGGTTGAATTCGATAATACGACTAACAGCATGACGGAGGGCTTTTGAGGGAATGGTTCCCCAGTGGGTACAGCCTCCGCCGACATTATTATAACGTTCTATAACAGCAACGTTTTTTCCTTGTTTCACTAGCCCCATGGCGGCGCCTTCACCACCAGGACCGGAACCAATGACTATTGCATCAAAATGGGTAAGTTGCATGAGGTAAGACCTGCTCTAAAACAAAATGACAACAAGATGTTATCATTAGTTGGTTATTTCACCTAATTTCCTCGCTGTCTTTTAAATCGATACAACGTTGGCGACATTCGCTTACTCTAGTCACATACTTATATATACTTCCAGGAGTTCGCTTGTTTTGTCGCCTTATCTCAATTTGAAATTCTTAGGAGAAAATATTTTAGTTCAAGAGCCTCAGAAAAATACCTAAATATAATTCATAGGTTCATAAAGTAGGGATTTGCTGAAGTATTGTTTAGTGAAAGGTTGGTAGTATATCAGCGTTAAAAAACTAATTGAAAAAAGGCTAAGTTAAATTCTGAAAATGAGTAAATTGCAGCGATAGTCGCTTTTTCTCCAAAACAGTTTAATTATTTTCAGGTATGCTAGGCGAAGAGTAATACTTATTACATTGACCTTCCATGATAAGAAATTAGGATCACCGTGAGCAACACAATTGGCGTTAGAGCAAAACAAAAAGAAAAAACTCGGCGTTCACTCGTCGAAGCCGCATTTAGCCAATTAAGCGCTGAGCGGAGCTTTACTAGCCTCAGTTTACGGGAAGTTGCACGTGAAGCTGGGATTGCACCAACTTCATTTTACCGTCATTTCAAGGACGTTGATGAACTCGGGTTGACGATGGTTGACGAAAGTGGCTTGATGTTACGCCAGCTAATGCGTCAAGCAAGACAGCGTATTGCAAAAGGTGGGAGTGTGATCCGTACATCAGTCTCAACTTTTATGGAGTTTATTGGTAATAACCCTAATGCCTTTAGGTTATTATTGCGGGAGCGTTCGGGAACATCTGCGGAGTTTCGTGCAGCGGTCGCTCGGGAAATTCAACATTTTATTGCGGAATTGGCCGATTACCTTGAACTTGAAAGCCGTATGCCTCGCCATTTTACTGAAATGCAAGCCGAGGCCATGGTAACGATTGTCTTTAGCGCAGGTGCGGAAGCGCTAGACATTGATGAAGAAAAACGCAGAAATCTCGAAGAACGGCTGGTATTACAGTTAAGAATGATCGCGAAAGGCGCCTATTACTGGTACCGCCGAGAACAGGAAAAACAAAATCAAACTGACCCAGACCTTACTAAATAATAAGGAGAATCAATGACGGATCAAAAAAGTTATGAAAGAAGCACATTATTGCTAGCCTTTGTGATTGGCCTTGCAACTCATGGGACGTTTTCAACGCTGTTTAACTCGTTGGTCGACTTTTCATTTTTTCCAATTTTAACCCTAATATTGGCTGCGTATTGTTTACACCAGCGCTATTTACATCAAGCCATGCCGATGGGGTTGCCAAAATTTGTTGCTGGTAGTTTTTTTATTGGCCTATTTGGTTATGCCGCGATTTTACGCGTTCAAAACCCTGAAATAGGCTCTAACTTTATCCCAGCAACCTTTATTGTCATTATCGCATTGTGGATGTACTCAAGCTGGAAAGCACGTAAGAAAGAAAAAGCGGAGCTGGCACTTGAGCAAGAAGTCGAAAACTAAGTTTAGACGACTTTTCTACTAAATAAGACGCCGCAGTAAAATGCGGCGTTTTTGTTTTTAATAACCGAGTTTTCAGCCAACTAATAGCGGCTCAGTAATACCCCACTTTCCATATGATGGGTATAGGGAAATTGGTCGAATAAGGCTAATTTCTCTAGTTTATGCGTTTTAGTCAGCTCAACTAAGTTATCGCATAGCGTTTCTGGGTTACACGAAATATATAGGATATGGTCATAACCCTGAACAAGCTTCACTGTTTCTGCATCTAAACCACTGCGAGGCGGGTCAACGAAAATGGTATTGCACTGGTAGTCGGCTAAAGAAATACCCTCTAGGCGCCTAAATTCACGAGCACCTTGCATGGCTTGGGTAAAATCCTCTGCAGACATACGAATAATTTGAACATTTTCAATATTATTGGCTTCGATATTATATTGAGCAGCAGCCACAGAAGGTTTTGCAATTTCAGTGGCTAATACGCGTTCGAAGTTTTGCGCTAATGCCAATGAAAAGTTTCCATTTCCGCAGTAAAGTTCTAATAAATCCCCCGTCGAATTCTGTGTTGCCCCAATTGCCCATTCCAACATTTTGATATTGACCTGTGCGTTAGGCTGCGTAAAGCTATTTTCGACTTGGCGATACACCATATTTTTACCCATTACCGGTAATATTTCATCAACATAATCATTGTCTAACATGATTTTTGTTTTTGACGCTCGGCCGATTAATTGCACATCAAAGCCTTGTTCAACTAAAACGGCTTTTAAGGCTTTTGCCTCAGCAACCCACTCTTCACTGAGTTTTTTATGGTAAAGCAGCGAAACAATCAGCTTATTACTTAGCGTTGATAAATAGTCAATTTGAAATAATTTATGACGCAGTAATTCATTTTGCTTAATTAACGGCAATAACGCTGCCATCATGTCATTGATTAACTGACTTGCGACAGGGAACTGGTCAACACGGATCCTTTCTTTAGTTTCCTTATCAAACATAATATGAAATAAATCGTCATTATCGTGCCAGACGCGAAATTCGGCGCGCATCCGGTAATGCGATTTTGGTGATGAAAAAATTTCAGGTTCAGGGGCGTTAAAAGGAGCCATCATCGCCTTTAAACGATCCATTTTTTCTACGAGCTGTTGTTCGTAGTCGTCAGTGTGCAAGGTGTTTGGCATGTTTGGCTCCATAAAACAGTAATAAATTCGTATCAGGAGCGAAATTGTAGGGAATGCGGCGAAGATGTCCAGTTTTCATTATCCATCCGTAGACACTCATAACTATTCAACTTACGATAATAGGCTGTGGTTTAGGGAATTTGGTGTAAATCCAAGACTGACGCGCAACGGTAATTAAGGTATCCCCGTCATTCTTCAAGCTACATGGGTGTTGGCATCGCTCAGCTACCCTAGTCACATACTTCAGTATGCTCCTAGGGATATCTTCGCTTGCCGCCTACATGTCACTTGAATTATTTAGGGGATATAACAGGTCGAATTTTCATTTTATATATCGTTTTTATTTCATATATAGAAACCCAACTTGTTACTTTATAAGTCCGATACCTGCCACGCTACCAATCGCTTTGTTGAATATCTGCGCGAATCTATATTCAACCTCGCGGAACATTAATTGAATTGATTTTCCGAGTGTAATCATAATGAATAATAAAAAGTCGCTGCCGTTATCGGCCGCTGCGCTGGCTGTGCTGTGCGCTACTTCTTCTTTGGCAAGTGCAAATAATAAAACTGACCAAGTGGTTGTCTCCGCTAACCGCTTTGAACAACCCATCTCTTCTATATTAGCGCCAGTGACGGTGGTCACTCGTGAAGATATCGATCATTGGCAATCCAATACCGTGATAGATGTATTAAGGCGCCTGCCGGGAGTGGATATTGCGCAAAACGGGGGAATGGGTCAACAAAGCTCTCTATTTATACGAGGCACAGAATCACGTCACGTTTTAGTGCTGATTGATGGTGTTCGTTTGAATCAAGCGGGCATTTCTGGCTCTTCCGATATGAGCCAAATTCCTATCTCACTGGTGCAACGCATTGAATATATTCGCGGCGCCCGTTCAGCGGTTTATGGTTCTGATGCAGTAGGTGGAGTAGTAAATATTATTACTCGCCGTGATAACGATGGCACAACTTTAAATGCAGGTATTGGCTCACACAGTTACCAAAACTATAACGGTTCGACTCAGCAAAAAATTGGTGAAAATACGACGGTAACCGCAGCCGGAGCTTATACGCATACCAAAGGATTTGATTTAGCACCAAAAGAAGTTAGCCCAAGACAATATGATAAAGATGGCTTTTTGAGCAAGTCATTGTGGTTAGGTGTTGAACAT
>UGTZ01000001.1:300000-400000 GCA_900455085.1 Providencia rettgeri | reverse complement strand
ACTCTTCAAGACTTAAAATCAAATATTTTTTTGATAGTGTCCTGTGAGTGCCCACACAGATTGTCTGATAAATTGTTAAAGAGCGTTGCGACTAAATCTTTTGATTTTCGACTTCGAGGTCGTTGTCGCGAGGAGGCGTATAATACGTTTTCCTCCGTGAGAGTCAAGCAATTTTTTGCTTTTTCTTTTCAGAATCTCTCGCTGCCGTTTCAGTGTTCATCGCGCTTTGCGTTGTCTTGTTCCCGGTCAGTGGTGGCGCATTATAGGGAGTCAGAAAAATCTGGCAACCCCTTTTTTGCATTTTTTTATTCAACTGCTGCATTCCACAGCAAAACCCCTACTTATACCGACTTATGCACGAAGTTATCCACAACATGAAAATAATTTTAAAATTATCGCGCATTACGCAAACGTTTGCGTTACAATTGGCTCGAAATTTCAGCATTGATTTTGTTTTTTATGTTCTGAAATTGTTAGTGACTTATATATTGTTATAGAGAAAGCTGGCAAATTCCGCTTTGCTTTCATCAATAGATATAATAGGTATATAAGAAAAGCTCGTTGAGTTTTTGACTGACTGATATTCGTTATTGCCTTATTTATTCAAATCCAAGGGATCTATCTCATGCAACTGCTTCGTCCTATTCGTCGTGCCCTGCTTAGTGTGTCTGATAAAACAGGGGTTGTTGAATTCGCTAAGGCGTTATCTCAACGTGGTGTTGAGCTCCTATCTACCGGCGGTACTGCAAAGTTACTCGCTGAGTCAGGACTAAACGTAACTGAAGTTTCAGATTACACAGGGTTCCCTGAAATGATGGATGGCCGAGTAAAAACATTGCACCCGAAAGTGCATGGCGGAATTTTAGGTCGTCGTGGTACGGATGATGCCATTATGCAACAGCATGGTATTGCACCGATTGATATGGTCGTTGTTAATCTATATCCATTTGCCCAAACCGTGGCAAAACCAAATTGTACCCTTGAAGATGCTGTAGAGAATATTGATATCGGCGGCCCAACCATGGTGCGCTCCGCGGCTAAGAATCATAAAGACGTAGCAATTGTAGTAAATAGTAATGACTATCAAATCATTATTGATGAAATGGATAACCACGAAAACTCGCTCAATTGGTCTACGCGGTTTGACCTCGCAATTAAAGCTTTTGAACACACTGCAGCTTATGACAGCATGATTGCGAATTACTTTGGTGAATTAGTTGCCCCTTATTATGGTGATACGACCCAGCCTTCTGGCCGCTTCCCTCGCACCTTGAATTTGAATTTTATTAAGAAACAAGACATGCGTTATGGAGAAAACAGCCATCAAGATGCCGCTTTTTATATAGAAGAAAACCCAAAAGAAGCGTCTATTGCAACTGCTCAGCAGATCCAAGGTAAAGCCCTGTCTTATAACAATATCGCTGATACCGATGCAGCTCTTGAATGCGTTAAATCATTCGAAGAACCTGCTTGTGTCATTGTTAAACATGCAAACCCTTGTGGTGTCGCTATCGGTGATTCTATCCATGCTGCTTATGATAACGCATTCAAAACTGATCCAACTTCTGCTTTTGGCGGCATTATCGCTTTCAATCGTCAATTAGATAAAGAAACTGCTCAAACCATTATCGAGCGCCAGTTTGTGGAAGTCATTATTGCGCCTTCCGTTGCTAAAGATGCATTACCTATTCTTGAGACTAAACAAAACGTTCGCGTACTTGAATGTGGCGAATGGAGCAAACCAGTTGCAGGCTTAGACTTTAAACGTGTGAATGGTGGTTTATTGGTACAAGACCGTGACTTAGGTATGGTTGAAAAGGAAGCGCTACGTGTAGTCACAAACCGCCAACCTACAGAGCGTGAATTAAAAGATGCCATGTTCTGCTGGAAAGTCGCGAAGTTTGTGAAATCGAATGCGATCGTTTATGCCAAAAATGACATGACCGTTGGAATTGGTGCAGGGCAAATGAGCCGTGTCTACTCTGCAAAAATTGCAGGCATTAAAGCCGCTGATGAAGGTTTAGAAGTCGCTGGCTGTGCAATGGCTTCAGATGCTTTTTTCCCATTCCGCGATGGTATTGATGCCGCAGCTGCTGTTGGAGTAACCTGTGTTATCCAACCAGGTGGTTCTATCCGTGATGATGAAGTCATTGCGGCGGCAAATGAACATGGTATTGCCATGATTTTCACTAATATGCGTCATTTCCGTCACTAATTATTAGGAGTCTAGTAATGAATATTTTGATTATTGGTGGCGGCGGCCGTGAACATGCCTTAGCTTGGAAAGCGGCACAATCCCCTTTAGCAGACAAAGTGTATGTTGCCCCGGGCAATGCAGGCACAGCATTAGAGCCAACCCTTGAAAACGTCAATATTTCGGCGACTGATATCAATGGATTGCTTCAATTCGCCAAAGATAAGCAAATTGGTTTAACTATTGTCGGCCCTGAAGCACCATTGGTTATTGGTGTAGTCGATGCGTTTAAGGCTGCTGGCTTAACTATTTTTGGCCCAACCCAAGGTGCTGCACAGCTTGAGGGTTCAAAAGCATTTACCAAAGATTTTTTAGCTCGTCATCATATTCCTACTGCGGCTTATGAAAATTTTACTGAAATTGAACCTGCTTTAGCTTACTTAGACAAAGTAGGCGCACCAATCGTGATCAAAGCAGATGGGCTTGCTGCAGGTAAAGGGGTTATTGTTGCAATGACTCTGCAAGAAGCGAAAGAAGCTGTTCATGACATGTTAGCAGGGAATGCCTTTGGTGATGCAGGCCACCGTATCGTGATCGAAGAATTTCTTGATGGTGAAGAAGCGAGTTTCATCGTTATGGTAGATGGTGAAAATGTCATTCCAATGGCGACTAGCCAAGATCACAAACGTGTTGGTGATGGTGATACTGGCCTAAATACTGGTGGAATGGGCGCTTACTCCCCAGCGCCTGTTGTGACAGATGAAATACATAAACGCGTAATGGAACAAGTCATTTACCCTACAGTTAAAGGTATGGACCAAGAAGGAAACCGCTACCAAGGCTTCTTATATGCAGGTTTAATGATTGATAAAGCAGGTAACCCAAAAGTTATCGAGTTTAACTGCCGTTTTGGCGATCCTGAAACTCAACCTATTATGATGCGCTTGCAATCGGACTTAGTCGCCTTATGTTTAGCTGGCGCGAAAGGTGAGTTAGCAGGTAAAGATTCATTATGGGATGAACGCCCTGCTTTAGGGGTAGTAATTGCTGCAGGTGGTTACCCAGGTGATTACCACAATGGCGATGTAATTTCAGGTTTACCAACCACTGAAGCCACGGATAGTAAAGTTTTCCATGCTGGTACTCGCATGAAAGATGGAGAAGTCGTGACTGCCGGTGGTCGCGTCCTATGCGTAACAGCATTAGGTAATGATATTGCTAAAGCACAAGCCAAAGCTTATGAAGTCGCCAAAGCCATTCACTGGAATGATAGCTTCTACCGCAACGACATCGGCTACCGCGCTATCGCTCGTATAAAATAATACAAAGTACTAAACCATTCCCTGAGCTGATAAGAGGAAACTTTTATCAGCTTTTTTATTTTCTATTTTTTGAACTTGTTTTTGCCTTTGACCATTCACACAGACAATGGCTCTAAGTATTTCGAATCACAGCAAAGCTGCAAGAGAGAGAATATCTAGGAGCATACATAAGTATGTAACTAGAGTGAGCGAACGTAGCAATATAGCTGAGGCTCGAAAAACGACGAGTAGACGAGTAAAAGTATCGGCTCTAAGTATTTCAATTCAGAGCTAGGCGGCAAACGAAGATATCTTAGGGAGCATACATAAGTATGTAACCTAAGTAGCTGAGAGCAGCCAACAAAGCTATGGATTGAAAGACGACGAGCGGTGATATTACAAAGAATCTTTAGAAGGCTGCCAGCGGCAAAAATCAGTATCCGCCACCATCAAAAGCTGGTTTCCCTCTGAAGACTCCAACCACGCTAAATTTAGCTGGGAATGCCACACTTTCGCACGGTTTTGTAACCACTTTTCAGAATAGGGTTCAAAAGTCACTTCACGCACATCCCCCTCACAGGTGGTCACTTTTCCTTGTTGCCAGCGACCTTGATAGAGTTTGATGCCGCCAACAATCAGTGCGGTGTTTGTCTCAAGTACTCGTTCCGCTTCAAAGCGCCAACGCGTGATTTCATCAGCCGAAAGTGATGTTTTATGGCCATCTTGAGCACGCTGCATAAAAATAACGTCATTATTTTTATCGAAGCGTAATTGTTCGGTGATATCACCATTTTTTTGATTCAAGATTTGGCTACGAATTTGCCAGAGGTTACCAGAGCGGTACTCGAAGAAATTAACGGAAGTGTCTGTGCCTTTATAGGGGCTATAAACCACCATTAAGACCAGAGGTTGGCTTTTTGCATTATTTAGCCGCCACATACGAATGACGCCATCATCGGCAATAAAACCGCTTGCACTAAACTCAGGTAGCTTTGGTGCATTAGAAGAACAGGCGCTTAGCATTGAGATGGCTCCCAATACCAGCAACCCTTTTTGAATAAACAAAAGGGGTAGTTTTTTACCCCCTCTGGTGATTCGTCTGTACAATGTTCTTATTTTACAGCTTCTTTCAGTGCTTTACCGGCAGAGAAAGCGGGTACAGTTGTAGCAGGAATTTGAATTTCTGCTTTAGTTTGTGGGTTACGACCAGTACGCGCAGCACGGTGGCTAACTTTAAAAGTACCGAAACCGACCAGTTGGACTTGCTCGCCTTTTTTCAGCGTTTCAGAAATAGCATTCAGAGTAGATTCTAATGCCGCTTTTGCCTGAACTTTGGTCAGGTCCGCTGATTCTGCGATAGCATCAACTAATTCAGTCTTATTCATAAATTATCCTTACACAGTGTGTTTATCGTTTGCAAAGCATCGAGTGCGTCGGATATGCCAAATTGACAGCCCCTGATACACGCCCCCGATAGCCACTTCTTCTCGCCCCTAAATGTAGACCAGAGTAGGGGCAAATGTGAAGTCTTAGTACTCAGCATTACTGCGTCAAGTCACGTTTTCGATAATGAAAATGCGAAAATCAGCTTAAAGTAATACCTATATTGCTCACCCCCGCTTCGCGGAGGTCAGATTTTAATCCTTTAATTAACTCTAAGTCGCGCTCTTCACAAGCTGCCAGTAAGCGGAAAATGTCCCACTGGATATCCCATTCCTCTTCAACGGCCGGGATTTCTTTAAGTTCTTCTTCTGTCATTTCCCGCCCTGCTTGAGTCATTTCGAGCATGGCAACTGTACGAATGGATGCTTCGCTAACCAATATTGCGTGTTCGAGGGTTTCACCACTCAATTTCGAATGAATAATTTCACCTAATGCAATACAGGCATCAATAGCTGGATACACACCATACATATCGAAATCATCTGCTGATGGGATAATTTCTTCTAATTTTTCTAACTGATTGTCGAAATTGACTTTGCTATCTTTAATGACCAAAGTTTCCCAAACTAAATCAAGGATGGAACGATAAACTTTTGCATCGGCAAATTCAGTTTGCTGACAAAACATTTGAAAGTTCGGATACATTCTTTCACATAGGCTCGCCATGAAAGTGGTATGTTGCCAGCTTTCTAATTTTTCCAACCTCAAATGAATGGGATTTCTTAACATAATTTCTGACTCATCAATCTTAATACTTCGCAGTTTACCTGAAAATCTGTCAATGCCACATATTTTGCTGATAATTAGCTGATTTTCTCATTCATTCGCTTAAAAAACGTTCGATTTGATGCAATTCCGTCAGCAAAACGCGTCGGTTCTGGCAAACGATAACCTCTTAGACACTGCTTAACCCACGCTAGGGAAGACGAAAAACCTACTTTATGCCCCGGCGAAACATATAATGGTTTGCAGCGTTTTTTACTCCGCAACACCCAACCGAGTTGATTTTCACCTGCCATTAACGGCTGAACACTTTCAGGCTCTTCACTTAACTCAACCGCATCACCACATAAACGGCTTTTTGCTACACCAATTGTGGCTATATTCGCTTGTAACCCAAAATGGCAGGCAACACCAAACCGCCGCGGGTGTGCAATTCCTTGCCCATCCACAAGCACTAATTCAGGTTTGTTTTGTATTTTTCCCCACGCTGCCATTAACCCTGGGACTTCACGAAAAGAAAGTAACCCCGGTATATAAGGCAATTGCGTCGGTATTCGAGCTATTTGATACTCAACAAGTTCTAACTGTGGCCAAGATAGTACAGCTACCACTGCACGTGTAATAGTGCCTTGTTGTTCAAAGCCTACATCGGCTCCACCAATCAGTTTGAGTGGTGGAAATTCATCATGCAAAATGATTTTTGAAGCTTGGCTAGTTTGTTCTTTTCGTAATCGTTGAGTATCTAAAACCATCATGCGTCCATTGCTTATGAGATTTAATTATTCTTAATCATAGATGATAATGGTGTACTTACAAGATTCTATAAATACACCACAAATCAAGAAGATCAATAAACGATAATTATTGATGATATTGGCGGGATAAACGGTGAACTGCATCGACAAATGCACCTGCATGCTCAGGTGGAACATCCTGATGGATACCATGACCTAAATTAAATACGTGCCCTTCACCTTGACCGAAGCCTGATAGAATATTTTGCACTTCTTCTTCAATACGAGCAGGTGGCGCATATAACATGGATGGGTCCATATTACCTTGTAAAGCAACTTTATCACCGACACGACGGCGAGCATCTGCAATTTCAGTCGTCCAATCAAGGCCTAATGCATCGCAACCCGTTGCGGCCATTTCCTCTAACCACTGGCCGCCACCTTTAGTGAATAAGGTGACAGGAACACGACGAGCGTCATTTTCACGAATTAAGCCATCAATAATTTTATGCATATAATTCAATGAAAACTGTAAATAATCACGCTTAGTTAAGACCCCACCCCATGTGTCAAAAATCATCACGGACTGTGCACCTGCGCGAATTTGAGCATTCAAGTATAAAATGACACTATCTGCCAGTTTATCCAATAACAAATGCAATGTGTTCGGGTCTTCGTACATCATCTTTTTGATTTTAGTGAATGCTTTGCTACTGCCGCCTTCCACCATATAAGTCGCCAGTGTCCACGGACTACCAGAAAACCCAATTAGTGGCACATTACCTTCAAGAGCTTTACGGATGGCACGAACTGCATCCATCACATAACCAAGTTCCATTTCAGGATCAGGAATAGGGATATTTTTTACATCTGCTGCGCTCATAATCGGTTTATGAAAACGTGGGCCTTCACCCGTTTCGAAATATAACCCAAGCCCCATTGCATCAGGGATAGTGAGAATATCAGAAAATAAAATTGCAGCGTCTAATGGAAAACGACGTAATGGCTGTAATGTCACTTCACAAGCCAATTCGGTATTTTTGCACAGAGCAATAAAATCACCAGCTTCAGCGCGTGTTGCTTTATATTCAGGCAGGTAACGCCCTGCTTGACGCATCATCCATACAGGGGTCACATCTACAGGCTGACGTAGCAAAGCGCGTAGATAGCGGTCATTTTTTAACTCAGTCATTATTTACTCCATTATTATAAGTGGCCGCCGCAAATGGCTAAGAGCGAAGTTCATTATTGTATCATGTTAATGGTAACAATATCAGCGCTGTGCTATTTGCCCGTTTCATATTCACTCTGACGACACAATGCGACCGTATCTTCAATCAAACGTCTAGCGATTGTGTCTGCCGGTGGGATCAACGGTAATTCATTGTAATGATACCAATTTGCGCTCACCAGTTCCTTAGGGTCTACTTTAATATCACCACTCTCATAATCCGCGAGAAAGCCCATCATTAAGGAATGAGGAAAAGGCCATGGTTGTGAAGATACGTAACGAATATTTTTCACTTTTATATGGCTTTCTTCCATGACTTCGCGCATAACAGCTTCTTCTAATGTTTCACCAACTTCAACAAAACCCGCAAGTACAGTAAATAATGGATTTTGCGAATGGCGCCGGTGCTGAGCCAATAGAATATGGTCATCACGGCGGATCCCCACAATAATACAAGGGGCAATCTGCGGGTAATAACGCTCATGGCAATGGTCACACAAACACGCCCATTCTGTTTCGCTATGGCGCATTGCCGTACCACAATAGCCGCAATAACGATGAGAGCGATAGAATTCCGCCAATTGCACACCTCGCCCAGCAAGACGAAATAAACCTTCATCTTGCGCAGCAACGATACGGGGAGATGCCATATCTGATGGCATTTTTTCGGCGATCAACCAGACAATTTCCCCTTGCCACTCACCGATTGGCGTTGCTGTTTTTCCTTCTAACAAATAGTCCTTTGCCATACCTCGTGGAATATCCCCATGAGGTAACCACAAACGCCCGGAAAAACAGATAAACCACCAACCACTTTCTGTTCCTGATAATTTTAACTTATTCATTTTTCACATCTTTTGTTAGTTTTTATTGTCGATAAGATCAATCTATTAATGACACAATACACTTCTTTGACACAATGTCATTCAAACGTTTGTTTCATTATTTTTCTTTGTCAATTTTGACACTTTTTAGACGTTCCATTCCATAAAATGTCTAAAAACTGTCATAAAAGGATCAACTAACTGTCACTTCTTAAAATTAGGATGCTAAGTAACCAATACGGTTCACCGTTCTGCAAAAGTGAGAAAATAATGAAAACTATCGTTCCTGCGATTTTACTATCATTGACCGCATCCAGTGTGACATTAGCTGCTGATGCTAATTTAGCAGAGTTAATCGATGCAGCGAAAAAAGAAGGGCAAGTTTACAGCGTTGGAATGCCTGATACTTGGGCTAACTGGAAAGGAACTTGGCAAGACTTAGCGGCACAATATGGCTTGAAGCATCAAGATACTGATATGAGCTCCGCTCAAGAAATTGCCAAATTTGCCGCAGAAAAAAATAATGCGACAGCAGATATTGGTGATGTCGGTGCTTCTTTTGGGCCTGTTGCCGTGCAAAAAGGAGTGACTCAACCTTATAAACCAACAACGTGGTCACAAATTCCTGATTGGGCAAAAGACAAAGACGGTCATTGGGCTTTAGCCTATACGGGGTCTATCGCTTTTATGATTAATAATGATTTAGTGAAAGATGCACCGAAAAGCTGGGATGATTTACTGAAAGGGAAATATAAAGTCACCGTTGGGGATGTTGGTATCGCTGCACAAGCCAATAATGCTGTACTAGCTGCCGCATTTGCCCGTGGTGGTGATGAAAATAACCTAAAACCTGCCATTGAGTTTTTTGCTGAACTCGCCAAACAAAAACGCCTATCCGTTAATGATCCAACTGTCGCAAATATCGAAAAAGGTGAAGTCGAAGTTGGCATCTTATGGGACTTCAACGCACTGAATTACCGCGATCAGATCAACCGTGATCGCTTTACAGTTGTGATCCCATCTGACGGTTCTGTCATTTCAGGTTACACCACTATCATCAATAAATTTGCCAAAAACCCAAATGCGGCAAAATTAGCTCGTGAATTTATTTTCAGTGATAAAGGCCAATTAAACCTTGCAGAAGGCTATGCTCGACCAATTCGTGCACAATATTTAACCTTACCTGATGATATTAAAGCCAAATTACTACCCGAAGAACAATATAAAAATGTTCAACCCATTAAGAATGCAGAAGGTTGGGAAAAGTCGTCTCGTAATCTCCCTAAAATGTGGCAACAGCAAGTTTTGATCCACCAGCAGTAATTTAATGTATTGATTTTAGGAAAAAATTGATGTCTGAGAAAGTCATACTTGTTGTCCTTGACGGTTTAAGTTATTCAGTAGCCCATCATTGTATGGGCTATCTCAACGGTTTAATCAAAGCCGACAGTGCAACACTTTACCGATTAGAGTGCGAGCTTCCTTCGATGTCTCGCCCTCTATATGAATGTATACTAACGGGAGTTCCACCTGTCAAAAGCGGTATTGTAAATAACCAAATTGTCCGGTTATCCCATTTTGACAGCATATTCTCTCTTGCTCGCCTTGCAGGTAAAACAACTGCCGCCGCTGCTTATTATTGGGTGAGTGAACTGTATAACCGAGCACCTTTCGTAGCAACAAGAGACCGTTTTACCCATGATGAGTCGCTAACCATCCAACATGGCTGCTTTTATCAAGCAGATCATTACCCTGATGACCATTTATTTGTTGATGCGGAATATTTACGTAGTCAATTTGATCCTGATTTCTTATTGATTCACCCTATGAATATAGACGATACAGGGCATAAGTTTGGCTTTGATTCCCCACAATACCGTAATGCAGCACGCCATGCAGATATTATCCTGTCGAATTATATTCCTACATGGGTTGAGCAAGGTTATCAAATTCTGATCACGAGTGATCACGGTATGAATAATGATCGCAGCCACGGAGGGATACTCCCTGAAGAGTGTTTAGTTCCATTGTTTGTTGTCGGTTCGCAATTTTCTCATCAACCCTGCAATATTGAGCAAACTGAGATTTGTGGAACCATTTGTCGTTTACTTGGAACCCACTCTCTCGATAAACCAGTTTGTGATGCGCTGTTACAAGGAGATTTGTAATGGCTGATATTCCTGCCCCCTGTGAACAGGCATACCAACAACAGGGAAAAATTGCCATGTTAAAAAAAACGCTTTGCTCGTTTCATTGGCGCGCTGCACTGCTACTGCTGCCATTCTTTGTGCTGTTTAGTCTATTCCAAATCGCCCCAATGATTTGGGTGCTAATTAATAGCTTTATCTACGAAGAAGCATGGTCATTAGGTAACTACCTTGAAGTATTCAATAATGATTTTTACTTACAAGCGTTTGAAAATACCCTATGGCTTTCCGTTATTTGCAGTGTAATTGGCTTATTCATTTCCAGTATCACGGCATTTTCCATTTATAAAATGCAAGGGAAAATTCGCCGGATAATGATCTCCTTCACCACCATGGCCAGTAATTTCAGCGGTGTTCCCCTTGCTTTTGCATTCATTATTATTTTGGGCTTCAACGGCGCGATTACCTTACAACTCAAGGCATGGGGAATTATCGAAGATTTTAATATATACAGTGCCAGCGGTTAATGCTGTTGTATGTGTATTTTCAGATCCCATTAGGCGTTTTGTTGCTCTACCCCGCCTTTGATGCACTAAAACCGGAGTGGGAAGACGCTGCTAAAACAATGGGAGCAAGCAAGCTAACCTATTGGTTAAAAGTTGCTATTCCAGTGCTTTCCCCTGCTTTACTTGGTACTTTTATTATCCTAATTGCTAATGCCATGGGCGCATACGCCAGTACTTATGCCTTAACGAGTGGTAATTACAACCTTGTGACTATCCGAATTGCCAGTTTAGTTTCCGGCGATTTGTTTCTCGAACCGAATATGGCTGCTGCGTTATCAATGCTACTTATCGCTATCTTAGCTTTTATTACTACTATCCATCATTGGTTAATCAAGCGGAGCTACCATGCAAAATAATAATGTGATTAGCCAAGTGATAACCAATAACAATAAACCCTCTGGATTATGGCTCCATAAGTTAGTACTAATCAGTGTTGCTAGCCTATTAGCGCTACCTATTATTGCCACATTTTTGTATTCCATCGCCAGCTCTTGGGGAGCCACTGTGCTACCCGATGCCTTGTCCATCAAATGGTATCTACAATTGTGGCAAGACCCGCGTTTTCTCATGGCATTTGGTCGTTCATTAATAATTTGCTTTGGTACATTGCTGGTTAGCACATTAATTATTTTGCCGATGACATTTGCGGTATTTTATCGGTTCCCTAAACTCAAAGGGTGATGGATTTACTGATTATTTTACCCTTTGCGATTCCGCCTGTCGTCTCGTCGGTGGGCTTGCTGCAAATATTTGCCGATGAACCATTCATGTTAGTTGGCACTCCTTGGATCCTGATTGGTACTTATTTCACCATCACGTTACCTTTTATGTATCGTGCTCTTGCGAATAGCTTTCAAGGTATTAATTTACATGACTTAATGGACGCTGCACATTTACTCGGCGCCAGTACTTTCCAAGCTTTTATGATGATTGTGTTACCAAATATTCGCAAAGGTATGTTGGTCTCATTATTAATTTCATTTTCATTTTTAATGGGTGAATTTGTGTTTGCCAATATTCTAGTGGGAACACGTTATGAAACCTTGCAAATCTATCTTTTCAATATGCGACAAACCAGCGGACATTTCACTTCTGCTCTGGTGATGTCATATTTTCTGTTTACCTTATTGCTGACATGGTTAGCAATGCGATTAAATCGTTCAGGAGATGAATGATGAGTTATGTTATTGCGGAAAACTTAGCTAAATCTTTTGGTACTAATCAGGTATTTGCTGATATTCAGTTTACTATCGAAAAAGGCGAATTTATTACCCTACTGGGCCCAAGTGGTTGCGGAAAATCAACTTTATTACGCTGTATCGCAGGACTTGAACAACTTAATGATGGTGAACTTTATATTAATCGCCAGAATGTAACCCACCAAGCTGCGCAGCAACGCGGGGTGGGTATGGTGTTCCAAAGTTATGCGTTATTTCCCAATATGACTGTGGTTGGCAATATCGCGTTTGGTTTAAAAATGCGTAAAATTGATAGCCAAGCAAGGTCTAAAGCAGTCGCTGAAGTGATCGAATTAGTTGAGTTACAAGGAAAAGAACAACAATTTCCCCATCAGCTATCAGGTGGACAGCGTCAACGAGTAGCACTCGCAAGGGCATTAGTCATGAAACCGCAAATTTTGTTACTTGATGAGCCACTGTCTGCTCTTGATGCTCGCATTCGCAAGCACTTACGCCAGCAAATTCGCCAGATTCAACGCGAATTAGGTTTAACGACAATTTTTGTTACTCATGATCAAGATGAAGCGATGATTATGTCTGACCGTATTTTTCTTATGAATAAAGGCCAGATAGTGCAAAGTGGCACGGCAGAGAATATTTATACCCAACCAGCAACAGAATTTGTCGCTCGGTTTATGGGGCATTACAACCTTGTTGACTCCAAAAAAGCCAATACGATGTTAGGTCTTAATTTACAAGGTACACTTGCTATCCGCCCTGAGTCTATATATGTCAAAGAAGCAGGTCGCCAATATGGTAGCCATATTTCTCACCCTGTTGATGCTATTATTGTTGACCATCAATTATTGGGAAATATCATTCGTTATAGCGTCGATACACCTGCTGGTCACATGACAGTTGATTTACTCAATCGCTCATCAGAACGCTTATTTGAGCCAGGCACTCGTCTTGAACTTATGTTTAATAAAAATGAAATTCGCACACTTAGTTAATAATCAGATAGGAATATAATGCAAAACAAACTGGCCATTTTTGACTTAGATGATACGTTAATTCAAGGTGATAGCAGCGTATTGTGGACGCAATATCTGTGGGACAGGCAAATTATCAACGACCCACAGTTTGTAGAGGCGGATAAAGCCATGATGGCACAATATAATGCAGGCACATTAGATATGCCGACTTACTTACGTTTTAACCTGCAAACTCTCGCCAATGTAAAAACGGAACAAGTAGATATCTGGCTGGATGATTTTGTACAAAGCGTGATTTTACCGCGGATCTACCCTGAAGCGATTAGAACGATCGCAAATTACCGAGCTAAAAGGATCCCGATTATTGTGATCTCCGCAACTGTTTCGTTTATTGTGAAAAAGATCGCCGAAAAACTTGGTGCAGACGTCGCCATGGGGATCGATATTAAACAACAAAATGGCTGCTATACGACCGAAATTGACGGTATCCCAACCTTTAAAGAAGGCAAGGTTAAACGCCTTATGGATTGGGTTCGCCACCAGCCAATCACTGATGCCTATGTATATTTTTATACCGATTCTGCCAACGACCTGCCCATGTGCCAATTTGCCGATGAAGTATTTATTATCAACGGTGACGAACGCCTAACGCAAGCCGCACTCGAACACAATTGGCCACAATATCAGTGGAATTTATAAACCTTATTTTTATCTCAGCCTTGATTTCAATTTTTTAGGTTTTAACTAACTCGCCTTTCAAAGGTTCCTCTAAATTATTCGTGCTAGAGGAAGGAGATAAATAGAATTATCCCAAGGAGCATACACAAGTATGTGACTTGGGGAACCTAGCGCAGCCAACGCACTTATCGCTTGAAGAATGACGAGAAAATAATCTTATCCCACTCTAATTTATTCTTTCCTCTAAATAATTCAAGTGAGAAGAAGGCGGTAAGCGAGAATATCCCAAGGAGCATACACAAGTATGTGACTTGGGGAGCCGAGCGCAGCCAACGCACTTATCGCTTGAAGAATGACGAGGAAAGCTTATACTGAAATCTCTTGTCGGAGTGCCTAGCATGCATAGCATCGGGCTGAGACCGTTAATTCGGGATCCGCGGAACCTGATCGGGTTAATACCCGCGAAGGGAACAAGAGTAATCACTCAGCGTCTTTTTGCCATCTCTCATTTGGCTAAAAATTAAACGCAATGTCTTTTTATTACTCCTCCGAACTCCTGACAAGCAACTTTCTTTCGATAAACCCGCTACTCACTAAGATGTGATAGCCGTGACAATGTCAGGAAATTGCTATGTCCAATAATACACAACAAAATATCATCCCTACAGCTGATTTATCGCCACAAGCAGCACCCGCTCGCACTCGTAAAGCCCAACGTGATGCCGCTGAAAACTTTATCAACACTGTTTCTGGCGTTTCATTTCCCAATTCTGAACGTATTTATCTTCAAGGTTCAAGAGGCGATATCCAAGTCCCAATGCGAGAAATTCAGCTTTCGCAAACCCTTATTGGTGGCGACAAAGACAAACCGCAATTTGAAGATAACGAACCCGTTCCTATCTACGACACTTCAGGCCCTTACGGCGATCCAACATCAGAACTCAACGTTCACAAAGGCTTGAAAAAAATTCGCGCGCCATGGATAAACGAGCGCTCAGACACCACTAAAGTAGAAAATCTCAGCTCTGACTTCACACAACAACGCCTTGCTGATGCAGGCCTTGACCATCTACGCTTTAACAACCGTCCCCACCCGTTAAAAGCCCAAACTAACAAGTGTGTTACCCAATTACATTACGCACGCAAAGGTATCATTACCCCTGAAATGGAGTTTATTGCAATCCGCGAAAATATGGGACGTGAACGTATTCGTGGCGAAGTTTTATTGCAACAACATCCAGGCCAAGGCTTTGGCGCAAATTTGCCAGAGAATATTACCCCTGAATTTGTTCGCCAAGAAGTGGCGGCGGGTCGCGCTATTATCCCAGCCAATATCAACCATCCCGAATCAGAACCAATGATTATTGGTCGTAATTTCTTGGTTAAGGTTAATGCCAATATTGGTAATTCATCGGTCACCTCATCCATTGAAGAAGAAGTAGAAAAACTGATTTGGTCAACACGCTGGGGGGCAGATACCGTCATGGATTTATCCACTGGCCGTTATATCCACGAAACCCGCGAATGGATTTTACGTAATAGCCCCGTGCCTATTGGTACAGTTCCGATTTACCAAGCCCTCGAAAAAGTGAACGGCGTCGCCGAAAATCTCACGTGGGAAATGTTCCGTGACACATTATTAGAGCAAGCAGAACAAGGTGTCGATTACTTCACTATCCATGCCGGCGTATTGCTACGCTATGTGCCAATGACAGCTAAACGCCTAACAGGGATCGTCTCTCGCGGTGGCTCTATCATGGCAAAATGGTGCTTGTCTCATCACCAAGAAAATTTCCTGTATGAGCACTTCCGTGAAATCTGTGAAATTTGTGCCGCTTACGACGTTTCCTTGTCATTAGGTGATGGCTTGCGTCCGGGTTCCATCCAAGACGCCAACGACCAAGCTCAATTTGCCGAGCTCCATACCCTTGGTGAGCTCACAAAAATTGCGTGGGAATATGATGTTCAAGTCATGATTGAAGGTCCCGGCCACGTACCAATGCAAATGATCCGCCGCAATATGACCGAAGAGTTAGAGCACTGCCACGAAGCGCCATTCTATACGTTAGGGCCTCTAACAACAGATATTGCTCCGGGTTATGACCACTTTACCTCTGGTATTGGTGCCGCCATGATCGGTTGGTTTGGCTGTGCGATGTTATGTTATGTCACCCCTAAAGAGCACTTAGGATTACCGAACAAAGAAGATGTTAAACAAGGGCTAATTACTTATAAGATTGCAGCCCATGCCGCTGACCTTGCTAAAGGCCACCCGGGTGCACAGATCCGTGATAACGCCATGTCCAAAGCCCGTTTTGAATTCCGCTGGGAAGACCAATTTAACTTGGCGTTAGATCCTGAAACTGCTCGCAAATATCACGATGAAACCTTACCACAAGCCTCTGGGAAAATTGCTCATTTCTGTTCTATGTGTGGGCCTAAATTCTGTTCAATGAAAATATCCCAAGAGGTTCGTGACTACGCGGCCCAAAAAGAAGCAAATGAAAAAGAAGCGGGTATGGAACAGATGTCAGAAGCCTTCCGTGCCCATGGCAGCGAACTCTATCACGGTGCTGAAATTGTGAATGCTGAGGTGGATGAAAATGCCAAAATTGCCTAATGCTATAACTCTCCCAAATAGCCCTTTTCCTGAGACTGCACAACGCCTTGGGCTTTATCCCGTTGTGGATTCCGTTGAATGGATTGAACGTTTGCTTAATGCAGGTGTTTCCACAATTCAATTGCGTATCAAAGACAAATCTGACGCAGATGTTCGTGATGAGATTCAACAAGCTATTGCGCTCGGGGAAAAACATAACGCACGCTTATTCATTAATGATTACTGGCGGTTAGCGGTCGAGTTTGGTGCTTATGGCGTACATTTAGGCCAAGAAGATTTGGAAACTACCGATTTATTAGCAATCCACCAAGCGGGCTTACGGTTAGGAATATCAACGCACGATGAGCATGAATTGGCTATCGCAAAATCGGTTCGCCCTTCCTACATTGCCATGGGCATATCTTTCCAACACAAACCAAAGAGATGCCTTCTTCGCCTCAGGGTTTAGAAACACTTAAAGCCATGGTGGAAGCAACACCTGATTACCCAACGGTAGCCATTGGTGGGATTTCCATTGATAAAGTGCCTGACGTGCTAGCAACTGGAGTGGGGAGTGTCGCGCTAGTCAGTGCGATTACTAAAGCCGATGATTGGCGCGCCGCAACAGAAACTTTGCTGAATTTAATTGAGCGGGATCACGCCAATTAGTCGATTTTTAATCACAAAATTAGCCCTAGTTTATCGTCATAAAAACAGGGCTAATGATGATTTAAGGAATTCAATCATGTTAAGTGACCAAGAATTCATGCGTTACAGCCGCCAGCTATTACTTGAAGACATCAGTCCTGAGGGGCAACAAAAACTGAAAAATAGCAAAGTCCTAATTGTCGGTTTAGGGGGCTTAGGCTCTCCCGCATCCCTTTATTTAACGGGCGCTGGTGTCGGCGAATTGTGGCTAGCTGACCACGATGACTTACACGTTTCTAACTTACAACGGCAGGTACTTTACGATACCGATGATATTGGCCAGTCAAAAGCCCAGCTTGCCGCAGATAGGCTACATCAACTCAATCCGTTGGTAAGAACCCATGTTATCGCACAAAAGTTGGATGTTGAGACTTTAATTCCCTTAGCGGAACAAGTCGACTTAGTGCTTGATTGCTGCGATAACATGGCCACTCGTCATGCAGTTAATACCGCTTGTGTCATGACCAATACAACCTTAGTCAGCGGCAGTGCTGTTGGGTTTGGTGGCCAATTAATGGTACTTGAGCCGCCATTTAGTACCGGTTGCTATGCCTGTTTATACCCAGACCAAGATGAACCCGAACGCAACTGCCGCACTGCTGGGGTATTAGGGCCAGTGGTTGGGATTATCGGCACGTTGCAAGCACTGGAAGCCATTAAATTACTTGTCGGCCTTCCCTCTGCACTGAGCGGTAAATTGCGTTTATTCGATGGAAAACAGCAACAATGGAATACATTGCAATTAATGCCGTCATTGCAATGCCCAATCTGTCGGGAAGAAGCATGCATATCATAATTAATGACCAACCTATGGAATTCGACGCCCCACTGACGGTTAATCAATTATTTTCCACTCTCGATCGCCCAATGGTGGGAACTGCACTTGCCATCAATCAAGTGATCATTCCGAAGAGTCAGTGGGATTCATATCTCATTAATGACCAAGATAATATCTTGTTGTTTCAAGCTATCGCTGGGGGCTAATGATGTTAAAAATCGCAGATTTTACTTTTCACTCACGCCTGTTTACTGGAACAGGTAAATTTGCCAGCGCCAGCCTCATGCAAGACGCCATTGCGGCATCCGGCAGTCAATTAGTGACAATGGCAATGAAACGTATTGATTTACGTGGGCAAGATGACGGTATTTTACAACCTCTACAACAATTGGGCGTGAAATTATTACCGAATACCTCAGGGGCGAAAAATGCCCAAGAGGCGATATTTGCTGCACGCCTAGCTCGTGAAGCCCTTGGTACTAACTGGGTCAAACTCGAAATCCATCCAGATATGCGTTATTTACTACCGGATCCCATCGAGACATTACTCGCCGCAGAGCAGCTCGTTAAAGAGGGATTTGTTGTATTGCCTTATTGCAGCGCAGACCCGGTGTTATGCCGTCGTTTAGAAGAAGTTGGCTGTGCCGCTGTGATGCCATTAGGTGCACCGATTGGCACAAACAAAGGCTTAGCAACGAAAGAAATGCTCCGTATCATTATTGAACAAGCTTCTGTACCTGTCGTTGTAGATGCCGGAATTGGTGCACCAAGCCATGCGGCAGAAGCCATCGAAATGGGCGCTGATGCCGTTTTAGTCAACACTGCAATCGCTGTAGCAAAACAACCTGTACTCATGGCAAAAGCGTTTAAACTCGCGGTCGAAGCGGCTGAATTAGCTTATCAAAGTGGTTTAGCTACGCCGAAGCAACAGGCGCAAGCGTCCAGCCCATTGACCAGTTTTCTTAGGGGCCTTATCATGATCCCAAGTTTCCAAGAACGCTTACAAGAACTGGATTGGGACGATATGACACTGCGGATAAACAGTAAAACACCTGCCGATGTAGAACATGCTTTGGCGGTGGATATACTCACACTCGATGATTTTATGGCACTGCTTTCCCCTGCTGCCCGTCCCTATATTGAGCTGATGGCACAAAAAGCTCAGAAACTCACCCGACAACGCTTTGGCCATGCCGTTGGGTTTTATGTGCCACTTTATTTATCGAACCTATGCGCAAACGATTGTACTTATTGCGGTTTTTCGATGAGTAATAAAATTAAACGTAAAACGCTAAATGACGCTGAAATTATCAATGAGTGCGAAACCATTCGCAAAATTGGTTTCGATAGCTTATTGCTAGTCACCGGAGAGCACCAGAGTAAAGTGGGTATGGACTATTTTCGTCACACATTCCCCATCATTCGCCCTTATTTCAGTTCCTTAATGATGGAAGTGCAGCCATTAAGCACAGATGAATATAAGGAATTAAAAACTCTGGGGTTAGATGGTGTGATGGTTTATCAAGAAACCTACCATGAACCCACGTATCAACTCCATCACCTCAAAGGCAAAAAACAGGATTTTCACTGGCGCTTAGCCACGCCAGAACGCTTAGGAGAAGCGGGTATAGATAAAATCGGCCTTGGTGCGTTAATTGGTTTATCAAACAGTTGGCGTACTGATTGCTATATGGTTGCAGAACATTTGTTGTACCTACAGCAATACTACTGGCAAAGTCGTTATTCTATCTCTTTTCCTCGCTTACGCCCTTGTGCGGGTGGTGTTGAACCTGCATCACTGATGAATGAAGCCGAATTAGTGCAATTAATTTGTGCTTTTCGCTTACTGGCGCCAAATGTAGAGCTTTCACTCTCAACCCGTGAATCACCTTATTTCCGTGATAACGTGGTGCCATTGGCAATTAACAACGTCAGTGCCGGCTCGAAAACCCAACCAGGCGGCTATGCAGATACCAAAGAAGAGCTAGAACAATTTTCTCCAAATGATAACCGCAGTGCCGCACAAGTAGCGAATGCACTTGTGCAAGCCGGTTTACAGCCCGTTTGGAAAGATTGGGATGGTTATTTAGGTCGTTAGAATTTTACTGAAAAAGAGCATTAGCTGCACAACCGCTTAGTGCTCTTTTATTATTTAGGAGATTTTATCCCACTTGATCGTATTTTCTAAAATAAGAGCCAATATAATACCCATAAGTAGCCCATTACCCAGTAAAGAACTAAACATTGTTGGTAACGAATTTAGTACCGCAGCAGGGGCTGACATCAAAAAAATGCCAATAAAAATAGGTAATGCGAGGCGATAAATATTACGTGCATTCAGTTTCATATCCGCAAGAAATGAAAATGAAGAAAATAGCAACGGCAAATAAGTTGCTAACATAACCGCACTACCAATGGCTAACGGCAAAGATCGGAAAAATTGAGTCAATACCGCAACGCCCCCCACGCATAAGAAAATAAGGCTGCCAATCGTAAAAGAGATACGTGAACTGTCTTTTGTTTGAGTAATTAAACCAATAGATGAGACAAACGGTGAAAAAGGCACTACGCCTATCGGCGCTGCTAATATTGTTACGACTCCTGACATCATAAAACTGCGTCGATATAAGGATTTAACGGGTAATGAGTTAGGGTAAAAAACATCCGTTCCGCGCATTGCTCCAAACGTATTTGATGTGTTTAATATCCCAGCCAAAATCGCTGTTATCACAATACTTACATTAATTTCATCAGAGCGGCCTAATGGAAATAGCACCCATTCTCCTGATGAAACAGATGATATCGTGCTACCAAATAACCCACTATAAGCAACCCACCCTGTGATTGTTCCAATCAATAATGCATATTTACCAATATTCACGGGTAAATACACAATGATGCCTATCACAAATACTAATACTGCGAGCGCCAAAAAGAATACAGGATAATTAACTGTAATATTCTCACTACCAATACCAAAGGGTAGCCCTAGCATCCCCTTTAAAAAAATAGTGACCAACTGTGCGCCAAGTAAAAACATAAATACCACCAGCACACCTGGTTTGAATAAACCCGCTAACCAACCACCAAGACCACTTAGGCCAATAAGAATGGTAATAATCCCAGACAGAAAAATTCCCATTGCCAAACTCCATCCAATCGTCTCAAGAGGAGTTCCTTGCATAGATTCTGACAAAGTAACGGTTAAAATTGTTGCCCACCACAGCCCTGTAGGCCCTTCCATTATGGAGCGTTTATGTCCTATAAATGCTTGCAACAAGCAAGCTAAAGCTGTTAATAAGAAAGCATACTGAGTAATAACAAACGTGGTTTGTGGTGACAAATGAAAAGCAGACTGTAACGTCGGGGGAATAACAACCGTATTACAAAAGATAAAAAAGAACCATTGAAAGCCAGAAATAATATTATTTTTTGTAATAGCAATATTCCGCATTTTCATTCCTTACCGGTGATTATATATCTGACCAGATTAATGTTTATAACGGAAAATTTCTAATTTAAATCTAATTGTTATGATATTTATAAATTATGATTTATTCTTCTCATGATAAAAAATAGCTTCATACACTATTAATTCTCTATTTTTATTTTCATTCGACTAGTTGATAAAAATAAAGCGGGGGAAAATATTATTCCGCTTTATTTATTACCTTTATTGCCGATATAAAAGTACGTAGTTACCAATAAAAATTATAGATAGGAAAGCGGCCAATGTTTAAAATATATATGTTTTAGCCTGCCAATCCACTTTATCAATATTATCAGCAAGCAAATGTTTTGCGACGGTAAATGCAAATTCAAAGCTTACACCAAGCCCTTTTGCACTAATAAATTTTCCATCAACAACAACATCTTGGTCGACATAGATACCATCATCAAATTTTTCAGCCAGCTTATCTCCTGTACTATAATGCCGTCCTTCCAGTAACCCATGAGCCGCTAACACCTTCGCACCTGAAGAACATAGCGCACAAATATACTTATCCTCATGTATATGCCGACGAAGAAAATCAACTACTTTTTCATTCGCATACAAGCGGTCAGTTCCTTTTGGGCCCCCTGGCATCATGATGGCATCATAAGTATGGGATAACTTATCGACTAACAGATAATCTGCACTAATTTTAGTACCAAAATACGTATTTAAAATAAGCGAATCCATGCAAGACAGCACATCAACATGAATATCTAGCCGACGCATGATATCAATGAAAACGACCGCTTCCCCTTCCTCAAAGCCATCCGCGAGCAAAACAGCAACTTGTTTCATGACATTCCTTTTATTTTCAAAGAAAGTTATTACGGATCATCCGCAATAAATTTGGGTTGTATACTCAGCAAATCCAGATAATTTTTACTTGTTAAAGTGTTCCATCACTTTTGCAAACACGAATTTTATCCATCACCACCGCTTTCATCGCCGCCTTTCCGGGAACCAAGTAATGGCGTGGGTCAGTGGCTTCTGGGTTTTCAATGAAGTACTGCTTAATGGCATCAGAAAACGCAATTTTGAGTTCTGTTGCGACATTGACTTTACAAATTCCAAGGTCAATACAGTGCCTAACATCCGCATCAGGGATCCCCGAAGCACCATGCAGAACTAACGGTAAATCTGTTTTCTTACGGATCGCATCTAGCCTAACAAAATCCAAATGAGGCTCACTTTTGTACATGCCGTGAGCGGTTCCGATGGCAACAGCTAAGGAATCAATACCGGTTCTTTGAATAAAAGTTACGGCAGCATCAGGGTCGGTGAAAAGTGCATCTGCAGCATCGACAACTAAGTCATCTTCTTGCCCACCTAAACGCCCTAGTTCAGCCTCAACCGTACAGTCCCATTGATGGCAAAAATCAACAACCCGTTTAACAATTTGAATATTTTCTTCAAACGGAAAATGAGAAGCATCAATCATCGCAGAGCGCACACCCGCGGAGACTTTCTGGAAAATGTCTGGAATATCTTCATGATGGTCGAGATGCAAAGCCACTGGGACTTTATAACGCTCAGCGGCCTGCTGGCAGATTGCTATCAAATAGTCACTTCCTGCATAAGAAAAGGTACTCGGTGTGCCAGCTAAAATAACCGGGGATGCCATTTCTGCGGCAGTTTCCATGACAACTTGAATAGTTTCTAAATTATGAATATTAAATGCGGGAACTGCATAGCCTCCCAGTTGAGCTTTGTTCAACATATTACGGGTAGATACCAAGTACATAATCGCCTCTCACCTTTCGATTGATTTCGAACAATATTAAACGAAAGAAACAGAAAGGTAAAAGATCTAAATCACATTTCCATTCCTTTCGCACTGAAAGCAAATGAAAGGAAGATTAGAAGTAGTGAGTCATTTTAGAGCTATAACTTGTCACTCCTTTACGTAACAAGTTGTTTTTAGGTCGTTTTGATTGGCCTAGTAGCGTTTCAATTACTTTATGTGAGCATAATTGTTTCTCTAAGCGGCGCGTCAATGGGGATTGCTGTTTGAGGTAATCTTCACGAAATATCACGGTGACCTCTTGTGTTTCTTTCACACCAATAACCGTTACCGCAATTGATGGTATTTCGAAATGAAAGTCTGAGCTTTCAACTGGCAGTGGGCTACAAGGGCTATCCCAAAGTTGAATTCGATTGCCACAATACAAAGCAATAATTACAGCACGTAATGACCAAAAACTACTCGCAGGACCACTGTAATTATCGACTAGGCGGGCATCATAGCTAAATAAACCTTGAGTTGGCGCTCCCGCTTTTAAGGCACCATGACCAATAAAATAACGCAAAGTACTTTCTAGTGCTTTTTTAGCCTCCCCCACACTCACAGCATCCCCACCTAAATCAACACCGGCTAATAAAGGCGCGGACACCGCGAGGCGATAACATGCACTGCGGCCAAAAAATGGAATGCCTTGTGGTGTCATAAGATAACGATAATGATGGTTAAACTGATTTAAGGAACTACGAATGAACTCATCATCGAAATGAGGGCAAATTTGATTAAGCCAATATAGTGAATAGTAAAAACCCCATGCATTGTAGTAATCAAAGTTACCCTTTGCACCATCTCGAAACCAACCATCACCCACGTAAAATTGTTTCACTCTTTCATACCGCCACATTGCAATAGTATCTCGGCCGGTGAGTGCTCGGATCACAAATTGCACGGTAAGTGGAAAAAGGTGCCAGTTTGTTATCAACAATATCGCAATGATTAACCTGTTCAAACCATGTAATAATTTGCTGTTGCGCAGGTGTATCCAATTTTTCCCATACCCACTCACGGCTTAACCAAAGCGTCAGCGCTAAGTCTGCCGACTCACAAATTTTTTGGTCATAATTGTCAAGCTTTCCCCAATAGCCTTTATGATTGGGGTCAGTGCCATGCAAAAAATGCATTTTTAATAATCTCAGGAAGGTCAATCGGCGCTAAATTTAACCCATTTAATACGTTTTTTCGGCTATGGACTAACCATACAGCGAACAAAGGCAGTACCCGGCTAACGCCTTCTAGCGCATCTGTTCGCACAGTTTGTTGGCCTGGGCTGCCAGGGTAATAGGCATGAGAGTAGCCCCAAGCCTGATAATGAACAAAAGCTTCCGCGGTATAGCACACTAATAATTCGCAAAGAACTGAAAGAGGTTTGTTTTCATCTTGAAAGGCTTTGGTGATGTCCTCATCGTTACATTGATAGGCTGACTTTCTAATTAATCTTCGAATGATATTCTCTTTGAATAATTTCTGATAAATTTTTATATCTGGATGCTCATAAGGTAGTTTTGGGCGTTCAGTCGGTATTGTCATACGTATTTCTCTATGGTGCAGACAGGCGCATCCTTGCGCGCAGAATAAAACAAAGTTTTGTATTTATCTTGCTGATTCAATCAGGACTTGGTAACGATCTTGTCCCCATACGACAGGTTTTGGTTTATCTTTAATCCATTGATAATAAGCAGATTTCAACTCTTTTACTTTTTCTGGATATTGAGCTGCTAAATTATTTGATTCGGCTGGGTTTTGTTTATCATTGAATAATTGGAGCTGGTTAGAACCATCATCATAAAAATAAAGTGCCCATTCTCCATCACGGATAGCCCATGAACCTTTCGATAGTTTTTCTAAATTAGGGTTGTTTGGAATTTCTTTGCGTTGATAAGTGATCCATTCATGGTAACCATGCCAAAAATCTTGGTTTTCTTCGCTGTAATGTTTCGTCCCTGGCCCTGTCCAATACAAATAATTATGTGGCGACTTTTCTGTTTTTCCCGTTAAGAGTGGCATAATATTTTTGCCTTCAACCTTCATACTATCGGGTATGGTGATCCCTGCGCTTTGTAATGCGGTTGGTAAGATATCAATCGCTGAAACCATCGCATCACTGTGTTTACCCGCAGGAATATGCCCTGGCCAATAAGCAACAAATGGAACGCGTACACCACCATTAAACATTTGTCCTTTAAAGCCTTTATCCATCGCATTCATTGGCATTGGCGACTCATGTACCGCACCATTGTCTGAAATAAAGAAAATTAGCGTATTATCTAATTCGCCATTTTCCTTTAGTGTATTGATAATTTTACCTATTCCCTCATCGGCTGCATTTAGCGCAGCAAAATATTTGTCGGCTTCAACATTACCCGTATTGAATTTATCCATATATTTCGCTGGAGAAGCTTCTTCTAACGGAATGTGCGGCACACTATATGAAAGGTTGATAAAAAAAGGTTTATCCTTGTGCCCATCAATGAATTTAATGGCTTCATCCGTTAACAAATGCGTGGTGTAGCCGGGGGCTGGCACGTTTTCACCATTTCGCCACATTGCAGGGGAGTTCCAAAGTGCCGCTCCTGATGCATAGAAACTATACGCATAATCGAAACCTCTTTCATGGGGGGCAAAACCTGGCTCCGGTGTTGAAATCATATTATCGTGATAATCGCGGGTTTGCTTTTCTGCTACAATTTTAGGCTTTTTCAATACCTTGGCATTATGCCATTTCCCAATGCTAGCGGTGGCATAGCCGTTTTCTTGGAATAATGCAGGTAATAGTTTGATATCTTGTGGAATACCTAACATCGCATCGTCATTACTGTAAGTGCCAAAGCTTGCGGGAGAGCGCCCTGTAAAAATGCCAGCTCGTGATGGACCGCAAACAGGATGAGCAACAAATGCATTGGTCATCTTAATTCCACCTGCTGCCATATCAGCGACATTTGGCATCGCCGTTCTGGCCGCTTCCACCATCTTATTAATATCACCTTGATAACGCTGTGGTGATGGGCGCTGTGCGAGTTCTGTGACATCAAGGCTATCAAGCACAAAATCGAGCTGCCCTGTTCCTAAATCATCCATAACAATCAGTAAAACATTCGGCTTTTCCGGTGTCCCACCTGCATTCGCTGTAATGGGAGGCACTAAGCTGCTTGCGGCTATCAACCCAGCTAATAGGCTTTTCTTCATAGAAGGTAATCTCACAAAAATATCTCCAGATAATATTATTATTACTTGTAAGCACGCTGTATTGCGCCAAGTGCATCACTGGCTAAAGCACCACCCGATATCGCTTGACGCATTAACTGCATACCTAAAGCGGTATGATGAAAAATCTTTTTATATGAACGACATAAATAGTTATGGCGATATTTTTCACCTTCTATCGCCGTGATCCGGTGCTTAGGACAACCACCATAACAAAGACTTTGAACCTCACAGCGCTGGCAAAGATTAGTTAGCTTGTCATATTTATTTTGCCCAAAACGGACTTGCTGCTTAGAGGAAACAATACGGGAAAGGGAGTGTTGTTGTACGTTACCTAACCGATTTGCAGGGTACACATAGTGGTCACAGGAATAGACATCCCCATTAGATTCAATAATCAGTGCTTGCCCACACGTTTTAGATTGCACACAGGTTGATGCTGGGTAGCCCATCCAAGTACCTAATAAGCTATCAAAAAGACGAATATAAATTTTGCCAATGTCTCCTTGATGGATCCATTCATCAAAAACATCAGCCATAAACTGCCCATACCCCTCCGCGGGTACTGAAAATGGCGCCATCACTGCATTTGGCCCAGGAGCATAATGACCACCTTGGGTCTGTGGAAAACGCCTATCCACCTCAACAATGGGGATAAACTGAAAAAAAGTGGAACCCAATGCTTTCAAGGCTTGGTACGTTTCTTTTCCCTTTCGCCAATTTTGGTCATTAACTACGGTTAACGTATTAAATTCAACATCATATTCAATCAAAAGCTGAATGGCTTTCTTCACGCGTTCAAAAGTTGGGTTACCATTAACGGAAATTCGATATTTATCATGAACAGCTTCTAAGCCATCAATTGATACACCGATTAAAAAACCGTGGTCTGCAAAAAACTGCGCCCATTGTCGATTAATCGCAATGGCGTTCGTTTGCATACTATTCGTGATCGTTTTTCCTTGAGCATATTGCTTTTGGTACTTAACAACCCGCTCAAAAAATTCAAGACCTGCAAGTGTTGGCTCCCCACCTTGCCATGAAAAATCTACCTGCTCACCAGCATGGGACTGGATATAGTCTTTGATATAACGACGTAGCACGTTATCAGGCATAACGTCATGTTGATCTTGCGCAGGTTGCTCGTGAAACACATTTTCTTTTTCAAGATAAAAACAGTATTCACATTTAATATTACAGCGATAGCTGGTGGGTTTCGCCATCATATGAAAGTAAGAGGGTTGGTTTGCAGGCATTTAAATTAATCCGAAATAGTCAGGTTATTTTTATAGCATTACGCAAAACACGAAAAATCAAAAGAGATTGAAATCACAAAATAAGAAAATGAAAGAATTTGAAAGAGTTCAATTTGAGTTAAAAACATTGAAAAGAGTATAAATAACGTACAACATGCCACTAATTTATGTTTTTTGTTTTAAAGAAATTTCTATTCCTTTCGAACTTCAAATACCGCCATCACACTTTATGCCAATTTTTGAGCTTATATTTAGCTAACTTTTTGCAAAAATTGCTAATATTGATGTAAAACACGGAGTTTGCTTAGTAAAAGTACAGTTATTACGACTTTATTGATTGGATACTTTCTTATTCGAAGATATGATATTTAAAATTTGAAAATATCCGTAAGCAAACAGCATACAAATCGAAACTTTGTGAAAGAGATCAAAAGTTTTGTTTTTTTTCGTTGTCGGTATTTTTTAGCGTAGTAAACTTAATTCGAAATCAAATGAAAGTAAATCATTTGATTTCGTAAGGAGATGAAAGTGAAAGCGGCAGTTGAACGGCGCATGGAAATCCTCGACATGATTAACCAACAAGGTAAAGCACGAGTCGAAGATTTAGCCGAAATATTTAAAGTTTCAAGTGTCACCATCCGTAGCGATTTAAGCTTTCTTGAAAAGAATGGTTATGTGGTCCGCTCCCATGGGGCAGCAATTCCAAATACTGGGTTTATTGCTGAACTAAGCATCCACGAAAAACGTGGGCAAAATGCGGGCACAAAAACATTAATAGGGAAAGCAGCCGCCGCGCTCATTAATGATGGCGACACGATCATTTTAGACTCGGGGACAACGACACGAGAAATTGCGACACACTTAAAGTCGCGGGATAACGTCGTTGTCATGACTAACGGTTTAGATGTCGCAATGGAGTTAGCAACAGCCGCAGGCGTTGATGTACTAATGACTGGCGGCGCATTGCGCAAAAATGCTTTATCGTTTTCTGGCTCACAAGCAGAAAATAGCCTCAGAAATTATCGTTTTGACAAGGTTTTTCTTGGGGTTGATGGTTTCGATTTACGCGTTGGTATCACGACACACAATGAACAGGAAGCTAGCCTTAACCGGTTAATGTGTGAAATCTCGGAAACAGTTATTGCGGTTGCTGATTCTACGAAATTTGGTAAACGCAGTTGTCATATGATCCGTGAATTCGCTGATATTGATGTTTTGGTGACAGACTCTGGGATCCCTGATGAATATGTCCAAGAGTTGAAAAACCATAAAATTGAAGTAATCATCGTCGATAAAGAGCAATAATTCGCTAACTCCATTAACAATACAACCGTGTTGATTGTGGAGTTAGTATTAATGCATCCTTTAGAAAAGATTGTTCAGCAAAATAAACTTGGTAAACAGAATGGTATTTATTCTGTTTGCTCAGCCCACCCATTTGTTATTGAAGCTTCATTGCACCAAGCGCTGGATGATGATTCCTTTCTTTTAATTGAAGCCACATCAAATCAAGTTGACCAATTTGGTGGCTATACGGGTATGACTCCGGCTGATTTTTTCAATTATGTAGTTGAAAAAGCAGAAAAAATTAATTTCCCTCTGAATAAGTTAATTCTTGGTGGTGACCATTTAGGTCCGAATCGTTGGCAAGGGCTTAAGGCCGCTGATGCCATGGATAATGCCGATGTTCTAATTGAACATTACGTTGCCGCAGGATTCAAAAAAATCCACCTTGACTGTAGTATGTCCTGCGCAGATGACCCCGTTCCACTCACGGATGAAATCGTTGCACAACGTGCCGCCCGACTCGCTGTTGTTGCAGAAAAAACCGCCAAAGAAAAATTTGGTTACAGCGATATCGTGTATGTTATTGGTACTGAAGTCCCCGTACCAGGTGGAGCAACTGAAGCGCTTGAAGGCGTTGAAATCACAGCCCCACAAGCCGCGAGAAAAACCTTAGACTGCCATGCGAAAGCGTTCGAAAAAGCAGGTGTCGGTGACTGTTGGGCACGTGTTATTGGCCTCGTCGTTCAACCGGGTGTGGAATTTGACCATACTGGTGTTATTGATTATCAACCCGAAAAAGCACAAGCATTAAGTCAAGTGGTTGATGACTACCCTCATCTCGTTTTTGAAGCACACTCAACCGATTACCAAACACCTGATGCTTATAAGCAGCTCGTTCAAGACCACTTTGCCATTTTAAAAGTTGGTCCGGCTTTAACATTTGCTATGCGAGAAGCCCTCTATTCTCTATGTGAAATTGAGAATGAAATGTTCCCGGCAGAACAGTGTTCTCACTTAAAAGAGAAAATGGAACAGTTGATGTGTCGTGAGCCCGAATTTTGGCAAAAATACTACCATGGTGATGCCCAGCAGCAAGCTTTTGCTCGCGTTTATAGCTTTAGTGACCGTATTCGTTATTACTGGCCTGATAAAGAAATTAACCAAGCCATAGAAATACTGATGGCTAACTTATCTTCAAAACCAATCCCGTTACCACTTTTAAGCCAATACATGCCGCATCAATTCAAACAATTAAGAGAAGGCATGCTCGATGGCTCAGCGAAATCCTTTATTTTTGCAAAAATTCGCGACGTACTTTCGGTATATGCCGATGCATGTAAATTTAGTCACTGAGGTTTGACATGGAATATTTAAGCTATCAAACACCCGAGCTCGAAAAGCTAAACGCATTCTGGACAGCAAAAGAAATTGAGCAACAACCTGAATGCTGGGAAAAAACAAACCAGCTAATACAAGAGCAACGTACTGAAATTGATACATTTTTAGCTAAAGTGCTTCAGGCATCGGACGCACGCATTATCATGACGGGTGCTGGAACATCGGCTTTCGCTGGCCGCGCTCTTGCCCCCGTTCTCACCGGTCATTTAAAACGCCGAGTGGATGCCATTGCCACCACGGATTTAGTCGCTGATCCAAAAGAATATTTAGCGGAAGACGTACCAACGTTACTAATTTCTTTTGCTCGCTCAGGCAATAGCCCCGAAAGTGTTGCCGCCCTCGATGTGGCAGAAAAATGCCTCACTCAATGTTACCACTTAGTTTTAACCTGTAACGAGCAAGGACAGCTATATCGTTATTGCCAAAATAATACCAATGCATTAGCCATTTTAATGCCTGAAGAGTCAAATGACCGTTCATTAGCCATGACTTCAAGCTTTTCATCCATGATGATGGCGGCACTGTGTATTTTCTTAACAGAATCCTTCTATTTAAACGAAATTAAACCTTATTTCTACGATTATCACGACATTTTTACTCAATTTAACCACCGTATCCGGGAAGAATACGCGGGTAAATTTAAACGAGTCATTTATTTAGGTAGTGGTGGCCTACAAGGTCTTGCACAAGAAGCCGCTCTAAAAATGTTGGAATTAACAGCTGGTAAGGTCGTTGCTAACTTCGACACACCGTTAGGCTTTCGCCATGGACCGAAATCTATCGTCAATAAGGAAACGTTAATCGTGCTGTTTCTGTCAAACGATAAATACACTAGACAGTATGAAACTGACTTATTAAGAGAGGTAATTCACGATAATGCTTCAGCAAAAGTGATCGCGGTCACCTCCTCTTCCGATGACACACAAATAGAGGAAAGTTTTGTTTATATTAAAAAAATGGAGCAATGCTCAGACTCAGCCCTATTTTTCCCTTATTTAATGTTAGCGCAGGCCTTTGCATTCCATAGTTCCATTGCACTGGGGAATACACCGGATAACCCATCTCCAACCGGAGAAATTAATCGAGTTGTTCAAGGTGTCACTATTTACCCGTTCTCATATCAAGAAGATGGCGTCATGCCTTCTTAATGATAAATATAGCTAATAATAAGAGAGCAATTATATGCACGCACCAAATATTGTCTGGACCCGAATCGATGAGCGTTTATTACATGGGCAAATTCGAATCACTTGGGGTAAACACACTGAAGCAAATTTAATTCTTGTCGCTAATGATGATGCTGCGGATGGCCCTAATGCTGCTTTTATGCAAGCAGGAATGAAAGCCTCCGCGGGTGGAGAATATGCCGTCCGATTTTTCTCTATCGAAAAAACTATCGATGTCATTCACAAAGCGTCTCCTCGTCAAAAAATCTTTATTCTTTGCAATAACCCAACAGATGTTGCCCGCCTTGTCGAAGGCGGCGTTCCTATCACTCACTGTAATGTTGGCAATATGCACTTCCATGAAGGAAAACGCCAAATTACCAAAACAGTGTCTGTGGATGAGCGCGACTTAGAAGCATTTCGTCGGCTTGTCGACAAAGGAGTCGCTTGCACGATTCAAAATACTCCCGATCAAACCCCCGTTAATGTTCTTACTCTCGCATCAGCATAAGCAGATTGAGATAACAACTTAACACTAAGGCGTTTAAGGAAAACTATTATGATTTATGAAGCTTCTCTTGTGGCTTTATGGGCCTTCTTTTGCGGTATAGATAAGTATGACGTTGCACTCAATATCCACCGCCCACTGATCACAGGGCCTGTTGTTGGCCTGATTATGGGTGATATGCAAGTCGGTTTAATTGCGGGTGCAACATTAGAATTAGCTTGGCTTGGGCTTGTTCCAAATGCAGGGGCTCAGCCACCTGATGTTACTTTAGGCACTATCGCCGCCGTTGCATTTGCCATTATGACTAATCAATCACCAGCGGTAGCGATGGGGATTGGTATGCCAATTGCCGTTCTCATGCAAATGATCATTATCGGCTTTTTTGCTATTACCGCGTTCACCATGGGTAAAGCTGACCGCTACGCTGAAAAAGCCGATGCGGCGGGGATCTCTCGGTTATTAGTCGCCACAATTACCGTTCGTTCTTTACTCTACGCGATCGTCGCCTTTGTAACGGTTTACTTCGGTGAACACGCAGCACAGTGGATTGATGAAAATACACCAAAAGTGCTCCTCGAAGGCTTAGGTATTGGGGCGAAAATGGTTCCAGCAATTGGCTTCGCGATGTTGTTGAAAATTATGTGGTCAAAAGAAGTGGCGGGTGTGTTCTTTGTTGGTTTCGTTATGACCACTTATCTCAAACTGCCAATTATGGCAGTAGCAATACTCGGCGCATCTGCGGCGGCTCTGTATTACTTCTTCAGCGGTAACAACAACAAGAATAACTCACAACAAAATGAGGATTTTGAAGATGGTATCTGATAACAAAACAACAGTAGAAACAAAAAACTTACCTGTGGAATCCTACGTTGATGGCGTTGATGAATATCAAGATACCACTGTCCGCAAAGTCATCACGAAAGGCGATCTATGGCGCTGTGCTTTTCGTGGGCTATTTATGGAAGGTAACTTTAACTTTGAACGTATGCAAGGAGGTGGCTTTGCATTCTCCATCATCCCAGCCCTACGCAAAATTCATGGTAATAACAAACGCGATTATGCAACCGCACTGAAAAATCACTTACAGTTTTTCAATGCGAGTCCAAAATTATTTACTTTCTTACTTGGTACTGCCGTTGCCATGGAAGAAAACAAAGAGAAACCTTCTACGGTCAACGTCATGAAAGTGGCAGGCATGGGCCCAACAGGTGGAATTGGCGATGCTATCGACCATATGACACTGATGCCACTGACTTTAGCATTAGGTGCATCTATCGCAATGGAAGGCTCAATTGCCGGCCCATTCGTTTTCTTCTTTTTGTACCAAATTGTTCACTTTTTTGTCTATTTCGGTTTGATGTTCATGGGATATCGTGCAGGTACTGCAGCGATGGTTAACATGAGCGATGCAACAGAAAAACTCGCTAAAGCCGCCAACATCATGGGGATTTTTGTCATCGGGGCGCTTTCCGCCACCTTCATAAAAGTACAAACCACCGCTGCTGTCGAGGTGGGTGGCAAAGTGGTCGAACTACAAACCGCCTTGTTTGACAAAATCATGCCTAATTTACTCCCTCTGTGTCTTGTCTTTTTGATGTTCAAAATGGTGAAAGGGACAGGCTTTTGGGCAAAACCGCCAGTACTTATCTTCTCTGCCTTAGCCTTCGGTGTTATTGGCCATGTACTTGGTGTGATGTAACAAAATCGTATTAAATTGTTTTTAGGTGGGTAGCAAAGTTACCCACCAGCAAGGAGTTATAAATGATTGGTTTGATTGTTTCTGGGCACATTAATTTTGCGAGCGGTATGGCTTCCGCCGTCAAAGCCATCGCAGGTGAACAGGAAAATATGGTGTTTATTGATTTTGTTGAAACCCTTTCTCCCGACGAATTGGAACAACAAATGCGAGCAGCAATGGACGCCATGAATTGTGAACAAGTACTTTTTCTTACCGACCTTCCTGGTGGAACCCCTTGTAACCGCGCTATGGCAATTATGATGGAAGATAAATCCGTTGAAGTTTTAGCTGGAGTTAATTTGCCGATGATCGTCAATGCGGCATTAGAACGTGAAGGCGTTGATGCGAAAGAACTTCTTTCTATCTTACAGGATATTGGTACTAGCAGTATCCAAGACCTACGTCAGCAACTGGCGATGATATCAGAGCCTGAATTTGAAGAAGATGGCCTATGAAAAAGCAATATGCCATTTTAGCGGATCGCACCTTTACTCCTGAAGGAATTCGCTATCAGCAGTATGTTCGAGTGTGCAACGGTGTTATACAGGAAATTACGGATACTGCTCCCGAACACTGCCCTGTTATCCGTCTTGAAGACCGCTCCTTACTGCCGGGATTTGTTGATATCCATATTCATGGGCGTGCTGGTGCAGATGTCATGGATGCAAGCCAACAAGGGTTGCAAACCATTGCTGATGCATTAGTCAAAACCGGCGTTGTGGCTTGGGTAGGAACCACCGTCACCGCACCAATGAATGATATTAAACGCGCACTCACCCAAGTGTGTGAATTTATCACCAAGCCGCAAACATCAGGAGCTCAATTAGTCGGCAGTTTTTTAGAAGGCCCTTACTTCACTGAACGTCATCGAGGCTCACATCCTGTTAAGTACTTAAAATCGCCGACCATTCATGAATTAGAAGACCTTATGCAATGTGCTAATCACACACTTTTGCGTGTTGCAGTTGCACCTGAAGCTGAAGGCGCCATTGAGGCTATTGATTGGTTAGTACAACACGGTATTAAAACCAGTGTTGCACATACCGCCGCCGATTTCATGCAAACCAGTCTTGCATTTTCCCAAGGAGCAGATTGTGGTGTGCATCTTTATAACGGGATGACCAGTTTACACCATAGAGAACCCGGTTGCTGTGGCGCAGTGTTGTACCACGATGTTCTTGCGGAACTGATTGCCGATGGCGTTCATGTTCATCCCGTCATGATGCAGCTAGCGTATCGAATGAAAGGTTATCAGCGGCTCGCTTTAATCACAGATTGTATGCGAGCTGGCGGCCTACCAGATGGTGATTATGCCCTTGGGGCACAAACGGTAAAAGTCACGCAAGGGCAAGCTCGCACAGCCGATGGCTCTCTTGCAGGCAGTACATGTAGCCTTGATAACGCATTGCGCAATATGGTGCAACTCGCTCATGTTCCTGAGTGGGAAGCTGTACAAATGGCCACATCGGTCCCCGCTCAATACCTTGGAATTGATGACCAATTTGGCTACATCCGAGTTGGGGCTCAAGCTAATTTTGCCGTTGTTGATAATAATTTTTATCTAACAGACACATTCATCAGAGGTGAACACGTTCACTCTGTATTCGGGGATACCGACCATTAAGGTTGGTTACCTATCAGTAAATCATGAGGTATTTATAATGGAAATTCGTCAACCAATTCACAGCGAGCATGCAAAAACACTTGATACTGAAGGCTTACGCAAACAGTTCCTGATCGAGAACTTGTTCCGTGAAGGGGAAATGAATCTCACTTATAGCCATATCGACCGCATCATTGTGGGCGGCATTGTTCCAACACAAAAGCCACTCGCTCTTATGGCAGGAAAAGCATTAGGCGTTGAGTTCTTTCTTGAGCGTCGTGAACTGGGTGCAATTAATATTGGGGGGCTGGTCAAGTTATCGTTGACAGCGAAACTTATGATATCGCACCAAAAGAAGCTATTTATATTGGTATGGGTGCTAAATCTGTCGAGTTTATCAGTAACGATGCCATTACCCCTGCACGTTTTTATATGAACAGTGCTCCTGCACACCATACCTATCCAACACGCAAAATTACTATCGAACAAGCTTCACCAGAAAAATTGGGTCATGTTGAAAATTGTAACGTTCGAACCATTTATAAATTCTTACACCCATCTATTTTACCAACCTGCCAATTATCAATGGGCATGACAGTACTCGAACCCGGTAGCTTATGGAATACCATGCCATGCCATACCCATGAGCGCCGTATGGAAGTGTATCTGTATTTCAATATGCAAGAAGACAACGTTGTTTTCCATTATATGGGTGAGCCTTCGGAAACCCGCCATATTGTTGTTCGTAATGAACAAGCCGTCATTAGTCCAAGCTGGTCTATTCACTCAGGAGTGGGAACCGCGGCTTATACATTTATATGGGGAATGGTTGGGGAAAACCAGGTATTCCACGATATGGACCATGTCGCGATGAAAGATCTGAAATAACCTTTTATCTTTTTAACATAATAAAAAACGATGTGGCAGTACTGCCACATCGTAAGTGAGGCACAGATGAACTTATTTGATTTAACAGGAAAAGTTGCGATTGTCACTGGATGTAATACCGGTTTAGGTCAAGGGATGGCAATTGGTTTAGCCCAAGCAGGCGCGGATATTGTCGGGGTTGGTATTCAAGATGCCCCTGAAACACGTACTCAAGTTGAAGCTTTAGGCCGTAAATTTCACTATATTATCATGAATTTAATGGAACAAGACGGGTTACAAACTTTAGTTGATGATGCGGTATCCGCTATGGGCCATGTTGATATCCTTGTCAATAATGCGGGTATTATTCGCCGTGAAGACTTATTAGAGTTTAGTGAAAAAGATTGGGACGATGTGATTAATATTAATCAAAAAACCTTATTCTTTTTATCTCAACGTGTTGCACGCCAATTCGTGAAGCAAGGTAATGGCGGGAAAATTATTAATATTGCATCAATGCTTTCATTCCAAGGTGGTATTCGGGTTCCATCTTACACAGCAAGCAAGTCAGCTGTCATGGGGCTCACTCGTGCTCTTGCTACTGAGCTTTCCCAATACAACATTAATGTGAATGCAATCGCCCCAGGTTACATGGCAACAGACAACACAGCAGCACTACGCGCAGATGCAGACCGCAACGCGGCTATCTTAGAGCGCATTCCTGCAGGTCGTTGGGGAACACCTGAGGATTTAGCAGGACCAGCCATCTTTTTAGCCTCCAAAGCAAGCGACTATATTAATGGTTATACCATTGCTGTTGATGGTGGCTGGTTAGCTCGCTAATCCATCAGGAGAAAATAATGGAACAATCATCATTACCAAAACCATTACAACGTAATACGGTTTTAGATGATATGAAACGAGTTTATCGTTATCAATCAAAAAACCAAGTACGCAGTGTACTTCGTCGTAGTGGCAAAACCCGTTTTATCAAAGATACAGACTGGGAACGTGGTGTTCTGTGGTCTTGTGTTGCTGCTGCATGGCAAGCAACACAGGATAACGAATATCTCGCTGGTGTATTGGATTACACATTACATACAGGATTTCGTACAGGACCTAACCCGCGTTTTGCCGATGACCACGTCTGCACCCAAGCCTATTTAGCTGTGAGTTCACAATTTGATCATCCAGAAGTCCTTGAACCCACTATTAACGCATTCAACCTTATGTTAGCAGAGCCAAAACCAGGTCGAGAGGACTGGTGGTGGTGTGATGCACTTTTCATGGCCCCTCCAGCTTTTGCTGCATTATCAACTAAAATGAATGACGGTCGCTATTTCGATTACATGCATACCGCTTATTGGGATGCGATAGAACATTTGCGTGATCCTGAAACTGGTTTAATTTATCGCGATTATCGTTATATTCCTGATGGTAAAGGTGGTGAATTGCGTGAAAAAAATGGTGAGAAAGTATTTTGGAGTCGAGGCATTGGTTGGGTCATTGCGTCTATCCCTCGTATCTTACAATCTTTACCTAATGATTTCCCTGCCCGCCAGCAATATGTAAATTTATTTACGGAGCTAATGGAAACTGTCATTCAATACCAGCAAGAAGATGGCTTCTGGCGTACCAGTTTACTTGACCCGCAAAGCTTTCCCGCTCCCGAAAGTAGCGCCACCGCATTATTTTGCTATGGCTTAGCATGGGGGTTAAACCAAGGTTTACTGGAAGAAATGCGTTATCTGCCTTTACTAGAAAAATCATGGCGTGCACTACAAAACTGTATTCACCCTAATGGCATGTTAGGTTGGGTGCAGCTTCCGGCGTTCAATCCACGAGATGTCAAGTATGAACATAATATGGATTATGGGGCAGGAGCATATTTGTTAGCAGCAAGTGAAGTTATTCAACTCAAAATTTAATTCATTACAACCCGATTTACCATTGCTCAAGTTGTCATTTCATTACTTTCTTTTTGGCCAATTTATTGGCCATTTTTCTTGCTTTTTTCCATGTTTCTTCCTCCCTTCTCTTTAAAAATAGGCAATAAAAAAAAACCACGATGATTCGTGGGTCAGACTGCCGACAAACATATTGTGTTTGGCGGCAAGTCTAATAGGTTTTGAAAATAAACTAGGAAAATCAATTTATTGATTTTCGGCTGATAATACAAAGCGGGAAAAACCACGCTTTTATCCCGCTTTGTCAACAACCCCACCCGCGATGATTCGTGGGTATATTTAATAAAAAACGATATTACCAAGTATATTGAATACCTACACGGAAACGTGTTTGGCGGTCACTTGAAAACCTATTTTCTTTCACATTACCCACTTCAACAAATGGGCGCCATAAAGCACCATCATCCGCTTTAATGTCATAACGAAGGCGAACGTTGTGTTGATAATCGAATTTCTTATCATTATAAAGAGGTTGAGCGTTGTCAGCCATTTCCCACATTAAATCTAACTGATATTGCAGGTCTAAGTTACCCCATTTGTAACCTATCCAGCTATCAAACTCCTGGATTTTAGAATGGTAATTACTGCCGTTTTCCCCAGCTTGACCATAATCCCACACTTTCCATTTATAACGGCCTTGCAAACGAATACCATTATCGAATGTATAATTTAAACGGACATAAGGCACATAAACTAAACCTAATTTATCAAAATCAAGAGAAGCACCGACAAGTCCCACTAAATTTGGGTTCAACTTTGTATAATAAAAAGCTGAAAATTCTGAACCATCAATTTTCATTGCATCATAGGCACCATCTTTATTCCCATAACGTGCATCGAGTTCAAATCCAATATTTTTTCCTGTATCCAAGAAAGCTTTAATTCTATCTCCACTTTTCCCTGATGCATCTAAATATTGGTGACGGTATTCAATTGTTGTTTTATAGTTATTTGCGAGAGCAGATTGTGATGAAATTGCAAATAACACTGCACTAGCAATAATTAATCTTTTCATTATCTTTATTCCAAAGCTGTGTGCTATTTAAGCACGAGGATAGTGATTCCCTGTTTTATTAGAGAATAATATTTTCATTATTTTTAGTTATTACCGCCTAATTAATTAGGCGGCAAAAAATAATTTATTTAACTTCACACGCTGAGACTTTCTTATTTAATTTATTTGTTGTTGCCGTAATAAACTCTGTTGGTCTCCAAGAGTCACCGGTTTTTTCTAACCACGGTATGAGCTCATCTTTAATTAATTTATCAATAATTGGCTTGTTTTCATCTGCCACATTTTTCATTTGATAAGGGTCATTCACATTATCATAAAGCGTATATTTCAGTGGCTGTCCATCTTGGCGATCAATAACCAGTGTATGAGTTTTCGTTCTCACACCGCGTTTACCAAACGAAGGTTCACCATACGGAATAAATAAGTAAAGTTGAGAATTGGCAACATCCCCCTCACCAGTAACCACTCGCTCAGCTAAATTACTTCCTTCAACTGAGCCGGGAATCCATTGCTCTAATCCTAATAAACCTAGAATCGTTGGGTAGATATCCGGTGCTGACATTAATGCATCATCTTGCCCCGGTTTAATTTTACCCGGTAACCGAAACATCATCGGAACACGCATTGATTCATCATAAGGGTTATTTTTTGTCGGCTGCCCATTTGCACCAAGACAACTACCATGATCAGAGAAGAAAACGACCAATGTATTATCAGCAAGTCCCTGTTTTTCAAGTTCATCAACGATACGCCCAAATTGTTCATCGACGCCGTTTACCATCGCCAGATATTCTTTAAAATATTGAGGACCATAACCTTCTTGGTATTCCACATCCCATTTAACGTTTGGACGAGTATTTAACTCTTGCGAGGTTTTCCCTTTATAGACATCAAGATATTTTTGTGGGACTTGGTCATACGGTGAATGTGGAGGGTTCATTGAAACAACCAGCGCAAATGGCTTAGTATTATCACGGTATTGCCCATTTTTATTCTGTAAGAATTTTATGGCCATATCCGCTTCGTGCTCTGGTCCCCATTGGTCGATATAAATAGGTTTTTCTCGTGGTGTATTATTGGCCCAATACATCGGTTTCATATGCAAATCATATGTGCCATAGGAGTACCAAAAATCAAAGCCATGGCGGCGGTTTGGTGCTGCCCATTCATTCCAATAACGCCCTTCCATCGGATTGTTATAGCTTTCAATGAAAGGTGCATATGGCGCATCCAAATGCCATTTACCAATATAACCCGTGCTGTAATCCAATGATTTCAAAACATCAGACCAACAATTAGCGTAAGGTGATAAATCAATCCCTACCTTCCCACCATAATCATGTGCGTTGCCTGTAATACCGTTACGTACAGGATATTGGCCAGTCATAAACATGCCACGAAATGGAGAACATAGTGGGTAATTGGATGCCATTTGTGTCATGACTTTTGATTGTTTGGCAAACTTATTTAAATTAGGGGTAATTGACGGGTCTTCTCCCATAAATTGTAACGCATGGGCACGCATCTCATCGGGGAATACTATCAATAAGTTAGGGGAGTTATCGGGCCGATAAGGCTTAATATTTGAAGGTTTTCCATCACTGGCTAAAATGGGACTAGAAACCGACATTGCTGCACCGCTGGCTGCTAATCCTTTTATAAAGGTTCTGCGCGAAACAGTCATTGCTTCATCCTCTTTTTGTTTACGTTTTCTTTCGTTTTTGGTTAATACATATTATTTATACTTTTACATAAGATCAAAAAGTAAGTGATCGAAAATACCAAAATTCAAGTAGAGATCACAAAAAGTAAGCAATTCATCGAAAACAAGTCGATTACCTCACAGTAAAAAAATGATGACAACTTAGCAAAAATAACCATAATCAAATGATTTTTAATAAAAATAAACAATTCAGAGATACTGAGCACAAAAGTAGAATTTTGCTTTGAAATTACATAGCAAGTGGTAGTTAAACAATCGACATTAAATTTTCATTTACTTTCAAAGAAGGATGAATAGAGGCAATGTGAAACAATACAAAAAAAAATTTTTTATCACTACCCTATAAAAATCAACCAATATAAGGGCCATTATAAAATTTATTCAATTATCTAAATGAAAGATAAAGAAATAAAATGTCAAAATATGATTTTAAGTATTCATTCCATCTACTTTTCTATTAATATTGTTAAATTAAAATTGTTTTTATTTTTAGAATAAATTATCTTTTAGTTACCCAGCAACAATATATATTAATTAAATTTAAGATAGAGTGAGTTTAATACTAGGTATTAAATAAAATATACATCGTGAAGGAATATTATCACGTATTAATATCAATAATTTAACAATGTAAAATAAGATAGGAATAAAGTCGCTCATTTTAATTCATTATGCGAATAATGCCACTATTAATTATCAATTTTATATACCCACTAGCATTTCTTAGAAAAATTCAACAGGTCTGATATTCAAAATGTCTTTAGTTGTGATACAAAAATAATACTGTGAAATGAAATTACATTCACAGATATAACTAATGTAAAACGCATTCTATAAGATGCTGGGGAATTAAAAGAATGAATATTGTTGAGCGATTTATTTCTTACACCAAAATTAACACCACCACTGATAGGGAAAAGGGCGCGGCAGGGATTATGCCATCCTCAGAAGGGCAACGTGTCCTTGCGAAACAATTGGTTCAGGAGCTCGAGGCTCTGGGCGTTGAAGACATTAAACTGCGTGACACTGCTATTGTCACCGCAACGTTACCTTCCAACCTTGATTATGATGTCCCAACCGTCGCTTTCTTCGGCCACTTAGACACCAGTGCAGAACAAACCAATGATACTAAAGCGCAAATCTTGCCATACACCGGTGAAGATTTATGCATGAATAAAGAGCTTAATATTTATCTACGTAAGAGTGAATTCCCTGAATTGGTGAACTACATTGGTGATGACATTATTGTCACTGATGGAACTAGCCTATTAGGTGCTGACGATAAAGCGGCAATTGCCTCTATCATGGATATGCTGCAATACTTTAAACAAAACCCAGAAATCAAGCACGGAACCATTAAAATTGGTTTTGTTCCGGACGAAGAACAAGGCCTCCGTGGCGCAAAAGTTTTTGATGTTAAAGAGTTTGGAGCAGATTTTGCTTACACCTTAGACTGCTGCGGTATTGGTGAACTTGTGTATGAAAACTGGAATGCGGGTGATGCCGAAATCATCTTTACGGGTAAATCAGCTCATCCAATGTCTGCGAAAGGCAAACTCGTTAATTCATTATTAATGGCGCAAAAATTTATTGCCATGTTACCCGGCGGTGAAGCCCCTGAATATACAGATGGTCGCGAAGGCTATTATTGGGTGAAACAAATGTCAGGTAATAGCGCTCGTACCGTGTTAAAAATGGACATTCGCGATTTTACCGAAGACGGCTATCGCAAACGTATGGCTTTCTTAAAACAATTAGCAGAAAGCTGTGAAAGTCTCTGGGGCAGCGAAAGTGTTGTTTGTAAGCTATCAGATCGCTATTCTAACGTTTACAACAGCCTACAAGGTGATAACCGTTACCCTATTGATATTGCTGTTGACGCCTACCAAGCTTGTGGTATTACACCAAAAGTCATTCCTATGCGTGGTGGCTATGATGGAGCCGCATTATCACAAAATGGGTTACCTTGCCCTAACATCTTCACAGGTGCACATAACTTCCATTCAATCTATGAATATCTACCTGTTAAATCCCTACATGCCGCCAGCGATGTATTAAAACAAGTGGTACAAATCACCGCTGAACGCTTCAAACCAGGAGCTAAAGCATGATCCCAATTCTAACGGTTCTGATTATCGTTGTTTTGGTTGCGCGGTTTATTTTGAAGGGATACAAAGCTGAGCCGGTATTATTAATTGCTGGCTTAGTATTGATGATATTCACCCTAGCCCTTGGCTGGGGGCCTATCCTCCCTAAAAATGTCGCCACCACCGGTATCACTTGGCTCGATCCATTTGAAGTCATGCGAGATTTATTCAGTAGCCGCGCAGCAGATCTCGGTTTAATGATCATGGCATTGATGGGCTTTGCGCACTATATGGACCATATAGGTGCCAATGAAGCGGTAGTACGTGTTGCAACCAAGCCACTGAAAAATATGCGTTCACCTTATGTACTACTATTTTTCTCTTTCTTACTGGCAAGTATCTTGCAATTAGCCATTCCATCAGCAACAGGCTTAGCTGTATTGTTAATGGGTACCATGTTCCCCATTATGATTGGTTTGGGATTATCACCTGCTTCTGCGGCTGGAGTTATCGCTACATCCCTTGGTGTGGCCTATACTCCAACGGCAATTGATGCTATCCGTGGCGCAAAAGCTGTCGATATGTCTGTTGTTGAATATGTACTTTACTATCAAGGCCCTGCCGCGTTAGCCACTGTATTGGTAGTTGGTATTACCCATATTTTCTGGCAACGTCATTGTGACCGTAAGCAAGGTTTCGTGCCTGAAATTGGTAAAGCTGTTCAGTCCCATGAAAAAGAGGAAACGACTAAGTCCGTTCCTGGATATTATGCACTTCTTCCTATGTTACCCATTATTATGGCAGTAGGAACATCCAATTTGTTCTTTTCCGGTATTCACTTAGATGTTGTGACTATCGTACTGATTGCTATGGCAATTTGTATGGTGATTGAAACACTTCGCGTACGTAATTTCAAAACGGTTTGTAATGGCTTCCAAACATTTTTAAATGGTATGGGTCATGCATTCAGTAATGTAGTTGGCTTATTGGTTGCTGCTGGTGTGTTCGCTCATGGTATTAAAGTCAGTGGAGCAATTGACCAACTGATTTTAGGTGCTGAGTCCGTCGGCTTGCCACCATTTGCCATGGCGATTGTATTTGCATTAGTGACCCTTGCAGCAGCCATTATTATGGGTTCAGGTAATGCACCATTCCTTGCATTCGTTGAGTTAATTCCACAAATTGCGCATAGTATGGGCGTTAACCCAATTGCCATGATCCTACCAATGCAACAAGCTTCCCACATGGGTCGAGGTATGTCCCCCGTCGCGGGGGTTATTATTGCCGTATCAAGTGGGGCAAAACTGCAACCTTTTGATGTCGTGAAACGAACCGCTGTACCATTAATGGTTGGGTTTGTCGCGCACTGTGCAATTATTGGTATTTTTTATTAATCACGAAACTTATCAGTAATAACTATAAAAGCGGGGATATTTTCCCGCTTTTATTTTCATAACACAATATTAATGTTTACACTGGCATGAATCATCATGTTTCGTATCTGAGTCTATTGGGCAACAAGAGTTGATAGTTTTATTGATGATATCTGACAATGTATTTACTGTATTGATAATTAATGGCAAGTTGTCACACACCGCATCACAATTTAATAAACCTTTATCTGGTTTTACTGGTGGTGTTAAGCTGTCACACAATATTTCCTGTAAAACCAAGGAGAAATTTGCAATCCCTGTGGTGTAAATGTACGCACGTCCGTCGGTTTCTTTGGCTAACCGTTCGTACTCCCTCGTCACGTTATCTCTATCAGCAAGAGTCGGAAAACGATCTAGATTTGTTAGGCTATCATCCGGTGTACCTTGGTAGGTATACACCTTAATTCCTCTTTCTTGAGCGACAGATATGGCTTCATTATTTTTTGCAATTGCAGCACGAGTAAGAATTCCGCCGCCACCTTCCATCCCTTCATCACCCAACACAAAAATAGCCCTACGCGCATCATCACGCCAATCAAAATGTTTACTAATATCAATAACCGCGCGACATAAATCTTCTTTATTTCCAGCATGATCTCGCCCATCGGATTCTTTAAACGGTAATCTTGCTTGTAGATCCCTTTCGTTCGCTCCGACCTTAATTAAATATTCACTGGCAGATTGATCAAACTTAGTGTTTGCCCAAGTCCCTTCAATACCTAAAAATGTGGCACGAAGATGCGATGGACATTTTGCTGATGCCGCTTCAATCGTCGCATCAATCTGTTTACTTAAATCCCCTGCTTCATCAGCCATTGAACCACTGGTATCGATAACAACAACTAAATCTAACGCAATTTGCCCGTTCCCAGTGATTATCTGAGATGTATTCATTACCCCTAATGAGTTTGATAATAAACCATGATAAGCCGAAAGGCTGGCTTGATTTGTATCTACCTGTTCATTTGTCTTTTTTTTATCCATCGTATATTCCTTTTATTTATTCCTATTAAATAATTTGAAAGTGATTTTTGTATTATTATTTTTATTACCGTTTAATTTTTAACCCGGAAAATTATTATTACGTTTTTTCACTGGCCGATATATTTTAAAAATAGAAATACGTATTACATATTCAGATAAATTTAAGAAATAAAAGGATTTATTGATGAATTCAAATTAGAAAAATAAAAATCAATTTATCATTTTATTAGATATAAAAAAGCCAGTACCTTTCGGTACTGGCTTCTGTCAGGAATTTTGCAGTGAAATCAGAAATTAGTTCTGGTTGTCGCTGCTGAAACCTGCATTTAACAGCTCAGCTAAGTTCGCTGTTGCTTCATCTGCACTGACTTGTGGTGCATCCACAACATCGTTCAGATGACGGCGGCGGATACGGTCTTGGTGATACGCAAAACCAGTACCTGCTGGGATCAGACGTCCAACAATTACGTTTTCTTTCAGACCGCGCAGTTCATCACGTTTACCTGCAACTGCTGCTTCAGTCAGTACGCGTGTTGTTTCTTGGAACGATGCTGCTGAGATAAAGGATTCTGTTGCCAGAGATGCCTTCGTAATACCCAACAGGTCGCGAGCAAAGTTCGCTGGAATTTTGCCTTCTTGTTCCAGTTTACGGTTAGAAACTTTAACACGTGAGTACTCGACTTGTTCACCTTCGAGGAATTCAGAACTTCCTGCATCCGCGATAGTGACTTTACGCAGCATCTGACGAACGATAACTTCAATGTGTTTATCGTTAATCTTAACGCCTTGTAAGCGGTAAACTTCCTGAACCTCGTTAGTAATATAACGCGTAACAGCATGGACACCACGCAGACGCAGAATATCGTGTGGAGATTCTGGACCATCGGAAACCACGTCACCGCGTTCAACGATCTCACCTTCGAACACGTTGAGCTGACGCCATTTAGGGATCATCTCTTCGTACGGATCGCTACCATCTAATGGTGTGATAACCAGACGACGCTTCCCTTTGGTTTCTTTACCAAACGAGATAATACCGCTGATTTCAGCCAAGATTGCAGGCTCTTTCGGACGACGTGCTTCGAACAAGTCAGCTACGCGTGGCAGACCACCCGTGATATCTTTAGTACCCACAGATTCTTGTGGAATACGCGCTAAGGTATCACCGACATTGATTGCGATGCCATCATCTAACTGAACAATTGCTTTACCCGGTAAGAAGTACTGAGCAGGCATGTCTGTGTTAGGTATAAGAACGTCGTTACCATTTGCGTCAATAACACGTAAAGCAGGACGTAGGTCTTTACCACCACTGGTACGTTCCGCAGTATCCAGAACAACGATTGAAGACAGACCAGTTAATTCATCAGTCTGACGCGTCATTGTTTGACCATCAAGCATGTCAGAGAAGCTGATGAAACCAGAAACTTCACTGACGACTGGCATGGTATGTGGATCCCAGTTCGCAACAGTTTCACCGCCCGTTACTGCATCGCCATCGCCTTTCGTCAAGTGCGCACCGTAAGGGACTTTATAGCTTTCTTTAGTACGACCGAATTCGTCAATCAGACGCAGCTCTGTATTACGTGAAGTAATAACCAGTTTACCTTCTGAGTTCGTAACGAATTTTGCGTTAACCAGTTTCAGAGTACCTGTGTTACGGACTTGAATGCTAGATTCTGCCGCCGCACGAGATGCCGCACCCCCGATGTGGAACGTACGCATCGTTAACTGTGTACCCGGCTCACCGATTGACTGTGCCGCGATAACCCCGATAGCTTCACCTTTGTTGATGATGTGACCACGAGCAAGGTCACGACCATAACAGTGAGCACACACACCGAAGTCAGTTTCACAACTTACAACTGAACGAACTTTAACGCTGTCGACTGAGTTAGCTTCTAACAGGTCACACAGTTTTTCGTGCAGTAATGTATTACGTGGAACTAGAATGTCCGCAGTTCCTGGGATCAGGATATCTTCTGCAGTCACACGACCCAGTACACGTTCACGCAGTGGTTCTTTAACGTCGCCACCCTCGATAACCGGAGTCATCAGGATACCTTCGTGAGTTCCACAGTCGTCTTCAGTTACCACCAAGTCCTGCGCAACGTCAACTAAACGACGAGTCAGATAACCGGAGTTCGCTGTTTTCAATGCGGTATCGGCAAGACCTTTACGCGCACCGTGCGTAGAAATAAAGTACTGGAGAACGTTCAGACCTTCACGGAAGTTTGCCGTGATTGGTGTCTCGATGATTGAGCCATCTGGCTTAGCCATCAGACCACGCATACCGGCTAGCTGACGAATCTGAGCTGCAGAACCACGAGCACCGGAGTCGGCCATCATAAAGATACTGTTGAAAGAAACTTGTTGTTCTTCGACGCCATCACGGTTAATAACCGCTTCAGTCGATAAGTTTTCCATCATCGCTTTAGCAACACGTTCGTTTGCCGCTGCCCAGATATCGATAACTTTGTTGTAACGTTCGCCTGCTGTAACCAGACCAGACTGGAACTGTTCCTGAATTTCTGCAACTTCAGCTTCTGCTTCGGCGATAATTCCAGCTTTTTTCTCTGGAATAACCATATCATCGATACCAACTGATGCACCAGAACGTGCCGCATAGGCAAAACCGGTATACATGATTTGGTCAGCAAAAATAACAGTAGGCTTCAGGCCCAGAACACGGTAACAGGTGTTCAGCATTTTAGAGATCGCTTTTTTACCTAACGCTTGGTTAACCAATTCGTAAGGCAGACCTTTCGGTACGATCATCCATAAAATTGCACGACCAACAGTAGTGTCAACTAAGCCCGTGTTGATTGTGATGTTACCTTCCGAATCTTTTACTTCTTCAGTGATACGGACTTTAACGCGGGCATGCAGTGACGCATGACCTGAACGGTAAACACGCTCAGCTTCTTTAGGACCGGCTAATACCATGCCCTCGCCTTTCGCGTTTACGCAGTCACGTGTCATGTAGTAAAGACCCAATACAACGTCCTGTGAAGGAACGATGATAGGCTCACCACTTGCAGGTGACAGGATGTTGTTGGTTGACATCATCAACGCACGTGCTTCTAACTGAGCTTCCAGAGTCAGAGGAACGTGTACCGCCATTTGGTCTCCATCGAAGTCGGCGTTATATGCCGCACAAACGAGTGGGTGCAATTGGATAGCTTTACCTTCGATAAGAATAGGTTCGAAAGCTTGGATACCCAGACGGTGAAGTGTTGGTGCACGGTTCAGCATAACTGGGTGTTCACGGATAACTTCATCCAAGATATCCCAAACAACCGCTTCTTCGCGCTCAACCATTTTCTTCGCAGCTTTAATGGTTGTTGCCAGACCACGTAATTCTAATTTGCCATAGATAAATGGTTTGAATAACTCAAGAGCCATTTTCTTAGGCAGACCGCACTGATGCAGACGCAGGTATGGACCTATGGTGATAACAGAACGACCTGAGTAGTCAACACGCTTACCAAGTAAGTTCTGACGGAAACGACCTTGTTTACCTTTGATCATATCAGCCAAAGATTTCAGAGGACGTTTGTTAGAACCTGTGATTGCGCGACCACGACGACCGTTATCTAACAGGGCGTCAACCGCTTCTTGCAACATACGTTTTTCGTTACGTACGATGATGTCTGGCGCAGCCAGATCCAGGAGGCGTTTCAGACGGTTATTACGGTTGATTACGCGACGATACAGATCGTTTAGATCTGATGTTGCGAAACGACCACCATCGAGTGGAACTAATGGGCGCAGATCCGGTGGTAATACAGGTAATACGTTTAAGATCATCCACTCTGGTTTGTTACCAGATTGGATAAATGCTTCTAGCAGTTTGATACGCTTAGTCAGCTTCTTACGCTTAGTTTCAGAGTTAGTTTCGTTTAACTCTTCGCGCAGCGTTTCACACTCGTTCTCAAGATCGAGGTTTTTCAGCAGGCCTTGGATTGCTTCCGCACCCATTTTCGCATCAAATTCGTCACCGAACTCTTCCAGCGCATCTAAGTATTGCTCTTCTGTCAGAATCTGTGCACGCTCAAGGCTAGTCATACCGCCTTCAACAACGACATATGATTCAAAGTACAGAACGCGTTCGATATCACGCAGTGGCATATCAAGCAGCAAACCGATACGGGATGGCAGTGATTTTAAGAACCAAATGTGTGCAGTCGGAGATGCAAGTTCAATGTGACCCATGCGCTCACGACGAACTTTGGTCTGTGTAACTTCAACGCCACACTTCTCACAAATCACACCACGGTGTTTTAAACGTTTGTACTTACCGCACAGACATTCGTAGTCTTTTACTGGCCCGAAAATACGCGCACAGAAAAGACCGTCACGCTCAGGTTTGAACGTACGGTAGTTAATGGTTTCTGGCTTTTTAACTTCACCGAATGACCATGAACGGATCATATCAGGTGATGCCAGAGCAATCTTGATAGCATCAAACTCTTCGGTCTTGGTTTGCGCTTTCAGAAACTTTATTAAGTCTTTCACAAAATGCTCCTGTCGGAGTTAGACCTGTCAGGTGAGTGTTCAAAGACACTCTCCCCAAATCCCAGTGCTTACATGTGCCGGAAAGCAAGCTTTCCGGCATAAAACGAATTACTCGTCTTCCAGCTCGATGTTGATACCCAGTGAGCGGATTTCTTTCAGTAATACGTTGAAAGATTCCGGCATACCAGGTTCCATCTGATGGCTGCCATCGACGATGTTTTTATACATCTTCGTACGGCCGTTAACGTCATCCGATTTAACTGTAAGCATTTCTTGAAGAGTATAGGCTGCACCGTATGCTTCCAGTGCCCACACTTCCATCTCCCCGAAACGCTGACCACCGAACTGCGCTTTACCACCCAGCGGTTGCTGAGTAACCAAGCTATAAGAACCTGTTGAACGGGCGTGCATCTTATCGTCAACCAAGTGGTTCAGTTTCAGCATATACATGTAGCCAACAGTTACTTGGCGCTCAAAGCGCTCGCCAGTACGACCATCGAATAATGTAATCTGACCTGAAGTTGGCAGACCACCCAATTTCAGCAGTTCTTTGATTTCTTTCTCTTTCGCACCATCAAATACTGGTGTTGCAATTGGCATACCTTTTTTTCAGGTTCTCAGCCAAACGCATAACTTCTTCGTCAGAGAAAGTGTTCAAGTCAACTTTCTGGCGTGGATCATCACCTAAATCGTATGCTTTTTGGATAAACTCACGCAGTTTGGCAACTTCTTCTTGCTGTTTAAGCATAGCATTGATTTTCTCACCAATACCTTTCGCTGCCATCCCTAAGTGAGTTTCCAAAATCTGACCGATGTTCATACGTGATGGTACGCCCAGCGGGTTCAGAACGATATCAACTGGGTTACCGTTTTCATCGTAAGGCATGTCTTCAACTGGGTTGATTTTTGAGATAACACCTTTGTTACCATGGCGACCCGCCATTTTATCACCCGGTTGGATCTGACGTTTAACAGCCAGATAAACCTTAACAATTTTCAGTACACCCGGTGCTAAGTCATCACCTTGAGTAATTTTACGACGTTTTGCATCGAGTTTTTTCTCGAACTCAGATTTCAGTTCGTCATACTGTTCAGCTAATTGCTCTAACTGGTTTTGCTTCTCTTCGTCAGCTAAAGATAACTCTAACCAACGGTCGCGAGGCAGTTTGTCCAGTTTTTCAGCTTCAATTCCGCCGTTAACCAGTACAGAACGGATACGAGCAAACAGACCTGCTTCGAAAATACGCAGCTCTTCTGTTAAGTCTTTCTTCGCATCACGTAACTGAGTTTCTTCGATCTCTAATGCACGTTTGTCTTTCTCTACACCGTCACGGGTAAATACTTGTACGTCAATAACCGTACCAGATACACCGTTAGGAACACGTAAAGAAGAGTCTTTAACGTCTGATGCTTTTTCACCAAAGATAGCACGTAACAGTTTCTCTTCTGGCGTCAGCTGAGTTTCACCTTTAGGTGTCACTTTACCAACCAGAATATCGCCGCCTTTCACTTCCGCACCAATATACACGATACCGGATTCATCAAGTTTAGACAGTGCAGCTTCACCGACGTTTGGAATATCTGCAGTGATTTCTTCAGGCCCTAATTTAGTGTCACGAGACACACAAGAGAGCTCTTGAATATGAATAGTTGTAAAACGGTCTTCTTGAACAACACGCTCAGAAACTAAGATGGAGTCTTCGAAGTTATAACCATTCCATGGCATGAATGCCACGCGCATGTTTTGACCAAGTGCTAATTCACCGAGGTCTGTTGAAGGACCATCCGCTAACACGTCACCACGTTCAACTGGCTCACCTAAAGATACACAAGGCATCTGGCTAATACAGGTGTTCTGGTTAGAACGGGTATATTTAGTCAGGTTATAAATATCGATTCCAGCTTCGCCTGGGTACATCTCATCTTCGTTAACTTTGATAACGATACGAGAAGCATCAACGTACTGAACCGAACCACCACGTCTTGCAACAGCAGTAACACCAGAGTCAACCGCTACTGCACGCTCCATACCTGTACCAACTAATGGTTTGTCAGCACGCAGAGTAGGAACCGCTTGACGTTGCATGTTTGCACCCATCAATGCACGGTTGGCGTCATCGTGTTCAAGGAATGGGATCAGGGACGCACCAACAGAAACAACCTGTTGAGTCGAAACGTCCATATATTCAACCTGTTCACGGCTGAATAAGCTTGATTCACCTTTGTTACGACACGTAATCAGTTCTTCAACAAAGCTACCATCATCACCTAAAACGGTGTTCGCCTGAGCAATGATGAAGTTACCTTCTTCAATTGCAGACAGATAATGGATTTCGTCTGTCACTAAGCCATCACGTACTAAACGGTATGGGGTTTCTAAGAAACCGTACTCATTGGTCTGTGCATAAACAGATAATGAGTTGATCAGACCGATGTTTGGACCTTCAGGCGTTTCGATTGGACAGACACGACCGTAGTGAGTTGGGTGAACGTCACGTACTTCGAAGCCCGCACGCTCACGAGTCAAACCACCTGGGCCTAACGCAGAGATACGACGTTTGTGCGTAATTTCAGACAACGGGTTGTTCTGGTCCATAAATTGAGACAGCTGGCTGGAACCAAAGAACTCTTTAACTGCGGCTGAAATTGGTTTCGCATTGATCATATCTTGTGGCATTAATGCATCGAGGTCGCCCAGAGAAAGACGCTCTTTCACTGCACGCTCAACACGAACCAGACCGACACGGAATTGGTTCTCTGCCATTTCACCAACAGAACGAATACGACGGTTACCTAAGTGGTCGATATCATCCACTTCGCCTTTACCGTTACGGATATCGATGAGTTTACGCATAACATCAATGATGTCTTCTTCACTCAGGATACCTGAACCTTCGATTTCTTCACGGTTCAGTGAACGGTTGAACTTCATGCGACCTACCGCAGACAAGTCGTAACGATCTTCAGAGAAGAACAGGTTCTCGAACAAGTTTTCTGCAGCTTCACGGGTTGGTGGCTCACCAGGACGCATCATGCGGTAGATTTCTACCAATGCACTCAGACGGTCGTTAGTTGGGTCGACACGAACGGTTTCAGAAATGTAAGCACCGTGGTCTAAGTCATTGGTAAACAATGTTTCGATTGTTTTATGACCAGACTGACTCAGACGTGCCAACATATCTAAAGAAAGTTCCATGTTCGCTGCACAAATCAGCTCACCGGTGCTTTCATCAATATAGTCTCTAGCAACAACTTTACCTGCGATATATTCAACAGGAACTTCGATGCTATTGACTTCTTCTTTCTCTAACTGACGAATGTGACGTGCAGTGATACGGCGGCCTTTTTCTACATAGACTTTACCGTTCGCTTCGATATCAAACGAAGCAGTTTCACCACGTAAACGCTCAGGAACCAGCGTCATCATCAGTTTATTATCACGGATTTGGAATACTGTTTTTTCGAAGAACAGATTTAAGATTTCTTCGGTGTTGTAATCCATTGCACGCAGAATAATGGTCGCAGGTAATTTACGGCGACGGTCAATACGTACAAACAGGTTATCTTTTCGGGTCGAATTCGAAATCAAGCCATGAACCACGGTAAGGGATAATACGTGCGTTATATAGCACTTTACCTGAAGAGTGTGTTTTACCTTTATCGCTGTCAAAGAATACACCTGGACTACGGTGTAACTGAGAAACGATAACACGCTCAGTACCGTTGATAACGAAAGTTCCGTTTTCAGTCATGAGTGGAATTTCACCCATGTAAACTTCTTGTTCTTTGATGTCTTTAACAGTTCCTTCCGGTGCTTCACGCTCATAAACGATGAGACGTAATTTCACACGTAAAGGCGCAGAGTAAGTTACACCGCGAATTTGACATTCTTTAACATCAAAAACAGGCTCGCCTAAACGATAGCTGACATATTGTAATTCAGCATTACCGCTGTAGCTCTGAATTGGAAACACAGAACGGAAAGCTGCTTCCAGCCCATTCTGGCCATCTGGATCTTGCTCGATAAACTTCTGGAACGAGTCAAGTTGGATAGAAAGGAGATAAGGTATGTCCAAAACTTGTGGACGCTTACCAAAGTCCTTACGGATACGTTTTTTCTCGGTATAGGAGTAAACCATAGGTTTCCTCAGCTCGTTGATCAGTGACCCAAGTGGTTAGCTCTTAGTTTAAGAGACTGAACCGCAACGCGTTTTTATATAAGAAATGGAAAATGAATACTTTCCTTAATACTCATTGCTATTACTCTTAAATCATTTCATTGCGTTGCCATTGCTACCGAGCTACCCGAGCGGGTCGTAGCGAAGAACACAGTATATTAAGTCGTCAATAGAAAGAAGTATTGGAGGGTTGTTGTTAACATTAAAACTGCGTGAAAAGCTGTTAACACCCATCACGCCTTACAGCGCAAAAAGGCTGGTGATTAAAAAATCACCAGCCGTCAGCCTAATTAGATCAGGCTGCGTTCTTGAAGTTGAACTTATTTAAGTTCAACAGAAGCGCCTGCTTCTTCAAGAGATTTTTTCAGAGCTTCAGCTTCGTCTTTGCTTGCAGCTTCTTTAATAGTAGCTGGAGCAGATTCTACCATGTCTTTAGCTTCTTTCAGGCCAAGACCGGTTGCACCACGAACTGCTTTGATAACTGCAACTTTGTTACCGCCAACAGCTGACAGTACAACGTCGAATTCAGTTTTTTCTTCAGCAGCTTCAGCTGGGCCCGCAGCAACAGCAACAGCTGCAGCAGCAGAAACGCCGAATTTTTCTTCCATCATAGTAATCAGTTCAACAACGTCCATTACAGACATTTCTGCAACTGCATCAAGGATTTGGTCTTTAGTGATAGACATAACAAGTGTTCCTAAAATTCAGAAATAGTTTATACGTTAAAAAGCAACGAAGGAAAGGGCTTATGCAGCTTCTTTCTGATCGCGCAGAGCAGCCAGAGTACGAACCAATTTGCCTGCAGCGGCTTCTTTCATGGTTGACATCAGGCGTGCGATTGCTTCATCGTAAGTTGGGAGAGTTGCCAGACGATCGATATCTTTCGCTTGGATTAACTCACCTTCAAAGGCCGCAGCTTTAATCTCAAATGCTGGATTCGCTTTCGCGAACTCTTTGAACAGACGAGCGCCAGCGCCCGGGTGTTCGTTAGAGAAAGCAATTAAGGTTGGACCGACAAACACGTCTTTCAGTACGTCATAAGAAGTACCTTCAACAGCACGGCGGATCAGTGTGTTACGAACAACACGGATATAAACGCCAGCTTCGCGACCTGCTTTACGCAGTTCAGTCATTTTTGCTACAGTTACGCCGCGTGAATCAGCAACAACTGCAGAAAGCGCGCCTTTGGCTACTTCGCTGACTTCAGCAACAATCGCTTGTTTGTCTTGAAGATTTAGTGCCATTAGCTTCTTGCTCCTGGATTAACCGGGAAACCCCGGGACTCACATCACTCAAACACAACATTATGTAAGAGCGCTAAAACACGGTGAGCAGAATAGAAATCCAGAATTAAATTCTAGGTATCTCTGTCACCGTCTACGCAGGTAAATTAAGCAGCGGTTAGACTACACCTGCGGTCTTGGACGGGGTCTGGAAAGGCCAGACTCCATACCGAAATTTGTGGTTTGTTGAGTATATTGCTATACCCAACAAACTCAAGGCGTCAAATTTTATACAAATTTGACGCAAAGGTAAAGCCTAATTACCAATTAGCCGAAGCTATAGCAATTAAACTGTCGCTGACAGACCAGCTTGGTCAACAGCAACACCTGCACCCATAGTGGTAGACAGGCTAACTTTCTTGATGAAAACACCTTTAGCAGAAGCTGGTTTTGCTTTTTTCAGCGCGATCAGCAGTGCTTCTAAGTTTTCTTTCAGTTTGTTAGTGTCGAAATCAACTTTACCGATAGTGGTGTGGATGATTCCGTTTTTGTCATTACGGTAACGAACCTGACCTGCTTTAGCATTGTTAACTGCTTCAGCAACGTTTGGAGTTACAGTACCAACTTTCGGGTTTGGCATCAGACCACGTGGGCCCAGAACTTGACCTAATTGGCCAACAACGCGCATTGCATCTGGAGAAGCAATAACAACGTCAAAGTCCATTTCACCAGCTTTGATTTTATCAGCCAGATCTTCCATACCTACCAGTTCAGCGCCTGCAGCTTTAGCAGCTTCAGCGTTTGCGCCTTGTGCGAACACAGCAACGCGAACTGAACGGCCAGTACCGTGTGGCAGTACAGTTGCACCGCGAACGTTTTGGTCAGATTTACGAGCATCGATGCCCAGGTTGATAGCTACGTCAACGCTTTCTACGAATTTAGCAGTTGCTAATTCTTTCAGCAGTGCAACGGCTTCGTTGATGTCGTACTGTTTAGTTGCATCAACTTTTTCACGGATATTGCGCATGCGCTTAGTCAGTTTAGCCATTGTCTTAGTCCTCCACTACCAGGCCCATGGAACGAGCAGTACCTTCAATTGAACGCATCATTGCGTCAACATCAGCACCAGTCATGTCCGCAGCTTTAGTTTCAGCGATTTCGCGAATCTGAGCAGAGGTCACTTTACCAACTTTATCTTTGTTAGGCTTGCCTGAACCAGACTTAACGCCAGCTGCTTTTTTCAGCAGAACTGCTGCAGGTGGAGTTTTGGTAACGAAAGTGAAAGAACGGTCTGCGTAAACAGTAATAACAACAGGAATTGGTAAACCTTTTTCCAGGCTGTCTGTTTTTGCGTTGAACGCTTTACAGAATTCCATGATGTTAACACCTTGTTGACCCAGAGCTGGACCAACTGGTGGACTTGGGTTCGCCATACCAGCTGCAACTTGCAGCTTAACGTAGGCTTGAACTTTCTTAGCCATGATATTTCCTCTAGATGGGTGATAGCGCCTTACAGTTTGCAAGGCTCCCCGTTACATTAAACATGTCCCGCACATTAATTTGCGCCGAACATAAAAACAAAAGGCGCGAAATTGTAGTCAAATTTCACGCCTTTTGCAAGTCAGTTTTGTCGCTTAGATTAGGCTTTTTCTACCTGACCAAAATCCAATTCGACTGGAGTTGCGCGACCGAAGATAGAAACAGAGACTTTTAAGCGGCTCTTTTCATAGTCAATTTCTTCAACAACACCGTTAAAGTCAGCAAATGGACCTTCGCTAACACGAACCATTTCACCTGGTTCAAACAGTGTTTTCGGACGTGGTTTATCACCAACTTGTTGTAAGCGGTTCATGATAGCGTCAACTTCTTTATCGCTAATTGGCGCTGGACGATCTGACGTTCCGCCAATGAACCCCATTACACGCGGTACACTACGCACTAAGTGCCAAGAGTCATCGTTCATGACCATTTGGACCAAGACATAGCCTGGGAAGAATTTACGTTCACTCTTACGGCGCTGACCGCTACGGATTTCAACAACTTCTTCTGTTGGAACCATAACTTCGCCAAAAGAATCTTCCATAGCATGTAATTTGATATGTTCACGTAAAGATTGTGCTACGCGACCTTCAAAACCAGAGAATGCCTGAATGACATACCAGCGCTTTTTAGGTGAATCGGACATTTAGAATAACCTCAGGCTTGTAATAAATGAAACTAAACGCACCAGGATACCATCTAGTCCCCACAGTATTAAAGACATTACAGCCGTTACTGCAGCAACAATTAAAGTAGTTTGCAATGTTTCCTGGCGAGTAGGCCAAATGACTTTTCTCATCTCGACGCGAGCTTCGCGTGCAAACGCCAGTGTTGCTTTACCTTTTGTAGTCCATAAAGCGACAGCACCTGCAATAGCGACAACAGCCACAACTGCAAATGCACGCAGCGCGAGATTATATTGACGGAAGTAATAATTGCCAACAATAGCAATTATTAATAAGGCACAGACAATGACCCACTTGAAGATGTCTGCACTGCGTCCACTTCCTTGAGCTTCGCTATTCGCACTCATAATTCAACCTGTTACCATGAAGTATGTACATAGCCTGCTTGCTTACAAAGGTAAAACAACCAAGCCAAACCAATAGAATATGCCAACATATCCCTCAATTACTACAAACTAAGCCTGCAAAATTTAATAGGGATATCAATAACATCACCTGCGATCTAAAAGTAATTAGCCTTGTTAATGGAGGTAATTAGCGTTATTCGTTCTGCAAACACAACAAGTTGCAGCAACATTTTATTTCGCAAGTACTACTTGTACGTCAGTACTATCACTTTACAAGTGCTACCCATTTCACAAGTGCTATTCCATTTTGCAGGAATTTCAGCATGCTCAGCAAATTTTTTAACTACACCAAATAAGAAAATAACATTCTTTTTGTGGCAGCGGTAAAATATACCATATCTTCCGAGCAAAACCTTAATAAATCTCATATAACTGCGCAAAGGAGTCCGCACAGTTATCAATTCGTTGTTTCAGAGCCTATCTCACCAATAATTATACAAATGATTGATGAGATAGGTTCTTAATTTTGCAACGTCTGAATTTTGCAATGTATAAAAAGGACGTCTATTAGACGCCCTTTTTTACTAAGTGGTTCTTTCTTATTCAGAAAGAGCGGTATTATGCAATGATTTTTGCAACAACACCCGCACCTACAGTACGGCCACCTTCACGGATTGCGAAACGTAAACCGTCGTCCATCGCGATTGGGTGGATCAGGGTAACGATCATGTTGATGTTATCACCTGGCATTACCATCTCTACGCCTTCTGGCAGTTCGATAGTACCGGTTACGTCAGTTGTACGGAAGTAGAACTGTGGACGGTAACCTTTGAAGAATGGAGTGTGACGACCACCTTCATCTTTGCTCAGAATATAAACTTCTGATTCGAATTTAGTGTGTGGCTTGATTGAACCTGGTTTTGCCAGTACTTGACCACGTTGAATTTCTTCACGTTTAGTACCACGCAGCAGAACACCTACGTTCTCACCCGCACGACCTTCGTCCAGCAGTTTACGGAACATTTCAACGCCAGTACAAGTTGTTTTAACCGTGTCTTGAATACCAACGATTTCAACTTCTTCACCAACTTTGATGATACCACGCTCAACACGGCCTGTTACTACTGTACCACGACCTGAGATTGAGAATACGTCTTCGATTGGCAGCAGGAATGGCTTGTCAATTGCACGCTCTGGCTCTGGAATGTAAGTATCCAGGTGGCCTGCTAATTCAACAATTTTCGCTTCCCACTCTGGGTTGCCTTCCAGCGCTTTCAGAGCTGAACCACGAACAACTGGAGTGTCGTCGCCTGGGAAATCGTATTGAGACAGAAGTTCACGAACTTCCATTTCAACTAATTCTAACAGCTCTTCGTCGTCTACCATGTCACATTTGTTCAGGAACACGATGATGTAAGGAACACCTACTTGGCGACCTAACAGGATGTGCTCACGAGTTTGTGGCATTGGGCCATCAGTCGCAGCAACAACCAGGATTGCACCGTCCATCTGTGCAGCACCAGTGATCATGTTTTTAACATAGTCGGCGTGTCCTGGGCAGTCTACGTGTGCGTAGTGGCGAGTTGGAGTATCGTATTCTACGTGTGAAGTAGAGATAGTGATACCACGCGCTTTTTCTTCTGGTGCGTTATCGATTTGGTCGAATGCACGAGCAGAACCGCCGTAAGTTTTAGCCAGAACAGTAGTGATAGCTGCTGTCAGAGTAGTTTTACCGTGGTCAACGTGGCCGATAGTACCAACGTTAACGTGCGGTTTTGAACGTTCAAATTTTTCTTTAGACACGACTCTATTCCTTATGGAGTTCCCTCTTCACGATAAAGAAGGAACTTAAATTAAAGTTGTTAACCGATAAAAATCGATTATTTAGCGTTACGAGCTTCGATTACAGCTTGTGCAACGTTGTTTGGTGCTTCATTGTACTTCAGGAACTCCATAGAGTATGAAGCACGACCTTGTGTCTGAGAACGCAGGTCAGTAGCATAACCGAACATTTCTGACAATGGTACTTGTGCACGAACGACTTTACCAGTAGGCAGGTCATCCATACCTTCAATCATACCACGACGACGGTTCAGGTCACCAATAACATCACCCATGTAGTCTTCTGGTGTTTCCACTTCAACTTTCATGATTGGCTCAAGTAGAACTGGTTTAGCTTTTTTGAAGCCATCTTTAAACGCGATTGAAGCCGCAAGTTTAAACGCCAATTCAGAGGAGTCAACATCATGGTAAGAACCGAAATGTAAACGAACACCCATGTTAACAACCGGGTAACCAGCTAATGGACCAGATTTCAGCTGTTCTTGGATACCTTTGTCAACCGCAGGGATGTATTCAGTAGGAATTACACCACCTTTGATGTCGTTGGCAAATTCGTAATCCATTTGAACGCCGTCTTTATCGTTTTTGTTCAGTGGGAACATATCGATAACGACATGACCATACTGACCACGACCACCAGACTGTTTCGCGTGTTTACCTTCGATATCAGTCACTTTCATAGTGATTGCTTCACGGTAAGCAACTTGAGGTTTACCAACGTTCGCTTCAACTTTAAATTCGCGACGCATACGGTCAACCAGAACGTCCAAGTGCAATTCACCCATACCAGCGATGATAGTCTGATTAGTCTCTTCATCACTTGATACGCGGAATGATGGGTCTTCTTGAGCCAGACGGCCTAATGCGATACCCATTTTTTCTTGGTCAGCTTTAGTTTTTGGTTCGATTGCAACAGAGATTACTGGCTCTGGGAATTCCATACGCTCCAGGATGATTGGTGCATCAACCGCACATAAAGTATCACCTGTAGTTACGTCTTTCAGACCGATAGCCGCCGCGATGTCACCAGCGCGAACTTCTTTGATCTCTTCACGTTTGTTAGCGTGCATCTGTACGATACGGCCAAAACGTTCTTTCTTCGATTTCACTGCGTTCAGAACTGTGTCACCTGAGTTAACAACACCAGAGTAAACACGGAAGAACGTTAAGTTACCAACGAATGGGTCGGTTGCAATTTTAAATGCTAATGATGAGAATGGCTCATCATCACTTGCGTGACGCTCTGCAGGAGTGTCTTTACCGTCGTCCAGAATACCATTGATTGCAGGTACATCTGTTGGCGCAGGTAAGTAATCAACAACTGCATCCAGCATCGCCTGAACACCTTTGTTCTTAAATGCAGAACCACAGGTAACCAGAATAATTTCGCTTGCAAGAACACGTTGACGTAATGCAGATTTAATTTCTGCTTCGGTCAGTTCTTCACCGCCCAGATATTTTTCCATCAGTTCTTCTGATGCTTCTGCTGCGGTTTCGATCAGGTTGTTGTGCCACTCTTCAGCAGCTTCTTGCATGTTCGCAGGGATATCTTCGTATTCGAAGGTAACGCCCTGGTCTTCGTCGCTCCACTTGATTGCCTTCATTTTCAGCAAGTCAACAACACCAGTGAACGACTCTTCTGCACCGACTGGTAATTGCAGTGGAACTGCGTTAGCAGCTAAACGTGATTTTAATTGCTCAACAACACGTAAGAAGTTCGCACCCATACGGTCCATTTTATTAACGAACGCGATACGTGGAACTTTATATTTGTTAGCCTGACGCCATACAGTTTCAGACTGTGGCTGAACACCACCAACCGCACAGTAAACCATTACTGCGCCATCAAGAACACGCATAGAACGTTCTACTTCGATGGTGAAGTCAACGTGTCCCGGGGTGTCGATGATGTTGATACGGTGTGGCTCATACTGTTTTGCCATACCAGACCAGAATGCAGTAGTCGCTGCAGATGTGATAGTAATACCACGCTCTTGCTCCTGCTCCATCCAGTCCATTGTTGCAGAACCTTCGTGAGTTTCACCAATTTTATGGTTTACACCAGTATAGAACAGAATACGTTCAGAAGTTGTGGTTTTACCGGCGTCGATGTGTGCACTGATACCGATATTACGATAACGTGCTATGGGCGTTTGACGGGCCATTTTTTCCTCTCTCGTGGGCGTTCAATGCTTCATATAAAGGGTAGCAAATGGCTACCCTGAGATACATCACTAATGTGGGTAAGAAATAATTACCAACGGTAGTGTGCGAACGCCTTGTTAGCTTCTGCCATACGGTGAACGTCTTCACGTTTCTTAACAGCGGAACCTTTGTTCTCAGCAGCGTCTGATAATTCATTTGCCAGGCGAAGCGCCATAGATTTATCACCGCGTTTACGAGCAGCATCAACGATCCAACGCATTGCCAGGGCATTACGACGAACCGGGGCGAACTTCAACTGGAACTTGGTAAGTTGAACCACCAACACGGCGGGATTTAACTTCCACAGTCGGACGCACGTTATCCAGTGCTAATTCGAATGCATCAAGTTCAGTTTTACCAGAACGCTGAGCAAGGGTTTCAAGTGCGTTATATACGATTGCTTCAGCAGTAGATTTTTTCCCGTCTACCATCAGGATATTTACAAACTTGGCCAGTAATTCTGATCCGAACTTAGGATCTGGAAGAATTTTACGTTGACCTATTACGCGACGACGTGGCATGGATATGACTCCGTTGTTAATTCAGGTTTGTCCAAAACTCTACGAGAGTATTTTGACATTAAGATTAAAATGTTTGGCCTTACTTAACGGAAATCCATTAAGCCTTAGGTTTTTTCGCGCCGTATTTAGAACGAGCTTGCTTACGGTCTTTAACACCAGAACAGTCCAGTGCGCCGCGAACGGTGTGATAACGCACACCTGGTAAGTCTTTAACACGACCACCACGGATAAGGATAACGGAGTGCTCCTGCAAGTTGTGGCCTTCACCACCGATGTAGGAAGAAACTTCGAAACCATTAGTTAAACGAACACGGCATACTTTACGTAATGCTGAGTTTGGTTTCTTAGGAGTGGTAGTATATACACGAGTACATACGCCACGTTTTTGCGGGCAAGCTTCCAGTGCTGGAACGTTGCTTTTAACAACTTTCGAGCTACGAGATTTGCGTACCAGCTGATTAATAGTTGCCATTATTAAAAAAGCTCCTGGTTTTATTGCTTCGTAAACACGGATTTTGACCTCGTTCGCCAACATGACGATACACGAGGACGCGAAATTTTATTGCTGACTGGCTCAGGTGTCAAGAAATATACAACTTTTAGTGCCTTTATATGGCAAAATGTTGTTTTTTGGACTTCTGTTAGCTTCACAAAACCTTGATATGTGATTACAGAAACTGCGGTTGAGAGGGTATTTTGCAACCCGCGAGCATTGATGTCGGCATCCAAAGCGTACAACTGCGCACCTGTTTTTTGTAATGCAATAAGAAAAGGTGACTGTGCGACTGCCGCAACCACGCCATCTTGCATCAGTAAAACTACGTCTTCCGCCGTAATAAAGCCTAGCATCGCAGAAAAATCACATTTAAATGGAGATGTTGCTAATGTATACAGCATAGAAAAGATCCTACTATAGATCAAAACTTAACCCAAGCTCAAAATTCACACAACAGATCAAAAATTAAGCACCACATCACATTCAGCTATTCTCGCTCTGATCTCTTTCTTGTTGAGAATTGTTGGCGTCACGACCCATTTGGTATTTTCCCCTAACCCTCTTTCTTGTAATGAAGAGCCGCAGAGATAAATCTTTTCAATGTCATATAATGGCAATATTTTAAATGTTGCGATGTAATCCCGAGCAAGCACTTCAGCAGGGTGTTGGTTTGCCAGAAGCTGATAGACGCCATCAGAGAGAAAAAACACCTGAATGTCTTCTGTCAGTGCTGAAGTTGCTAATAATGCATCTAGCCCTTCTCGACCACTGGCATTTCCATGGGGCATGGTTGTAAAGACAAAAGCTATTTTTTTCACACGATACCTTGTATTGAGCTGTTCTTAGAATTGAATTGTCCGGTCTGTGGTTATCATCGCTTCCGCAAGGCTTCCTAACCCACTCATTATAAAGCCCTCAGCAAGGTTGGCTGTTGGAAGTGATAAACTTTGCGCTTGTTCTTGGTCAACAACCCCTCGGCGCAAAGCTGCGGAAACACAGATATGCATTTCACACCCTGATTGTTTTGCCAGTTCTTGCCAAGCTGAAACTAAATTGAATTCATCTGTTGCCGGCGAGGTAAGCTGATTCGCATTGAAAACACCTTCACGATAAAAAAATAATGTTTTCAATATATGCCCTTCTTCAAGAAGGGCTTTTGCAAATTGATACGCACTCGCTGCTTGTTGTGTACCGTAAGCGGGACCTGTCACAACTAAGCAGTAGGTTAGCGAATTTGTATTACTCATTCACCGCTCTTGAATTGACGAATATATAAGTAAACCGTGTGCTTAGAAATATTCAGGCGGTCAGCTACTTGGTTGATGGCGTCTTTAATATCAAAAATACCTTTTTCATATAAGTTAAGAACCACTTGCTTGTTTTTTGCATTATTAGAGACATTACGATCACCACCCACTTCTTCAATCGTATATTCCAATGTTTGCGCGACAAGGTCATCAACTGAAGAGGCAAAGTTCACATCTGAAGTGACTTCTTGTTTAGTTTCTGGAACAAACGATTGAATAATTTCAGAGAACGGTACATCTAAGTTCATATTGATGCATAGTAAGCCAATCACACGTTGCTTACGGTTACGAATCGCAATAGTAACGGATTTCATTAAATCACCGCTTTTCGCTTTCGTAAAATAAGCTTTCGAGACATTCGATTCTTCGTCTGCCATATCGTGCAGCATTCTCAACGCTAGGTCTGTAATCGGTGAGCCGATTTTACGCCCAGTGTGCTGACCATTTGCGATTCTGACTGCAGAGCAGTTTAAGTCTTCTAAAGAGTGAAGAACAATTTCACAGTGCCCACCGATTAGCATTGCTAGACCATCCACAGCAGCTTCATATGATTTTAAAATCTCGTGGTCTGTCTCAGAAAAGGGCTGGTTATCCAATATGTTAATATCGCTGAGGTCGTGTGATTGTATAGAATCAGACATTTCAACATCATCCTTCTAATGTAAAAAACTCATCCTGTTGACTAAAAAGGCGTTCATTATTCGACTATTTGGCCTTCATTACTTTGTCCGTAGCCAACAATTGTGATGATAAAAAATAAAATAGAGTCTTTTGAAGTTAAAACTCCACGGCGTTGCCGTCAAGCGAATGAATGCAAGACAGTCTGTTTTATCACAAGTTTTAAACAATTTGAGAATTTTTTTTGATGAGAAATACAAAAAAGCCCAACGCATGAATGTGTTGGGCTTCAAAATACACTTAACTAATGCTTAGTGAATCATTATTTAGCAGCAGGTTTGATATCTAATAATTCAACATCAAAAACTAATGTTGAATTTGCAGGGATACCCGGCACGCCATTTTCACCATAAGCTAACTCAGCAGGGATAACTAACTGCATTTTGCCGCCTTTTTTCAGGTTAACTAAACCTTCAGTCCAGCCTTTAATCACTGAGTTTAATGGGATAGTCAGTGGCTCGTTACGTGAATATGAGCTATCGAATTCAGTGCCATCAATCAGAGAACCTTTGTAGTGAACGACTACAGTTTCGTCTGCTTTAGGTTTTGCACCTGTACCGTCTTTTTCAATTTTGTACAGCAGGCCTGATTTGGTTTTTACAACGCCTTTTTCTTTCGCGTATTTTTCGCGGTACTCAGCACCTTTTTTCTCATTGTTGGCTGATTCTTCTTTCATTTTTTTGTCGGCAGCTTCTTTGACTTGACCTTCAAACTGACGCAATGTTTCCTCAACTTCTGCATCGGTCATTTTGCTTTTGCCGTTAAATGCATCTTGGACACCAGCAAGTAATTGGGCTTTGTCCAAGTTAATACCAATTGTTTTTTGCTCTTCTAAAGAATTCTGCATGTAGCGACCTAAAGACGCACCTAGTGCATACGCATTACGCTCTTCTGCGTTTTTGAATGCGCTGCTTTGTGCTTTGGCTTCCGCTGCCATCACTTGCGGAGCAGCAAAAGTAAATGCTAGCGTAGTTGCTAAAAGGCTTGCCTTAAACAGTGATTTCATCCTAGTCTCCGATAACTTTTATTCGATTATATTCGAATAGCGAACTATTCGTTTTATGGGTAGGGCTCTTTAAGTTTAGACCCCGTTACCCCATTGAGTATTAAAAAAATATAATAACTACTGAGACCACATTAACAAAAAGTCGTTTCGTCGCCTATATCTTTAACTAAAACTTATCTATTGATTTGTAATGTTCAGTTATTATGATGGTTTAATTACGATATAAACGCTTAAGGAGAGTCGGATATGGACTCATCTGATACATTTGAACAACGCTTAGAACTTTTAGAAAGTAAAGTTGCCTTTCAAGAACTGGCGATTGAGCAACTTAACCAGGTTATTACTGACCAGCAAATGCAAATGAGCCGCCTTCAAGAGCATTTACGCATTGTGGCTGAAAGACTGAAATCATCCCAAGATTCTCACTTAGCAAGGCCAGAAGAAGAAACACCACCGCCACACTATTGATTTCAAATATAAAACTCTTGATTTCAAATACAAAAAAGGAAGCTTTCGCTTCCTTTTTTTACAAACACTAATACAAGGTATTAGTGGCAGCCGCAGCCGCCTTGTTTGTGTCCGTGACCTTCGCCGCCACCGCAGCAACCGCCTTCTGAACCATGGCTATGACCACCACCGCCACAGCAACCACCTTCGTGATCGTGATCATGGTCGTGACCGCCTGCACCATGGACGTGGCCATGTGCAATTTCTTCTTCTGTTGCTTCACGGATAGCCATGACTTCAACATTAAATTTCAGGTTTTGGCCTGCTAACATGTGGTTACCGTCAACGATAACTTCATCACCTTCAATGCCTGTGATTTCGACAGGAACTGGGCCCATGTCAGTGTCAGCTAAGAAACGCATACCCACTTCTAGCTCATCAACACCCATAAATACATCTTTAGGAACACGTTGAACTAAGTTGTCATCGTATTGGCCATATGCGTCGTCTGAAGCGACTTCAACATCGAAGTTTTCGCCCACAGAACGACCTTCTAATGCTTTTTCTAAACCTGAAATTAAAGACCCACGACCATGCAAATAGTCCATTGGTGCGCTTGCTGGTGATTCATCAACTAAAACACCGTCTTCTGTTCTTACTTGATAAGCCAAGCTGACCACCAAGTCTTTTGCTACTTTCATGACATCTCCTACTACCCGTAAGGGAAAAATTTTTGCCAATTGTACCGAAAAACTCAGATGATGTATTGAGAATTGACAAATTTCTATTATTCAGGTGTAAAAATTCCAATAACCTGCTCTTTTTGCCTAACATGACCAGTTGCTTCATCCCCTGCTTGGCGTTGTTGATCGCCGCAATTGACACACTCAACGACATCAATTTTATCTTCACGCCACATCATTAATGTGTCTTGTGACTTGCACTTAGGGCAAGTCGCTCCAGCAATAAAGCGTTTACGTATTGAAGCCATTTCTAACCCTTACTGTTCATTATTCCAACTATGGGGCTGGCGATGCTCTCTTTGCATTTCTTTCTCAAAGAGCTCATTAAGTTCACGACGCGCCTCTTTAATGCGTGAAATTTGCCCGCTATCACTATTTTCATTTTCAGGGTAGATATCCCTGAGCATTTTCATGTCTAAACGACGGAAATGCTGCTTGGCACGATAAGCTTTATGAGGGTGCATCCCCGTACTGACTAAAGCCTTGCTGCCAAGTTCAAGCGCACTCGAGAATGTTTCACGGCTAAAGTCAGTCACGCCACATTGCAATAGCTCATGAGCCTCAAGACGACCTTTAGCACGAGCAATAATATGCAAGTTAGGGAAGTTTTCTTGGCAAATTTGCACAATTTCCATCACTTCTTCAGGGACATCACTGGTAATCACAATAGATTTGGCTTTATCAGCTCCTGCTGAGCGCAATAATTGCAGTTCACGTGCATCGCCGTAATATACTGTATAGCCGTAGCGGCGCATGGTACTAATCGCCGTAACATCTTGTTCTAGTACTGTAATTTTAACCTTATTAGCCATTAATAATCGGCCAACCACCTGACCCATACGACCAAAACCGACCAAAATAACATGCGGGTCATTATCCTCTACAAACGGTTTTTCACTCGAGGCCGGCTGTTGATTATAACGATAGTTCAAATAAGCATCTATCAATTGCATCACAAGTGGAGTGGTCATCATCGAAAGCGTGACAACCACCAGCAATAAATCCATTTGCCGTTCATTAATCACACTTGCACCAAAGGCAGTTGCATAGATTACAAATGCAAATTCGCCACCTTGGCTAAGCACACCAGAAAATTGCGCTCTCGCACCATTTCGAAGCCTAGCGGCTAAACTCAGTCCGTAAAGTACTAACGCTTTGACAGCGACCAATACTACAACAGCAATCAATACTTGCGGTAAATAGGCCCACAACACATCTAAATTCAATGACATACCTACTGAGATAAAAAATAGCCCCAGTAGCAAACCTTTAAACGGTTCGATATTAATTTCCAATTCATGACGGAATTCTGTTTCCGCTAACATGACCCCTGCCATAAAGGTTCCCAGAGCCATAGAAAACCCAAGGCTTTCCATAATGAGTGCAGAACCTAATACCACCAATAAGGCGGCAGCCGTAAAAATTTCATGAACGCCAGATTTAGCAGCAAGCCTGAACATCGGCCGCAATAAGTAACGGCCAACGACCCATAAGCCTGCGAACGCCACTATCTTCAAACCAATTTTTTGCCAATCACTGGTTGCTGAATCCCCTGCTAACAATGGGATCAGCGCCATAATCGGGATAACGGCCATATCTTGGAATAACAAAACAGAGAAACCGAGTTGCCCGCTTTCTTTGTTGGACATCCCTTTTTCGTTCATCAATTGAAGTGCCATTGCCGTTGATGACATCGCCATACCTAATCCACCGACAATAGCCGCTTGCCAAGAGAATTTGGCTAAAAATAGCAGTGACGCCATGATAGCTGCGGTCACGACCACTTGAAGCGTGCCCACACCGAAAATAGAGCGCCTAAGTTCCCATAATTTAGAAGGTTTTAGCTCTAACCCAATAAGAAACATCAGGAACACCACCCCCATTTCGGAGAAGTGTAAAATATCATCAACATTGCGAATAAAGCCGAAAACAAATGGCCCAATCATGATCCCGGCAAGCAAATACCCAAGCACAGCACCTAAGCGGATTTTTTGTGCGATAGGTACCATAACGACCCCTGCACAAAGGAAGATGATAACGGATTCAAATAGCCCCAGTTCTGACATTAGGATAACCCTCCCGCACCTAGCGGTTGCTGCATCCATTGACGGTAGTCATCGATAAGCTGTTCAAAGCGTTCTTTAGGCTGCCGACGTGCTGCATAAATAATGGTTGGTTCTAACCACTGCATATCACACATTAATGCGGTCAATTCAAATGGGCGAAGTATTTCTGTAAGCGGGTAATGATTATACCCATCATGTTGATAAGCGTGGATAGGCTCCCCCGTCGTGATCACCGAGCGCCAATATTTGCCTTTTAATTTCTGGTACCCCACGTCGGTAGCAAAACGGCGAGTTAACACGCGATCAAACCACTCTTTTAACAAAGCAGGGCAACTATAAGTATAGAGAGGATGCTGAAAAACAATGATATCGTGCTGACACAATAATTTTTGTTCCGCGGTAACATCAATAAAATAATCTGGGTAAATTGCGTATAGATCGTGCACAGTCACATGGTCAAAATCACGTACTGCCCCCAATAACGCCTTATTAGCCATCGATTCGTCGGGGTCCGGGTGAGCGTAGACCACCAACACTTTCGGTGTATTTGACATCTTTCCCTCCTCAAAGGCGTGTCAGACGGAACATTTTCCGTTACCATGCAGCCTGCTAAATAGAGTTTACACCCTAAACATTGCAGTCTTTGTATTATTATTCGGGTGTGTAGATTTGGGTAATTTAACATATTTTTAATAGACGGTTGCTATGATTGTTTTCTCTTCACTCCAAATTCGCCGAGGTGTTCGTGTCCTACTGGACAATGCCACTGCGACTATTAACCCGGCCAAAAAGTTGGTTTAGTGGGTAAAAACGGCTGCGGTAAATCGACGCTTCTTGCGTTATTAAAAGGCGAATTACAAGCTGAAGCAGGTTCTGCAACCTTTCCAAGCAATTGGTCTATGGCATGGGTGAACCAAGAAACTCCCGCGCTTGATGTGCCCGCTCTTGAATATGTGATTGATGGTGATCGCGAGTTCCGAGCCTTAGAACAAAAACTTCAGCAAGCCAATGAAAAAAATGATGGCCATGCCATCGCAGTAGTTCATGGGCAGCTTGATGCGATTGATGCATGGACCATTCGTTCTCGCGCCTCCAGTTTGCTACATGGCTTAGGTTTCAGCCAAGCACAGCTAGATTCCCCAGTAAAATCATTTTCGGGTGGATGGCGGATGCGTTTGAACCTCGCGCAGGCACTGCTTTGCCGTTCTGACCTGTTGTTACTCGATGAGCCAACCAACCACCTTGATTTAGACGCGGTCATTTGGTTAGAAAAGTGGTTAAAAAGCTACCAAGGCACCCTGATTTTGATTTCCCATGATAGGGATTTCCTCGACCCGATTATTGATAAAGTGCTGCATATCGAACAAGAAACCATGTTCGAATATACGGGTAACTATTCTTCTTTTGAGCGCCAACGTGCGACAAAACTCGCCCAGCAGCAAGCGTTGTATGAAAGCCAACAAGCTAAAGCTGCGCATTTGCAAAGTTATATTGATCGCTTTAGAGTGCAAGCCACCAAAGCCAAGCAAGCACAAAGCCGCATTAAGATGCTTGAAAGAATGGAAATGGTCGCACCGGCTCATGTGGATAACCCATTCCATTTTTCATTCCGCAAACCAGAAAGCTTACCGAATCCATTATTAAAAATGGAAAAAGTCAGCGCAGGCTACGGTGAAAAGGTCATTTTGCAATCCATCAAACTGAACTTAGTCCCGGGGTCACGCATTGGTCTGCTCGGGCGTAACGGCGCAGGTAAATCAACTTTAATCAAAATGTTAGCTGGCGACTTACCTCCATTACAGGGAGAAATCTCCCTCGCAAAAGGGATTAAACTCGGTTATTTCGCCCAGCACCAATTAGAGTATTTGCACCCTGAAGAATCCCCCTTGCAGCATCTTGCTCGCCTTGCCCCTGAGCAAACTGAGCAGCAATTACGTGACTATTTAGGTGGTTTCGGTTTTAAAGGTGACCAAGTTACTGACCCAAGTGGCCGTTTTTCTGGTGGGGAAAAAGCGCGCTTAGTTCTCGCTTTAATCGTCTGGCAGCGCCCTAATTTACTGTTGCTCGATGAGCCAACCAACCACTTGGACTTAGATATGCGCCAAGCGCTTACTGAAGCCTTAATGGCCTTCGAAGGCGCTTTAGTTGTCGTTTCCCATGATAGGCATTTATTGCGTACCACGACCGATGAACTGTATTTAGTCCACGGCGGTTCTGTAGAGCAGTTTGATGGTGATTTAGAAGATTACCAACAATGGCTAGCTGAGCAAAACAAGCTCGAATTACAGCAAGTGCGTGATCAACAAGAGAAAGATAAACCAGCAGCCGCTGCAACGGTGACGGCACAAGATAGAAAAGATCAAAAACGTCGTGAAGCTGAATTTCGTCAGTTAACTCAGCCTATCCGTAAAAAAATTACGGAATTGGAAAAGCAGATGGATAAACACTCTCATGCCCTGAGTGAGCTTGAAGCAAAACTTTCTGATGCAGCCATCTATGAACAAGATAAAAAAGCTGAATTGACGGAATGTTTGAAAAAACAAACTGAACACAAAGCAGCGCTTGAAGACGTGGAAGTGGAGTGGATGGAATTGCAAGAGCAGTTAGAAACCATGACTAGTGAGTTTGAATTAAATTAATTCGTTATAAAACATCACAATCCATTAAAATCACGAAAAGCTATCTTTTGATAGCTTTTCGTTTTTATCATCACTGAATCTTATTCTTTCACACACATCACATAATACTGGCCATCAATAATTTCAGTGCCTTCGGTTTCGTGTTCAAAACCAGGGAATTCGCTATCCCATGCTTGAAGACTATGTAAATAGCCGATATGTGGGCTATTTTTATCGCCAAAGCTTTCCCCCGATAACAACATTGGGATACCCGGTGGATAGGGAATAATCGAGTTAGCAGCAATACGCCCGGCGAGTTTATCTAAAGGAACCGACTCAACACGGTTAGCAACAATTTCTTGATAGGCATCGCGCGGGCTCATCATCACTGCAGGGAGTTGTTCATAAGCCTGATTTAGTTGACCTCCAGGGTTATTTTTTTGTAGATACACAAACATTTTATTCCCTAAATCACGTAGCCCCATCTCACTATAGATCTCAGGAGCCGCTTCAACCACTTCAGGCAATACCTTTTTCAGTGCCGTATTATTGTCATAGTGGCGCTTAAACGACAGCAGCGCGTTGACCAATGTCCCCCATTTTCCTTTCGTAATTCCCATCGAAAACAAAAACATAATTTGGAAATCGGTCGTACGGGTTGGCACAATACCATAATGATTTAACCAAGCTGTGACTAAAGCAGCAGGAACGCCGCTATCCAGTAATTTACCGTCATCTCCCATCCCCGGCGACAAGATACTTACCTTAATTGGGTCAAGCATCGCCCAATTTTTCAGGGATATCTTTAAAACCATGCCATTTATCTTCAGGATTCATCACCCAGCAGCTTTGCTCTTTCATCAACAGTTCAACAGGGGCATCTTCAAATGCATAGCGTTTACCTGTTGCTGGGTCTTTCACCATTTCTTGATTCCATGGTTTGAAGAACCACTCATCATCATTGATAAATTCTTTGTATAGGAAGCCCAGTGATTGACGGAAGTCGATGGCTTCACGGATGACTTCATCAGTGAGTGAACGCCCACTGTTGCCGTCCATCATATCTGCGGCAATATCATTCGAGGCACAAATTGCATATAGCGGCGAGGTGGTCGCATGCATATGATAAGCTTGGTTAAAACGATTAAAATCAATCGCATTACGACCATTTCGGACGTGGATAAATGAAGCTTGTGAAAGTGCATTCAATAATTTATGCGTAGAGTGGGTCGCAAAAACGGTAGGTTCATCGTCTTTTCTAGGGTCATCACGCATCGCAAAGTGGTCACGGTAGATAGGGTTAAAGCGCGCGTAGCCGTACCATGCCTCATCAAAATGGATTCTATCCAATGATTCATCAAGCAAATCCTGAACTTTGCGTGCGTGATAGCATACGCCATCGTAAGTACAGTTAGTTACTACACTATATGCGGGACGTTTGCCAATTTTATCCGAAGTTAATGGGTTTTTAGCGATTTTTTCAGTAATCGCTTCCGGTGTCATCTCTTGAGGGTAAATCGGACCAATAATGCCATAACGATTACGGCTTGGCGTCATATAAACCGGTTTTGCTCCAGTTAAAATCAAACCTTGCTCAATAGATTTGTGGCAGTTACGGTCAATGACAACAACGTCATCATCCGTCATACAAGCTTGCATAATCGTTCGGTTCGAACCTGATGTTCCCACGACCACTGAATAAGATTGGTCAGCACCAAAAATACGGGCGGCATTTCTTTCACATTCACCAAATGCGCCGGTATGGTCTAACAGTGACCCCACGGCAACTCGCTCGATACCAATATCGGTACGAAACAAGTTTTCTCCAAAGAAATCATGATAAATGCGACCCGCGGGGGTTTTGGTGAACCCAACCCCCCCCTGATGACCCGGTGCTGCCCATGAATATTCATGTACATCACTGTATTTAATCAAGCTTTTCATCAAAGGGGGCAATAAATTAGCGCGGTAGCGGATAATCGCGGCAAGAACTCGGCCTGCGATAAAATCAGCGGAGTCTTCTAAAATCCAAGCAAACTCATCAACTTGCTCCATCATTTTGCGGTCGAATGCCGTCAAGGCTTCTTCACGATCACTTAATAAAAAAACAGGAACATCTTCCTGCCTACGGTGAAGTTGGGTAATCAATTGATTTGCCTGAGTTTGTTCTTGTTTGTCTGACATATCTCGGCCATATAACAAGCAATCAATACTGGTATTTGATCGAATGTATGCCATCCCATCTTCAAAATTACGGATGATCACGGTTTCTACGTGCTCATCGTTAAGTTCACTAGCGAGTCTTGCTACGGCATGACTAATAACGGAGTCGTCATCAGTTAATTCCGTATAAACTATGAGTGCTCTCATCAATAACTCCCTTTTAACTTTTTAAAATCAAAATACTGATAATATTAGTCTTAACGTAAATAAGGTTTGATTGCAAAGTTATCGATGAGGATTCAAGCCACTAATCACTCATCTAATTTATTAATCACTACTCTTGCATTCATAACTAACGACTTTGCTTTCGCTTCTCGTCGTTGCAATAACGCCATAAAAATCAGGTCAGTAAGCGTATTTTGTGCGGTTCTTGAAGAAATTGATGAACTACGCCATTCATCTTCCTCCGCAATACTTTCAAGAACATAATCAGCAATTTGCCCCAGTGGTGAATCACAGTCACGCGTAATCGCAATGACACATGCCCCTTGCTTACGTGCAATATTCGCTGCTGTTAGCATGTCTTTACGCTTCCCTGTAAAAGAAATAACGATTTGTACATCATGAGCATTGAGAGTGAGTGCCGCCGCAATTTGCACATGATGGTCTGACTCCACGAGCGTTGTAATACCAATTTTTTGTAATTTATAACTTAAATCTTTTGCAGTTAAGCCTGACCCACCAATACCGACAATCTGTACTCTCTGTGCTTGGTCTATTCGCTCAACAATGCGTTCAAACTGTCTGAAATCAATTAATTTTGTTGTTTCTGTAATTGAATGATTTTTCTCCATTGCCAATTTCTGAGCAACAACCATCAAGTTATCATCAGGTGCAATGCGGTTATGTAAAGCGGAATGAGGTGCTCCCTCTTTCAGTTGCTGGCGTCCAATAATCTCACTAAGTGCAAGTTTCAAGGCGGGATACCCCTTCACCCCGACTTTTTGACTAAACTTAACGATGGCAGATTGGCTGACATCTAAAATTTCTGCTAATTGCTGAGACGATAAATTCAGTACATTTTCGGGATTTTCAAGGATGAATCGTGCAATTTTGCGTTGGTTTTCCGCTAATCGCGGTAGTGAGTAAGTAATGATGTCCAATAATGTCATGGTGACCTCTAATAATAGTTGTAATAGCCAGACCTATAGATAAAAAAATAATAATAAATTATTCCTCAACCAAATCACTGATACCTGATAAATAATACTTACAATTCAAAGAGTCGTAACTTTAGTCTGTAAAATAAATCACAAAATATTCTTGTATATTCACAAGATAGAATAGATAGCACCGTGATATTAGTCACATATAAGGAATAAATAATTCCTTAATATTAGCCCAATAACTGATCTAGGAGCAATTTTTATGACTATCGACTTAAGCAAAATGGTAACTGAAAGCCGTAATGCAGCCAGTACTAATATCGACCAACTATCAACGGCTGAAATGCTAAAGGTCATTAATAATGAGGACAAACTCGTTCCGTTAGCGGTTGAAAAAGTGCTCCCTGAAATTGCTCAACTGGTTGATAAAGTTGCAGAAGCCTTTTTAAAAGGCGGTCGTCTGATTTACTCAGGCGCAGGAACCTCTGGCCGTTTAGGAATTCTTGATGCCAGTGAGTGCCCGCCGACTTATGGAACGCCCCATGAGCAAGTTGTTGGTTTAATCGCCGGTGGTCATCAAGCTATTTTTCGTGCCGTAGAAAATGCAGAAGATAAGCCTGAACTGGGCGAACAAGACCTCAAAGATATTCAATTCAATGATAATGATGTGTTAGTTGGTATCGCAGCGAGTGGTCGAACACCTTATGTATTAGGAGCTTTAGCATACGCGAATGCTATTGGTGCAACCACAGCTGCCATTAGCTGTAACCCAAATAGCCCAATTGCCAATGCCGCAGATATTGCTATCACTCCCGTTGTCGGTGCAGAAGTTGTCACAGGCTCTTCACGCATGAAAGCAGGAACTGCACAAAAATTGGTACTGAATATGATCACCACTGGGGCAATGATCCGTATCGGAAAGGTGTTTGGTAATTTAATGGTTGATGTTGAAGCAACAAATGCCAAACTCATTGAAAGACAAACAAAAATTGTGATGGAAGCGACCGACTGTGACCGAACTACTGCAGAAACCGCCCTTCAACAATGTAATCGACACTGCAAAACTGCCATTTTAATGGTGCTATCGGGCTTGAATGCCGATGACGCACGTCAACTGCTCTTAGACAACAACGGTTTTATTCGTACGGCACTCAATATGGCCTCATCCGCCTAATTTGCGGATTTTAATGGGATAAATAGTATGGCTAAAATAACAATAGAAATGATACAGCAGGTCCTACAACACGTTGGAGGACGCCGTAATATTAAATTAGCGGGTAACTGTATGACCCGTTTGCGGCTCACACTCAACGATGACCAACTAGTCGATAAAGCTGCACTCAAACAAATCGCAGGGGTGCTTGGTGTCATTGAGAGTGATGAACAGCTGCAAGTGATCCTTGGCCCGGGTAAAGCACAAACTGCCGCAGACTTAATGAACCAACTGTTGGATAACGATGAAGAGGATAGCCATGAGGCAACAACCCAGCCTCAGGATTTAAACGACATTGCATCCGCAAATAAGCAGCAACTGAAAAAGAAACAAACCAGTGCCGTTCACCGGTTTTTATCCAAATTTGCCACGATATTTACACCGTTAATTCCGGGCTTTATTGCTGCCGGCCTACTATTAGGCTTTGCAACTCTAGCGAAACAAACCTATTTCCCAGCAGGGCTTCCAACAAAGCCTGAAGAGCAGACCCTACTCGTACATACTATTTTATATATGTCAGTATTTAGCAAAGGGCTGTTTAGCTTTCTAAGTATTCTCATTGGTTATAACACTCAAAAAGCCTTTGGCGGTAGCGCGGTAAATGGTGCCATCATTGCTTCACTGTTTGTTCTTGGATATAACCCTGAAATAGCCAAAGGGTTCTATTCTGACATGAATAGCTTTTTCGGGTTGGCTATCGACCCAAGAGGTAACATTATTGGGGTATTGATTGCGTGTATTTTTGGCGCATGGGTTGAAAAACAGGTACGCAAAATTATCCCAGCTAACCTTGATATGATTTTAACCTCAACAATTACCTTATTAATTGTTGGTGCTGCTGTGTTTATCTTTATCATGCCTATTGGGAGCTGGTTATTCTCTGGCATGTCATGGCTGTTTGTTCATTTAAGCAGCAACCCATTCGGAACTGCCATACTTGCTGGGCTATTCTTAATTGCAGTCATGTTTGGCGTGCACCAAGGTTTTGTTCCGGTATATATGGCACTCGTTGAAACTCAAGGTTTTAACTCACTCTTCCCTATCCTAGCGATGGCAGGTGGTGGCCAAGTTGGTGCAGCAATGGCGTTGTATGTTAAAGCCGCAAAAGATTCGGTGTTACGCAATCAGATTCGTGGGGCTATCATTCCAGGTTTCTTAGGTGTCGGTGAACCACTTATTTACGGTGTAACTCTTCCGCGGATGAAGCCATTTGTTACCGCATGTTTAGGTGGTGCCGCAGGCGGTTTCTTTGTTGGGCTAGTGGCTTGGATGGGTTTACCCGTTGGTTTGAATACCGTCTTTGGCCCTTCTGGCTTAGTCGCTATCCCAATGATGACGTCAGCTGATGGGGTGTTCCCTGGAATGTTAGTTTATGTGGGCGGGTTATTCACATCCTACTTATTCGGTTTTATTTTTACTTATTTTTTCGGAACTAAGAACGTCGATTTAGACTAATCGCCTCCCTTATATGTAAAAAGCAGCCCATGGGCTGCTTTTTGATGAGTCATATAAACTGCACTTTTATCAGAAAATCATTCCAACCAAATCAGGGGAACGCACAAAGCCGTTAAAATCCCCATTACCCAGTTAAAAATAAACCAAGCACGGCGGCTACGCAAAAATAGGCTGATTAATGAACCAAACCCCATCCAGATTAAACCCGCCACTAAGTTAACCACCACAAATGCGATACTCATCATTAAAATAGATTGAGTAAATAACTCACCGGGTAAGCTAAATCCCCCTACGGCTCCCAAACCCATCATCCATGCTTTCGGGTTTAAAAACTGCAATAAGCCACCTTGATACCAAGTCACGCTTTTCGCAACTTCGCTATTCGTCTTCAGTGGTGCATAATTTGCCGTCGCTGTTTTCCATGCGAGCCATAACAGGTAGATGCTTCCGGCGACTTTTAAGGCGATATGAATCGCAGGATAGAGCAATAAAAGTGCAGCAATACCGAATGCAGAAAGATAAAGTATGGACTGCATGCCTAACATAATACCAAGGCATAATGTAATCGTATGGCGAAAACCGTAGTTTGCTGCACTTGACGTTAGCAACATATTGTTAGGGCCGGGTGTGACTGCTGCAATGAATAAAAACGTAAAAAGAGAAAAAATCAGCCCCAGTGTCATTTATAATTTAGCCTCAAACTCAAATTTGTTTACTTGCATCACAAAAAAATAACAGTATGTTATGTGACTCACAAGAGTCTCCATTAAATAAAAATAAGGCTATGTCAGAAAACTTTCGTCCAATAAGTTGGGCTAAAAATCCACACCTCCAAACATTACTGCCAAGGATTTTCCGTAGAACACCGAAAATCAAACCTATATGGCAACGGCTTGAATTGCCTGATGGCGATTTTATCGATCTCGCTTGGAGTGAAAAACCCGAGCTAGCAGCGCATAAGCCACGATTAGTGATTTTCCATGGTCTAGAAGGTAATTTTAAAAGCCCTTACGCTCACGGAATGCTAGAAACTGCCCAAAAACATGGTTGGTTGGGTGTGATTATGCATTTTCGCGGTTGTAGTGGTGAACCCAATCGCCAACAGCGAATTTACCATTCAGGTGAAACCAGTGATGCTCGCTATTTTCTCCGCTGGTTGAAACAAACCTATGGTGATGCGCCAACCGCCGCAGTTGGTTATTCTCTTGGTGGCAATATGTTAGCCTGCTATTTAGCTGAAAGCGGTCAAAATGCAGATGTCGATGCGGGTGTTGTTGTTTCAGCTCCTTTGATGTTAGAAGCCTGCTCTTTACGCATGGAAAAGGGCATTTCTCAGTTTTATCAACGTTACTTACTAAATGGCTTGAAACGCAATGCCACCCGGAAATTAGTCCGTTATCCAGGCTCATTACCCTTAAACCTCTTACAATTGAAGCAGCTTAAGCGGATCCGTGAGTTTGATGATGTGATTACTGCTCGTATTCATGGATTTGATGATGCGACAGATTATTATCAAAAATGCAGTGCATTACCCAAGTTAGCTTATATCACTAAACCAACGTTAATTATTCACGCCAAAGATGACCCATTTATGGCGCCTGAAGTTGTTCCTGATTTATCATTTTTACCCCACAATGTGGAATACCAAATGACAGAACATGGCGGGCACGTCGGCTTTGTGAGCGGTACATTGAGAAAACCGCAAATGTGGTTAGAAAGCCGTATTCCTCAATGGCTAACCCCTTATTTAGATAAGGAAATAATGTGATTATTCCTTGGCAAGAACTTGAGCCTGAAACATTGGAAAACCTGATTGAGAGCTACGTATTGCGTGAGGGAACCGACTACGGCTCCCATGAAAAAAGCCTGCAAGATAAGGTTAACGATGTGAAACGGCAGTTAGTTTCTGGCGAAATTGTGCTAGTCTGGTCTGAATTGCATGAATCGGTTAATTTCATGCCTAAGGGAAGTTTTTCTGTATGATGTTTTTATTCCATGGTTCATTTTTACGTCATCTTTTGTCATAAAAAAGTTGCGTGTTTTCCAACATAATCATGTCGTAAAACCATCAAATAAGGCTCACAACCCTAACACCCGTTAATCCGCTTCATGCACTATTGATTAAAATAGTGCTTATAAGCGCAGCACAGGGAGTCCACGATGTCTAAAAAGCACCCAATCATTGCTATCACCGGTTCAAGCGGGGCTGGCACAACGTCAACTAGCCAAGCATTTCGTAAAGTCTTTCATCAATTAAATATCCAGCCTGCAACATTAGAAGGGGATAGTTTTCACCGCTATACACGCCCTGAAATGGATATGGCTATCCGAAAAGCCAGAGAACAAGGCCGGCACATCAGTTACTTTGGCCCCGAAGCGAATGATTTTGCTTTGCTTGAACAAACTTTAGTCGACTATGCAAAATCGGGTTGTGGGCAATCCCGTAAATATCTACATACTTATGATGAAGCGGTACCTTATGGCTTGCAGCCCGGGACATTTACCCCTTGGGAACCGCTGCCAGATAAAACGGATATTTTGTTTTATGAGGGGCTACATGGCGGTGTTGTCACACCGGAACATAATGTCGCACAACATGTTGATTTACTTGTCGGTGTTGTCCCTATAGTCAACCTAGAATGGATCCAAAAATTAATCCGTGATACGACAGAGCGAGGGCACTCCCGCGAAGCCGTTATGGACTCTGTCGTGCGTTCTATGGGTGACTATATTAATTACATCACGCCACAATTTTCTCGCACTCACATCAATTTTCAACGCGTTCCGACGGTAGATACCTCCAACCCATTTTCGGCTAAAGCCATTCCATCACAAGATGAAAGCTTTATTGTGATCCGCTTTCGTGGGCTAGAGCAAATTGATTTCCCCTATTTGCTATCAATGATATCTGGCTCTTTCATTTCTGCAATGAATACAATTGTCGTCCCCGGAGGAAAACTAGGTTTAGCCATGGAATTAATTATGGCGCCAATAGTCGAAAAACTAATTAATCAAAAGGACAACAATTAAATTATTTTTTGATTAATAAATAAGATGCTTATCATTAATTAAGGTAAGCATCTTTTAATTCAAATATACCAATAAAAATTAAATTTATTTTTAGTTTTTTATTTCAAAGCTATGTGTGACTTCCACGGTTTTCTCTAACATCAATGCGACTGAACAATATTTTTCAGCAGAAAGTTGAACGGCTCGTTCGACCGCTTTTTCCGTTAATTCATTCCCTGTTACAATAAAATGTAAATGGATTTTCACAAAATAACGAGGGGCTTCTTCGCGACGCTGTGAGGTTAATTTCACCTCACAATCCGTAATATCATAGCGGCCCTTTTGTAGAATCGAAACGACATCAATCGCGCTGCAACCGCCCGCTGCCATTAGCACCATTTCCATTGGACTTGGGGCTTTATCACCTGCATTGCCGTCCATCATCACTTGGTGCCCAGACGCAGACTCCCCTAGAAAAGAAAGTCCTTCAACCCACTTAACTCTTGCTTCCATTATATTTCCCCTTGAAATGAAATCGGTTTAAAGGCTACATTGTTCCATAGATGCAATGAATGTTATATCAACTTTATTTGGCTGAAGCGATACAGGGAAGACTTTCTTTATTGGATATGCTACAAACAATACTTAGTTGATAGGATTAAGATCAAAACTCAACGGTTTAATTGATCATATTATAGTGTTGATATCAATTTGCGTTACCCAAAGCAATCAAAAACGCTGAAGCAATCAGCTGTTAGATTATTTAAAGGTATATAAGGCAAATTAATATGCTAAGCTAGTGACTTTAAAGCCAGCCTTTCTAGTATGTTTTTCTGAATGGCTGCAATAACATACAGAGGATAACGCTAATGGTTCTCGGCAAGCCACAAACAGACCCTACTCTTGAATGGTTTTTGTCACACTGCCATATTCATAAATATCCATCCAAGAGCACTCTTATCCATCAGGGTGAGAAAGCAGAAACCCTTTACTATATCGTTAAAGGTTCGGTGGCTGTTTTAATTAAAGATGAAGAAGGCAAAGAAATGATCCTCTCTTACCTGAATCAGGGGGATTTCATTGGTGAGCTTGGGTTATTTGAAGAAGGGCAAGAACGTACTGCGTGGGTTAGAGCCAAAATAGCCTGCGAAGTTGCTGAAATTTCTTACAAAAAATTCCGTCAATTAATTCAGGTAAACCCTGATATTTTAATGCGCCTTTCTGCGCAAATGGCTAGTCGTCTACAAACAACATCTGAGAAAGTCGGTAACCTCGCATTCTTGGACGTTACAGGCCGTATTGCTCAAACTCTATTAAACTTAGCTAAACAGCCTGATGCAATGACACACCCAGACGGTATGCAAATCAAAATTACTCGTCAGGAAATAGGCCAAATCGTGGGTTGTTCCCGTGAAACAGTCGGCCGTATTTTAAAAATGTTAGAAGACCAAAACCTGATCTCTGCACATGGTAAAACCATCGTTGTTTATGGTACTCGCTAATTAACCTTTCAGCCTCGCTCTCTTGGCGAGGCATGCAATTTAAAATAACGTTATACCTCTGGTATAACGTTATTTTTTCTTATCCATAGCCTATTTATATACTTTCATTAATGAGTATCGTTTCTTTATATTCTTCTAGCTAATTATCGAACTAATATAATGGGAGTTAACCATTATTAGGAGATTATTAGTCGTGACGTTAGATACTAAAGTAAATAATCAAGCCAGTATATTTATTAACATTAACAACAAAGTAATTCCATACAAAAAAACCTCAGTCATTGATAATCTAAATGTTATTAAGCCATTGAGCTCAGAGAGTTATAATAAAATAAACTTCGCAATTCAGAATAGTGAATTTCACGAAAGTGCACAGCCCGTACTAAATCAACTACCCTATTCACCACCTGTTGAAAAGCTCTTATTACCTTATACCTATCATGAGGATGATTTAGTTTCCTCATCAGATATCTTCAAAAATAGCATTGAAATAAAAAATGATTCACTTATCAGTGAAAAAAAGGATACCGAGCTAATGCCACTTAATAAAATAAGCACTACAGAAACCAAAGTTTTTAAAGATTTCCGTTTAAATCGCTCAGCTGGTCGATTTTCAAATTTAATATTAGAAATAAAATCAACACATGAAAAAGGCATTCGTTATTTAAAAAATATACTTAAAAAAAATAACAATGAAGAACTATGTGTTAAGTTTGAAAGTGGAAAGGCTAAAATTATAGACAAAGCCACTATAGCCAGACAAAATTTAATGAAACAACACGAAAACATTAATGACGCCAAGGCTACGAATAACGTATTTTATACAGTACAGCAAGAAAATTCAGATTTATATAATAGCTATAAAATCCTACTGGATGAAATAGGTATAGTTGAATCAAAAGCTAATAAACTGATAATGGAAAATTCAAACAATAAAAATCAATCCCAGTACCATAAGTTATTTGAGGAATTAGATATCATGGATATGATAAACTCACCAGAACTATCGAATGATAACCTTGAAAAAATCAATAATACCTTTGATGAAATGAAATCAGTCATTAAAATGTTAGAAAATTATATCGATGAGTCTGCTACCAATGAACAATTAGTCTGGGATGATTATGACCCTAACTGGAATAATCTACCAAATGAAAGCCTAAATACACAAAATAAAGAAATGATTAAACAAAACATTTCACAAGATGTTATTGATGATGCAGTTTATATAATCAACAAGTCAGACACTGACATTATAGACGATGATGCAAAATCTGAGCTTAATTATTTTTTTAATAATTCCCCTCAGTATTTAAGATATACCTACTATTCAAGTAATGAAAGCTTAAATTCCAATTCATCTGGCTATCATACAAATAGTAGCTTTTCCCCAAGCAGTTCAAAATATTCTTCAACCGAATCGTTACACCAAGAAAAAGACAATGAAAACTTGAGTGATATAAATAAAATTACAGCTAACAAAGTAGATATAATAAACTCACCTGAAAGAGAGAAAAACAAAAACACTCAAAAACAAACACAAACACAAACACAAACACAAGCACAAAAAATGAAACTATTAATGGAAGGGAAAAGTTCAACAGGTTATCTTCCCCCCTCTCATCAAAATAAAGAAAATGACTCAATTAAAATGGAACAAATAGAACAACTTGATAAAAAATAGCTGAGTTGAAAGCTTTGAAAAAAGAATACCAAGAAATGGCTATTATCTCTTCAACACAAGAAAAACAAACTGCGCAATTAATATTAAAGGTAAAACAAGACCCTGTAAAAAGTAGAAAAATGTAATTGATAAAACGTTTATTACAGAGGCAAAAATGCCTCTGTAACTTTACTCAACAATTTAACCTAACAACTTACCGATCGCCGTTTCTAATTTCGCCATACCACTATTAATTTCTTCCTCAGAAATAATCAGTGAAGGCGTAAAACGTAAAACATTCGTGCCAGCATTGAGCATCATCAGACCTTCTACCGCACTGGCTTGCAAGATATCTTTCGAACGGTTCAATAGTTTGCCGTCTAATTCAGCACCAATTAATAACCCCATTCCTCTGACCTCAGAGAAAATGTGGTATTTTTCATTCAGTTTATTCAAATGAGCGACAAATAATTCACGACGCTTTTCGACACCATTTAATACTTCCTCAGTATTAATAATATCAAACGCCGCATTACCTACTGCGCACGCTAAGGGATTGCCACCATAGGTGGTGCCGTGCGAACCCACTTCCATGGTTTTTGCCACTTCTTCAGTGGTGATCATTGCACTAATAGGGAAACCGCCACCCAATGCTTTTGCCGTGGTTAAAATATCAGGCACAATATTGTAATGCATATAAGAAAATAATTTACCTGTACGGCCCATACCGCTTTGTACTTCATCAAAAATCAACAATGCATTATTTTCATCACACAGCTTACGAACTCCTTGCAGAAATTCCGCTGTTGCTGCGGTGACGCCACCTTCACCTTGTACTGGCTCCAAGAACAACTGCGCAGGTATTTTCATCAATCACCGCTTTGACAGCATCAAGGTCATTAAATGGCACATGAATAATATCCGCAGGCTTTGGCCCAAAACCATCCGCATATTTCGCTTGCCCACCAACCGAAACGGTAAATAATGTGCGTCCGTGGAAAGCTTGTTTGAAAGCGATAATCTTAGTTTTATAGGGGCTGTATTTAGTAATAGCGTAGCGGCGTGCTAATTTAAACGCAGCTTCGTTAGCTTCTGAGCCGGAATTCACAAAAAATGCGCGGTCAGCAAATGTCGCATTCGTGAGCTTTTGTGCTAACTTCAACGCCTGCTCGTTGGTGAAAATATTACTGACATGCCATAGCTTTTCGCTTTGTTCACGCACCGCAGCCACCAAACTAGGGTGGCAATGCCCCAAAGCAAGAACAGCGATCCCACCAGCAAAATCAATATATTCTTTACCTTGCTGATCCCAAACGCGGCTACCTTCGCCTTTAACTGGAATAAATTCCGCTGGCGAAAAAATAGGTAACATAACTTGATCAAAAGTTTGCCGATTTACTACTGGTTGCTCAGACATACCCCTCACCTGCTCTTATTTAATGCAATTATGAAAATATAAGCATTAAATATGAATAAAAAATCAAAAAAGAGCAATAGTAAAGGGCATAATATGCATAATTAATTTTTTCTGAATACGATTGCTAAATTAATATTTTAGAAAATTGTTTAGTAATTCATGGCCTTGTTCACTCAGAATGCTTTCAGGATGGAACTGAACACCTTCTATAGGCAAGGTTTTGTGCCGTATTCCCATGATTTCATCAACATCGCCATTATTCAGTGACCATGCTGATACATCAAAAGAAACAGGGAGTGTCTCTGCAGCAATCACCAACGAGTGATAGCGTGTCACTGTTAAGGGACGATTTAAGCCTTTGAATACACCTTGATGGTTATGGTGAATAGCAGAAGTTTTACCGTGCATAACTTCTCGTGCTTTGACGACTGATGCACCAAAAGCTTGCCCAATCGCTTGATGCCCTAAGCAAATACCCAAAATGGGTAATTTACCTGCAAAGTATTTTATCGCCTCAAGGGAGATGCCAGCCTCATCCGGTGTACATGGCCCAGGTGAAATCACAAGATGTGTAGGCGAAAGCTGTTCAATTTCTTCGATGGTAATTTCATCATTACGTTTTACAACAACTTCAGCCCCTAACTCACAAAAGTATTGGTATAAGTTGTAAGTAAATGAATCGTAATTATCAATAAGTAGAAGCATATTAGCCTATCCGACTGATTTTTATCATTATATATTATTTTCTTATGCATATTTTTATTGTGTTGGCAATCAGAACGATGATTAAAACACCATAAAAATAATAAGGGCGGCTATCATAGCACAGCCAAAGCAGGAAAATAGCCTATTTAAGTCAATGATTGTTTTTTCTCAGCTAAAAATTCCATATAAAAATCATGGAATTATATTTACACCCCTATAACAAAGCTGTATTTTGGTTAAGAATTACTTTAAATACAATGAAATAAAAGGTTGATAAAAATTAGCAAGAGCTAACATATTTTAACTAACATAGTTAATGAAGAGAAACTCAAAGAGGAAGGAAAAACGCTTTTAAGAAAAGTGGGCACGTTAAAACAACCTACCCACAGTATTCGACACGACAGCTTTTAATGACTATCGTTTTTAATTACTACGGTTTTTTAATCACTTCAGCAGAAATAATTGTAATCGGTTCAACTGGGACATTTTGATATGGCCCTACGTTTTCCGTTTTTACTTTAGAGATTTTATCTGCAACATCCATCCCTTTCACCACCTTACCAAATACAGCGTAACCGAAGTCACGTTGGCCGTGGTCTAAGAAAGCGTTATCAGCCACATTAATAAAAAATTGGCTAGTTGCACTGTCTTTACTTGCAGTACGCGCCATAGAAATAGTACCGCGTAAATTACGTAAACCGTTATCCGCTTCATTTTTGATTGGAGCACGGGTTTGTTTTTGCTGTAAATCTTTATTAAAGCCACCGCCTTGAATCATAAAACCAGGGATAACACGGTGGAAAGTGGTTCCGTTGTAATAACCTTCATTAACATACTGAACGAAATTTTCTGTCGTAACAGGGGCTTTTTTACTATTCAGTTCTAATTCGATATCACCCGCCGACGTGACTAATTTAACATAAGTCTCACCCGCAGATAATGCAAGAGAAGATGCGCTCATTGCGCAGATGGCCAAAAGTGGCACAAAAATTCGTTTTAACATGTAAGGTCCCTTTCGTTATAGCTCATTACAACTGCAATCAAGCAATTCTAGAGTGAAGCCAACAAGAATGCTGAAGATTTACCTATATTTACGCCAAAAAATAAAAACACACCAAATGCGCTAAATTCTAGACCAATTTTAGTGAAAAACGTCATTAATAATGGTTATTTTTCTATTATTACAATTTCGCAGACTACAACACACAAAAAATAATACCTGACACCAAGGGAAAAGCGGTTAAGAGGATATTTCGAGTTGTCGGGAAGCGCTAAGCAAAGCTATAATCCTCGAGCCTTTTGAGGCTAACTCAGGGAGAAAGACAAATGGCAATTAAAAATCATAACTACCAGATGGCAAAATTTGTCATCAGTGCACCCGATATCCGTCATCTACCTAAAGATACCGGAGTTGAGGTGGCTTTTGCTGGCCGTTCTAATGCGGGGAAATCCAGTGCGTTAAACGCATTAACACAGCAAAAAAGCTTAGCACGCACCAGTAAAACGCCAGGAAGAACTCAGCTAATCAACCTATTTGAAGTTGAGGAAGGCGTTCGCCTTGTTGACCTTCCAGGCTATGGTTATGCCGAAGTTCCTGAAGAAATGAAACGTAAGTGGCAACAAGCACTCGGGGAATATCTCCAAAAACGCGAATGCATTAAGGGGCTTGTTGTATTAATGGATATCCGTCATCCATTAAAAGACCTCGATATGCAAATGATTGAGTGGTCTGTCGCAATGAATGTGCCAGTTCTGGTTTTACTCACTAAAGCAGACAAACTGGCCTCTGGAGCAAGAAAGAAACAGTTAATGGAAGTGCGTCAAGCACTTGCTCCACTTGAAGGGGATATTGAAGTCGAATACTTTTCAGCACTGAAAAAAATTGGTGTCGATAAACTCCGTATTAAGCTAGATAGTTGGTATAACACACCGGCTTGATTTCTTTAGTAGTGAGCCAGAAATGGTTCATTACACCCTCATAGCTTCTAATTCACTGAATTTTAGATAAAAAAATGCTCCAGTCAAATACTTGACTGGAGCAGCTAATATTCAGCTAAATCCGATTACGTGAAGTAAAAGGTCTGAAAGATAGAACATCTTACCTCTGTACCCTACGCCTATTAATGTACTTTATTTTCGCTCGAAAAAAAGCCTTTTTGTAATTTTTTTTCAAAGCTGTCTACGATTCAGCATGATAATACGAATAAAATAAGACAAAAAAACGGATTTTAATTACATATTTATGAGATATATGTCGCATAAAAATGTTAATCATATCCTCAAATTTCATCATGAAATAATTGATTTATTACAGAGTTATATTAAATTTCTAGTTAATAATTTCAAATGCATAATTATCTGTTATGTATTCACTTAAACATAAAAAAACCCCCAATAACGTATTGGAGGTTTTGTAGATTCAATATTGTTAAAAATTAATGGGCTTCATCCCAGTTATCGCCTATCCCCACATCCACTTTTAATGGTACATCCAATTTCATGCTTTGTTCCATTAACAATTGGACCTGAGCTTGGACACGCTCTAACTCAGATTCTTTCACTTCAAAAACCAATTCATCATGAACTTGCATTAGCATATCTGCATGTGGCTTTTTGGTTTGCAACCAATTATCAACAGCAATCATCGCTTTTTTAATGATATCCGCTGCGGTTCCTTGCATTGGTGCGTTGATCGCTTCGCGTTCCGCGGCTTTACGGCGCATTCCATTACTGGACTTAATATCTGCCAGATATAAACGGCGACCTTCGAGGGTCTCTACATAGCCTTGCTCAGACGCTTGCAAGCGTGTGTTTTCCATATAACGTAATACACCTGGGTAACGTTCAAAGTAAAGATCCATATAGCGCTGCGCCTCACCTCGAGGGATCCCTAATTGACGCGCTAAACCAAACGCACTCATGCCATAGATAAGCCGAAGTTAATCGCTTTGGCACTACGGCGTTGGTCACTAGTGACTTGTTCCAGTGGTACACCAAAGACTTCAGCGGCTGTTGCTTTATGGATATCTTTCCCTTCCGCAAACGCAGTTAATAGGCCCTTATCTTGGGATAAATGCGCCATAATACGTAATTCAATTTGCGAGTAGTCCGCCGCCATCACTTTGTAGCCTTCACGAGCAATAAAAGCTTGGCGGATCCGGCGCCCTTCCTCAGTTCTAACAGGAATGTTTTGTAGGTTAGGATCTCGAGAAGATAAACGCCCTGTTGCTGTGACGGCTTGATGGTAAGCAGTATGAACACGCTGAGTACGCGGGTTAATCATGAGTGGCAGTTTATCCGTATACGTGGATTTTAATTTGGCTAAACTACGGTGCTCGAGCAACAATTTTGGCAATGCATGATTCAGCGCCAATTCTTCAAGCACTTCTTCATTAGTCGACGCTGCCCCACTTGGTGTTTTCTTTATCACCGGCAATTGCAATTTTTCGAATAAGATAGTTTGCAATTGTTTTGGCGAAGCGAGGTTAAACTCTTCCCCTGCAAGCTCGAAAGCCTCTTTTTCCAGCTCAGCTAAACGAGCGGTAATCACCTTTGACTGCGCTGCAAGTACGTTTGCGTCAATTAAAACACCTTTGCGTTCCATGCGGACTAACACAGGCACAAGTGGCATTTCAATATTTTGGAAAATATGATTAAGCGTTGGCTCAGCTTCTAATTGTGGGTATAACGCTTGGTGCAGTAATAACGTGACATCCGCATCTTCCGCGGCATAATTAGCTGCTTCTTCTAAGGCGATTTGATTAAATGTCAGCTGTTTTTTACCTTTACCCGCGATTTCTTCAAAGCTCACAGTTTTGTGGTTCAAATGGCGATCGGCCAAGCTGTCCATATCATGGCGCCCCATTCCCGCAACACTATTTAACACATACGATTCCAGCATGGTGTCATAGCCAATACCTTTTAATTCAATGCCGTAGTTTTCAAGAACTTCTGCATCATATTTCAAGTTCTGGCCAATTTTGAGAATTTTTTCACTCTCAAGCAAAGGTTTCATAACTTCCAAAACCTCTTCCAGAGGGAGTTGTACTGGCGCATCAAGGTAATCGTGACCTAATGGCAAATAAGCGGCATGCCCTGGCTCAATTGCAAATGACATGCCCACTAAACGGGCTTCTTGGGTATCTAAGCTATCGGTTTCAGTATCAAAAGCAAATAACGATGCCTTGCTCAGTTTTTCAACCCAGCGCTCTAAATCCGCTTTTTCTAAAATCGTTTGGTAATTTTCAGCACTCAATGTTGGTGCTGTTGGGATTGATGGCTTGGCAGCTGACGTTGCTGGCGTTGGGCTCACTTTTGTACTTGTGCCTTTCCCCTCCATCCAAGTCCCATTTTCAACATCCGTTAACCAACGTTTAAATTCATAACGGCTGAATAATTGATGTAGCTTATCCACATCTGGCTGAGCAACTTGTAACTCTTCACAGGTCTTTTCCAGCTCAACATCCGTTTTAATTGTCGCTAATTGATATGATAAAAAAGCAACATCACGGTTTTCAGCCATTTTAGGGGCTAAGGTTTTAGAGCCTCTAAAACCTAATGGAGCGATAGCTTCAAGGTCATTATAAATTGCTTCTAAGCTACCAATGCCTTGCAGTAAGGCTAGTGCTGTTTTTTCACCGACACCAGGCACGCCAGGAATGTTATCTGACGAATCCCCCATTAAGGCTAAAAAGTCGATAATAAGTTCAGGGGGCACACCGTATTTTTCTTTGACTTCATCAGGCCCTAGAATAGTGTTATTCATGGTATTAATGAGCGTAATATTAGGCTCAACTAATTGCGCCATGTCTTTATCGCCCGTACTGATTAATACTGGCATACCTTTTCGGCTTGCTTCACAAGCTAATGTCCCGATGACGTCATCGGCTTCCACCCCTGAAACAACAAGTAAAGGTAACCCCATCGCTTCTACCATTTCATGCAATGGAGCGATTTGAGCGCGCAAGTCATCAGGCATAGGTGGGCGATGAGACTTATAGCTTTCGAACAATTCATCACGAAATGTTTTTCCCTTCGCATCAAAGACAACCGCTACATGGCTAGGTTTATACTGCATAATTAAACTGCGTAGCATATTAAGCACGCCATACATTGCCCCTGTAGGCTCACCAGCACTATTGGTCAGTGGAGGGAATGCATGATAAGCACGGTATAGGTAAGAGGAACCATCAACCAAAATAAGGGGGTTTTCTGCAATCTGAGCCATAATCTGTCATCATCTTTTAGTCAGGAACGAATGCTAATAGGATGCCATAATGTCGCCTCAGATACATCCCAAGTTTTATATTCCGCTTAATCGCATTGTTAAAAGCACATCAAATCATTCACGATTTCAAATACATTATTTATTACGATTAGTTAAAATTATTATTTACAATTAAATTAATCACACCAATGTACTAAATACCTGATTAACATCCTGTGGATAACCTTGTGTGTAAATTTGTGTTACTCAGTAAATTCAATAAGTAATATGATGATTAACAGTATGAACAGGAAAGTAAAATCAAAGAGTTAGCACAAGATTGAGTAGATTTAATGCGCCGGAGAGAACGTCTTAGAATTGTGGATATTGATAGGAGAAAAAAGACGATGGCTAATTTACCACCGTCTATTTGCTATTATTTTTTACTTACTAAGAAGTTCACAACGTTAGAGAACTCTTTGCCATAATCAGCGGCATTATCAACTGAGATACCGTTATTACGAACTTGGTATTTACCATCAACAAATAATGCAGGAACACCACGCAATTTTAAGTCTTGCGCTGCATTTTGCTGTTTCGCAACGATAGATTTTACAACGAAGCTATTTAAAGCTGCATCATACTCATCACCAGAAATACCCGCTTTGATAAAGGCATTACGAATATCTGCTTTGCTGTTGATAGTTTGCGTTTTTTGGATACCTTCAAACAGAATAGGCGTCACTTTGTCTTCTGCTTTCAGGACAATCGCAACGGCCCAAGCTTGGGTTAAATCAGCACCTAAAGGACCAAGAAAATCAACGTGATAACGTTCCATTTTCACGCCTTCTGGCAAGTTTTTCTCTACGGTTTGAGGCACTTTATACACACTCTCAAATTGATAGCAGTGTGGGCAATAAAATGAGAAGAACTCCAGAACTTGCGGTAAATTTGGTACAGCTTTAACATCAGTATACTCTTTACCTTCCGTGTAGTTTGCCGCTGCAGCACTAAAAGACATGGCAATACCAAGCAAAGCCAACATAATTTTTTTCATAGACTACATTCTCCAAAAACAAAAACTTAAAAGTTAAAACTGAGGGGTTAACTGCAAAGGGGCGTCTTGCAACCGTTCAATCTGTTGATTAAATTCGAGCGATTGTTTTTGCCAAAAATCATCAGCTTGTAGCCAAGAAAATGCTCGAGGAAATGCAGGGTCTTGCCAACGGCGGATAATCCACCCGAGATAATGTACCATACGCATTGCTCTAAGAGGTTCAATAAGCTTCAGCTGTTTTACATCAAAATCACAAAACTCATTATACGTTTCTAATAACGTATTCAATTGAATGACTTGTTCTTGGCGAGAGCCATTAAGTAGCATCCAAAGGTCTTGGATTGCAGGCCCGTTTCGGGCGTCATCAAAATCCACCAGCCAAGCTTCATCGCGCCATAGAATATTGCCTGGGTGGCAATCACCTTGTAGACGAATAGATGAAATTGAGCTAGGCCACTGCAATTTTACTTGTGCAATCAATGCATCTAAAGACGTTATAAATTGGGACTTATAACGTTCTGCAATCAAAGGACTCGATGCTATCACTTGGTGAGGTTGTGCCAAATATTCATCGAGACCTATTGTCGGACGAAATGCAAAATTTTTACGCTGACCAATTTGGTGTATACGCCCTAATAAGTGGCCGACACTTTCTAATTGAAACAAGTTATCTGTTTCATATTGTCGGCCACCGACACTCGGAAAAATTGCAAATATAAACCCACCAAATTCCAATACCGTTTGCCCGGCAAACTCAAGAGGTGCAGCTACAGATAACCCTTCATCTCGTAGCTCTAAAGTGAAATCATGTTCTTCTTGAATTTGCGAACGATTCCAACGCTCGGGACGATAAAATTTAACCACAAAGCGTTGCCGATTTTCGTCTTGGAACTGATAAACTCGATTTTCGTAGCTATTTAATTCAAGCAGCCCAGATTCAGGGTAAACCCCAACTTCCATTAAGGCGTCTAAAATTAAGTCGGGGGAAATTCCACTAAAATGGAAATTCGAATGTTCTATTTGATCCATCGCGTTTTAATCTTTAATAATGCCACGGGCACGCAAAATAGCGGTTTTAAAGTCATCTTCATAATCTTTTTTTAAACCAGGGATCGCTTCATTGCTGTCCGAGCCACGCATTTTTAAATGATAAATCAGCACATCATCTGTTAACTCAGATAAACTGCCTTTAAAACCTGCTTCGTCAGCCAGTTTTTGCAATAATTCAACTAAGTTTAAATCTGAATTATCTTTCCAGACAGGGTGCAGAAGCTCAATAACTTCATTTAAGCGATGGCATTTCATGTTTATTCCTTTATCACGAATATTCGATACAAGTTACCAATAATCATACAAGAGAAAAAGCGAACTGTTGTCAATCTACGTAAAGTTTAACTGCAATACGCGGGAATATTCATTGATTTTATAGCAAAATAGAATAAATTTTAGTAATTACTATACTCGAAAGTGTTTTCTACGAATGTTGAAACATTTTCTTGAAGATATTCAAGGATATTGAACATGTCATTTCGTCAGTCAATAACCGGTGTCATACTTGCAGGCGGCCGAGGAAGCAGGATGGGTGGGCAAGATAAAGGCTTAGTTCCTTTACTCAGTAAACCACTCTACCAGTATATTTTAGCGCGTTTAAGCCCCCAAGTGGGCCAAGTCATCATCAATGCAAACCGCAATCAAGCGCGTTATCGAGAGAGCCAGTTGACCGTTATTTCTGATTTAAATAGTGATTTTTCTGGTCCACTCGCTGGAATGCAAGCTGCACTACACTATGCTAAGACAGAGTGGTTGCTATTTGTACCTTGTGACGTTCCTGATTTTCCACTTAATTTAGCTAAAAAAATGTTTAGTGAGAAAGGCACTCACCTTGCCTGTTACGCACAAGATAATGAACGAGAACATCCAACATTCGCTTTACTACACAACTCGCTTAAAACTCGCCTTGATGATTACCTTGCAAGAGGCGATCGCAAACTGATGCTATTTATGCGTGAAATCGACGCAAAAGGTATCATTTTCACGTCAGAGTCTGACACGTTTATTAATTTAAATACTCCGGAAGATAGCCGTCTATGGGAGCGGCAACGAAAATAGCCATGAATCAGAATACTCTACCTCTACTTGGCATTACCGCTTATAGCGGCACTGGCAAAACAACATTATTAAAAAAAGTGATCCCGTTACTTCGCAAACGTAATGTTCGCGTTGGTTTAATTAAACATACCCACCATGATATGGAAGTGGATAAACCGGGCAAAGACAGCTTTGAATTACGTAAGGCAGGTGCAGACCAAACGCTCGTTGCTAGTGAAAAACGTTGGGCGTTAATGACCGAAACCCCCGACGCTAATGAAATGGATCTACGCTATTTAGCCAGCCGTTTCGATCCCGCTTCGTTGGACTTGATCCTCGTTGAAGGATTTAAACATGAAACAATCGATAAAATCGCGTTGTTTCGTTCTGAGGTGGGTAAACCCCTTAATGGCTTGATAGATAACTATGTGGTTGCTGTTGCCAGTAATGAAATCATTGATACTCACGTGCCGCAATTAGATATCAATAACCCTGAGCAAATCGCTGATTACATTGTGTCTTGGTGGCAAAAAACAATCAAATAGGTACTATACCGCCATTCGTCATGTACAAAAGAGATTGGCTGAATTGAGCGTGTTAGTTCACATTTTCATACTTTGCTGTTTGAATAACCCAAAAAGTTTAATTACAGTACATGAAAATTAAGTTATTGGATTGTTACTGCACTTATCACGCAGGCAAAACCTGATTAGTCAATGAATTGTCATTGCGCTATCAGGTTTTTTTCGTTTTAGGGGAAACAAAATGCAGATCGCAAAAATTTTAAACAACAATGTGGTCGTTGCCCTAAATGAACAGCAGCAAGAAATTGTCGTTATGGGACGTGGGCTCGCCTTTCAAATGAAAGTTAATGACTTTGTCGATACTAAAAAAATAGAAAAAGTCTTTGAGTTACGTAGCCATGAATTAACAAGTCGGCTAAGTGAACTGTTGAGCCAAATACCAATTTCTGTCATGAAAGTCTGTGACAAGATAATTGAAAATGCGAAAAGTAAACTTGGCAATCTGCATGAAAGCTTATATATCGTTTTAACGGATCACTGCAATTATGCGATTGAAAGGCAGCAAAAAGGCCTAGCTATCACTAATACCATGTTATGGGAAATTCAACGGCTTTACCCAAAAGAGTACCAGTTGGGGTTAGAGTCATTGGCATTGATTAAACAAGATTTAGAGATTGAGTTACCCATCGATGAAGCTGGGTTTATCGCGTTACATTTCGTCAATGCACAGTTGACGGGTGAAATGCCAATTGTCATGGAAACGATGGCAATCATGAATGAAATCATGAACATCGTAAAATATTACCTTCAAATTGAATATCATGAAGACACGCTAAGTTACCAGCGATTTGTAACTCATTTGAAGTTTTTCACCCATCGAATGATGAGTAATGAGCCAGTTCCTAATGACGATATTGCGATGCATCTTGTCATCAAAGAAAATTATTCAACTTCTTGGAAATGTGCTGAAAAAGTCAGTACTTTTTTAGCTAAGAAATACCAACGCGACTTAACAGATGAAGAACGAATGTATTTAACCATTCATATAGAGCGAATTAGGAAAGAAAAATCGTCACATAAGTGACGCGAAGTAAGCCGAAAAACTATTTATTGATACAAACTGATAAAAACCGATGGATTGCTACTGCCCGTTGGCAGGCAAAACCTGATTTTCACTACTAGCCTTATTCGTGCTGGTGGTGAGTCAGGTTTTTTTTTGCTTATTTATCAATAGTAACGTGGCTTCTATTGTTTAGGTAATAAAGGAAATCAATATGAAATATCAAGCTTTGGCGGAGCAAATTATCGAAAACGTTGGAGGAAAAGATAACGTTGTCGATTTAATACATTGCGCGACACGCCTACGCTTTAAACTGAAAGAAAGTAAAAAAGCCAATGCAGAGCAATTAAAACAAAGTCCAGAGGTTATTACCGTAGTTGAAAGCGGCGGTCAATTTCAAGTCGTCATCGGTAACCACGTTAACGAGGTTTTTAACGCTGTTAATCAGTTAATTGATACAACCTCAAGCTCAATAAATCAGCCCAAAAAAGCGGAAAAAAAAGTGGTAAAACAAGATAAAGAAAGCTTACTAGGCTACTTTATCGATATTGTTTCCAGCATTTTTACGCCCATTTTAGGCATCATGGCTGCTTCAGGTATTTTAAAAGGGTTACTTTCATTAGCAGACGCATTAGGTTGGCTATCCACAAGCAGCGGCACTTATCAAATCTGGTTTGCAGCAAGTGACTCTTTATTCTATTTTTTCCCACTGGTACTCGGCTACACCGCAGGGAAAAAATTTGGTGGAAGCCCATTTGTTACCATGACGATTGGTGGTGCACTCATTCACCCAATGATGATTACCGCTTTTCAGCAAAGTCTCGTTGCGGGTTCTACACCTGAATATTTTTTGGGGATCCCAGTCACCTTTATTAACTATGCAGCATCTGTCATTCCGATTATTTTTGCCTCTTGGTTAAGCTGCTTGCTTGAAAAGCGACTAAACCAAATTTTACCTTCTGCAATGAAGAATTTTATTGCACCTTTTCTGTGCTTACTCATTATTGTTCCACTCACCTTCCTTGTTATTGGGCCTTTAGCAACATGGATAAGCATGTTAATTGCGGAGAGTTTCCAAGCTATTTATAACTTTGCCCCAGTTATCGCAGGTGCTTTCATGGGAGCCGTTTGGCAAATATGCGTTATTTTCGGCTTACATTGGGGAATTGTCCCTATTGGTATTAATAATTTAAGTGCCCTAGGCCACGATGCGCTATTCCCTCTATTACTTCCCGCTGTAGCTGGGCAAATTGGCGCCACTTTAGGTGTTCTATTAGCAACAAAAAATGCAAAAATGAAAATTATGGCAGGCTCTTCCGTCACCGCTGGCTTATTTGGTATCACTGAGCCTGCTGTCTACGGTGTGACTCTTCCTCTGCGCCGACCTTTTATTTTTGGCTGTATTGGTGGTGGTGTTGGTGGCGCAATTGTTGGTTATAGCCAAACTCTGACATTCTCATTTGGGTTGATTAATATTTTTACCTTTGCACAAATCATCCCAGAACATGGTGTTGATAATACGGTTTGGGGGGCCATTATTGGTACAACGCTTTCTTTCTTATTTGCCGCTATTGCAACCCGTTTCTTTGGTATTAAAAAGGAAGCGATATCCCCTGAAATATCGGTTAAAACTGAGATTACTTCAACCCCCAATGAAGTTCTTGCACCATTGAGTGGTGCCGCTATCTCATTAAAAGATACCCCAGATGAAACTTTTGCAAGTGGCTTACTTGGACAAGGCGCGGCCATTATTCCAAATACTGGAGAAGTATATGCGCCATTCGATGGTGAAGTGAGCTCATTATTTAAAACTGGCCATGCATTAGGGCTGTTGAGTCAAAGCGGTATTGAACTGCTCATCCATGTGGGGATCGATACTGTGAAATTAGATGGGCTTCATTTTTCACCTCAAATTAAACAAGGTGATGTTTTCAAAACAGGTGATTTATTACTGACATTTGATCGAGAAAAAATTCTCGAGGCTGGGTATGACTTAACAACCCCTGTCATTATTAGCAACAGTGATGATTATACGTCAATCGAGTTCGTTGAGCTTAATAAATCAATTCAAAGCTGTCAGAAATTTATCACCGTTAACCACAAATAAGGAGCTAAGCATGATTAAATTTCCAAATTCATTTTTATGGGGTGGCGCAATCGCAGCCAATCAAGCTGAAGGTGCTTATTTAACTGCGGGTAAAGGGCTCAGCACATCCGATATTCAACCTCATGGCATATTTGGTTCATTAATTGAAAGAACACAAAATGAGAGTTTTATTAAAGATATTGCCATCGATTTTTATCACCAATATAAAACCGATATCGCACTTTTCGCTGAAATGGGTTTCACCTGCTTACGAACCTCGATTGCATGGAGCCGTATATTTCCACTTGGTGACGAATTAACGGCCAATGAAGAAGGTCTCGCTTTTTATGATAATTTATTTGATGAAATGGCGAAATATAACATTCAACCTGTTATTACCTTATCCCATTATGAAATGCCCTATCACTTAGTGACACAATATGGTGGTTGGGGAAATCGTAAAACGATTGAGTTTTTCGAACGTTATGCACGCACCGTCTTTGAACGTTATAAAAATAAGGTCAAACTATGGCTGACGTTCAATGAGATTAATATGTCACTACATGCACCAATGACTGGTGTAGGCCTACCTGAAAATAGTTCTCCTTCAGAGGTTTACCAAGCGATTCACCACCAACTTGTCGCCAGTGCAAGAGTCACTAAAGCCTGCCATAGCATTATCCCTGATGCTAAAATCGGTAACATGTTATTAGGAGGTCTCGTTTATCCATTAACTTGTAAGCCTGATGATGTATGGGAAGCCATGATAGAGAATCGCAAATGGCTATTTTTTGGTGATGTACAATGCAGAGGCCAATACCCAGGTTATATGCTGCGTTATTTTCGAGATAACCAAATTAATATTACAATAACAGAAGAAGATAAGCGTGACTTACAAAATACCGTGGACTTTATCTCATTCAGTTATTATATGACTGGTTGTATTACCGCAGATAAAGATGAATATGAGAAAAAACGCGGAAATATCCTTAGTATGGTGCCAAACCCTCATTTAGAAAGTTCAGAATGGGGATGGCAAATAGATCCAAAAGGAATTAGAACACTATTAAATTTATTATGGGATAGATACCAAAAACCTTTATTCATTGTCGAAAATGGCCTAGGTGCAGTAGATGAAATAACCTCTGATGGCCATATTAATGATGACTATCGTATTCAATATATTAATGACCATTTAGTTCAAATCCATGAAGCTATTGAAGATGGTGTTAATATTATGGGTTATACCAGTTGGGGGCCTATCGATATTGTCAGTGCATCCAATGCAGAGATGTCAAAACGTTATGGATTTATCTATGTTGACCGTGATAACAAAGGTAACGGCTCTCTCGAAAGAAAACGTAAAAAAAGTTTCTATTGGTACCAAGGTATTATCAACAGCCAAGGAGAATTATTAAATCAATAGAATAAATACCCAAATATAATAACACTCTCTCGGGGTAATTTATTTATCTCGAGAGCCCCTATATTAAAAATAAAACCGCATGAGCCCATTTTCTATTATTGGGTTAAAGCAAACTATTGCTAATAGGTTATATCCGACATGAATAAAAAATTATTATTCTCTTTGTTATTTTTAACATTGCCTGCTATTGCTAATGAACAACAATGGAATGGAA